>NZ_JBSFIK010000069.1:0-33835 GCF_053597535.1 Streptomyces sp. NPDC001348 | reverse complement strand
CGAGGCCGCGGAGGCCACGGCCGTACACCTCGACCGGACGCTGGAGGACTACCGGCGGGAGATCCAGCGACGCCTGTTCGGCTGACCGCCCTGCCGGCAGGTGCCGAAAGGGCCGTACGGCAAGGCGGCACGGCCCCTCGAAGGCCGGTCGCGGAGTCCCCGATTCCCTGAGACCCTTGACGGCCGCGCTCTGACTGCGTAGACATGTCAGCGCAGTCATACGAGCCGGTACCACCATCGGTCGCGAGCATCCGGAGTCACCATGAGTCGAGGCGCAGGACGGGGCGGCAGTTCCGGCCCACCGCGCAGCGTGGATGTGGCCCGGCTGGCGGGCGTGTCCCAGAAGACGGTGTCCCGGGTCTACAACGACGAGCCGTACGTCTCCGCGGAGGTGCGCCGCCGGGTGCTGGAGGCCGGTGAGGAACTCGGCTACCGGCTGAACAACGCGGCCCGCGCACTGGCCTCCGGACGCACCCGCTCCATCGGTGTGGTGACGCTGGGAACCGCCCTGTACGGCCCCGCCTCCCTGATCATGGGGGTCGAGCGCGCCGTACGGGACACCGGCTACGCCCTCCGCGTGGTCAACACCGTGGAAGGCGACCCGACGGGCGTCGCGGGGGCCGTCGACTCGCTGCTCGATCAGGGCGTGGACGGCATCGTCATCTCCGAACCGATCGACGACGGACACGGCGAGGACTTCTCCACCCGCGGTGACGTACCGGTCCTCGTCCTCGGGGCGCCGGCCCTGTCCACGCCGAGAACGCTCGCCGCCGGCGTCGGCGCCGATCTGATGGCGCGCGCGGCGACCGAGCACCTGCTGGAACTGGGGCACGAGACCGTCCACCACCTCGCCGGCCCGCAGCGCTGGTACGCCGCCCGGGACCGGCTGGAGGGCTGGCGGTCGACGCTCGCCGCGCACGGCAGGCGGATACCGCCCGTGGCCGAGGGCGACTGGTCTGCCTCGGCCGGATACGCCGCGGGCCGTGAACTGGCCGCCGACGGCGACCTGACCGCGGTGTTCGCCGCCAACGACGACATGGCGATCGGGCTCATCCGCGCGCTGGCGGAAGCCGGCCGGCGCGTGCCCGAGGACGTCAGCGTCGTGGGCTTCGACGACAACCCCGTCGCCGCCTACGTCACCCCTCCGCTCACCACGATGCGTCAGCCCTTCGACACCGTGGCGCAGGAGGGGCTCAAACGCCTCGTGCACTCCATCGAGAACCCCGACGCGCCCCCCTTGCCGGCCACTGAACCACCGGTCGACCTGGTGATCCGCGCCTCGACCGCACCCCCGCCGTCCCGGAAGACCCCGGACCACGGCCGGTCCGTCGCTCCTTCCCCGAGTGAGGGCAGATCCGTCCCGCCCCTGGGCGGAGGCGCATCCGCTCACGACTGATGGCCCACGGGGTGTTGACGAGGTCCGCCTCGTCGTGACCGGGTCCCTCATCTCCGTCATTCCGCTCGTCGTCGCCTTCCTGCTCCTGCAGCGGTACTGGCTAAGCGGTCTGGCCGCCGGCGGCGTCAAGCAGTGCCCCCCCGCCGACCACAGCGCCGACACCCGGACCCACCCCATCGACTCCCCGGAGGTTCCCCCATGGCGGTTCTGCCCGCTCACGTCCTCTTCGGCGCCGCGTACTACCACGAGTACACGCCCGCCTACGACCCCGGACTGCGGCCCGGCGAACAGCTGAAGACCGACCTGGACCTGATGGCCGAAGCGCACTTCACCGTGATCCGGGTCGGCGAGTCGGTCTGGTCCACCTGGGAGCCCGAGAACGGCCGCTTCGACCTCGACTGGCTCCAACCGGTCCTGGACGGCGCCCACGAGCGCGGCATCTCCGTCGTCCTCGGCACACCCACCTACGCGGTGCCGCCGTGGCTGGCCCGCCAGTACCCGGAGATCACGGGGGAGCGGCGGACGGGCGAGCGTATCGGCTGGGGCGCACGGCAGGAGGTGGACTTCACCCACCCGGCCTTCCGCTTCCACGCCGAGCGGATCATCCGGAAGATCGTCGCCCGGTACGCCGGCCATCCGGCGGTCATCGGCTGGCAGGTCGACAACGAGCCAGGCCTGCATCTCTTCCACAACCGCGGTGTCTTCCAGCGCTTCGTCGACCACCTGCGCGACAAGTACGGCGACGTCGAGACGCTCAACCGCGAGTGGGGCCTGGTCTACTGGTCGCACCGGCTGTCCGACTGGTCCGACCTGTGGACCCCGGACGGCAACGAACAGCCGCAATACGACGTCGCCTGGCGGGAGTTCCAGGCCCGGCAGGTCACCGAGTTCATCGGCTGGCAGGCGGACATCGTGCGCGAGTACGCCCGCGACGGGCAGTTCGTCACCACCTGCATCTCCTACACACGGCAGGGCGTGGCGGACGCCGAACTGGCCGCACGGCTCGACATCGCTTCCGGCAACCCGTACTACGACATGCAGGACGGCCTCCTGCTGCCCGACCCCACCCCGGACGAGCACGAGCAGGGCTGGAAGACGACCGGAGTCTGGTCGATGTACCAGACCGCGGACTGGATGTTCTCCTCCCGCCAGGAGCCCTTCCTGGTCACCGAGACCAATGCGCATTCCATCGGCTACTGCTGGGACAACCGGCCCGGCTACGACGGCCAGTGGCGCCAGACGGCGTGGGCGCACGTGGCCCGGGGCGCCCGGATGATCGAGTACTGGCAGTGGCAGACCCTGCGCTTCGGCGCCGAGACCTACTGGGGCGGCGTCCTGCCGCACAGCGGGAAGCCCGGCCGCACCTACGCCGAAATCGCGCGTCTGGGCGCCGAGTTCGCCAAGGCCGGCCCCCTCGTCGCGGGGATCGAGCCGGACGCCGACCTCACGATGGTCTACTCGATGCCGAGCAAGTGGCTGATGCAGAAGTACCCGCCGCTGGCCAAGCCGAACGGTGAACCCGACCCCGCGGCCTACCACCGTGTCTTCGACCCCTTCTACCGGGGTGCCTTCGAGTCCGGCCGGCAGGTGCGGATCGTGCACGTCGGGCAGCTGGTCCAGGGCTCACCCCAGGAGGCGGCGCGTCGCCACCCGGTGCTGGTCGTGCCGGCGCTGTACATCGCCACCGACGCCGCCCTCGACTGGCTCACCTCCTACGCCCACGCCGGCGGCCACCTCGTCCTCGGACCCCGCACCGGATACGCCGACCACGAGGCGCGCGCCCGGCACGAAACGGCCCCCGGGCGTCTGGCCGAGGCCGCGGGGGTGCACTACGACGAGTTCAGCAACCTGGTGGGGACCGTACCGGTCCGCGGTGTGCCCGGCGGCGCGTTCGAGGTTCCCGCCGACGCGACCGCGACGCACTGGGCCGAAGGACTCACGCCCGTCGATGCCGAGGCGCTGGCCTCCTACGAGCACCCGCACTTCGGGCGCTGGCCCGCGGTCACCACCCGTATCCACGGTGCCGGCCGTGTCACCTGCGTGGGAACGGTCCCCGGCCGTGCTCTCGCCCGGGCGCTGGCCGCCTGGACGGCGCCGGACCCGCGCAGCGGTTGGCGGGACCTGCCCGAGTCCGTGACCGTCACGACCGGGACCTCGCCGGACGGGCGTCACGTCCATGTCGTCCACAACTGGAGCTGGGAGCCCAGGCGGGTCCCGTCCCCTGTCAGCCTGTCCGACGTCCTGAACGGCGATGACGTACCGGCCGGTGCGGACGTGGACCTGGGCCCGTGGGATGTCCGTGTCCTCGTCACCGAGTACGGCGGCACCACCCCGGACGCCTGAGCAGGCGTCCGTTTCCGACGTGCTCTTCGAAGGAGGAGTCATGCGGAGAAGAACCCCGGGAAGGGCGCTGGGAACCTTCGGCCACGGCGGCCGCGCTGCTGGCCGTCCCCGCGTCCGGCGCGCAGGCGTACAACCCGACCGGCGGGTTCCTCTACCAGCTCGGCGGTGATGCGTGCCTGAAGGGGCGAGGAAACCGCGCGGTCTACCCGAAGTCGGCCCGGTTGCCCGGCGGGCGGCTGGTGGCGTCGTTCGATAAGTCCACCGTTGTCCGAAGTCGGGCAGCGCCGAGGGGCAGTCGGCCGGGCATGCCGTGGCCGATGCCCACGATGAGCTGGGCGAGGGTGGCCAGTTCCATCGCGGCGAAGCCCGCATTGCGGATACCTGCGGGCAGGATGCCGATCCCGACGGTGAGGTCCGTGGTGGCGGCCAGGACGGTGGCGGCCTGTGTGACACCGCTGCGCCGGCCGAGGTCCTCCACCATCTGGACAGCACCGACCGACGACGTCCTGGCCGCCGGGCTTCGTCGTCCGGTCGGCGGATCGGGCACATCAGAGGAGACGAGCGCCATGCATCGGCCCCGTTTCTCCGGCACCAGGGCCCGGACGGGCGGCTATTGGTCCATCCCGCGTGCAACGGGCGCGCGGGACGGATGCCACCCTGACCGGATCACACCTTGTCCGCGACCTGACCACCCCGGCCTGTGGTGTCCGCTTTGGCGAAGACCTGTTCCGCGCGAACTCCCGGTCCACAGTTGGCACTGCCTGCAGCTCGGGTGTCCCCCAGGTGGCCGTGGCCGCCCTGCTCCTCGGCGGGTGCGCTCCGCCCTCCGGCGTACGCCGCCACCAACACGGCGGCCGCCTGGACGGCGCGAGCGACGGACGTGGGTGAATCATGGCCCTGACCAGGACGCCCCGGCGGTCAGGCGGTGCGCTGCTGGAACTGCTGGTTGGTGCCGGTGCCGCAGGGCCACTGGATGAGGCGGGCGCCGTTGGCCGCGGACGCGTCCTTCACGTCCAGGCATTTGCCGCTGTGCCGGGCGACGAGGTGGTAGTAGCCGTTGCCCTGATCCTGGAAGAGCCACTGCTGGTTGGTGCCGGTGGTGCACTTGTACTGGTTGACGTAGGCGCCGTCCGCGGTGGAGGCGTTCGAGACGTCCAGGCACTTGCCGCTGTGTTCGGCGACGATCTGGACGTAGCCGCCGCCGACGTCGGTGAGCCTCCACTGCTGGTTGAGGCCGCCGTTGCAGTCGTACTGCAGGATGACAGCGCTGTCGGCGGCGGAGTTGTCGGAGACGTCGACGCACCTGCCGCTGTGCCGGGCTACGAGGTTGTAGTACGGGCCGCCGCCCACGCCGGTGACGGTTCCGGCTGCCGTGTCGACGGCGATCTGCGGGTACCACGGCAGGTCCATGGTGGTGTTGGTGGGGAAGGTCAGCGGCAGCCAGACGTACTGGGAGTCCTCGACCGTGCCGCCCATGGAGTTGCCCCAGCGGTCACCCATGTACAGGTAGGAGGTGCCGGCGGTGCCCTGAACGGGGAGGACGAAGGCCGTCTGGGAGCCGTAGGCCGTGTCGTTGCCGACGTCGGTCATCGCGGTCCACGGGCCGGCCAGGCTGGTGGCAGTGGCGTACCGCTGCTGGTTGGGCTTCCAGCCGCTGTTGCCCGAGGTGAGCATGAAGTAGACACCGCCCCGCTTGAACAGCGCCGGCGCCTCGCGGTAGGTGCCGGGCCACGGGTTGGCGACCAGGCTGTCGACCCCGGTGTAGTCGGCGGTGAGCTTGAAGATGTCGAGGTCGGCGTTCTCGTTGGCGGAGGAGACCAGGTAGGCCGTGCCGTCGGTGTCCTTGTACAGGGTCATGTCCCGCGAGGTGATGCCGAGCGGCCGGAAGCTGCCCAGGTAGGTGTAGTTGCCGTCGACCGTGTCCGACACGGCGACGGCGACGCGGGCCTGGGTGTAGTCGGTCGCCAGTTCCTTGTGCATCCACATGACGTACTTGCCGGTGGTGCTGTTGTAGACGACCTTCGGCCGCTCGATGTTGGCGGAGGCGAGCTCGGCGGCGCTGCTCTGCGTGAGGACGTTGTTACGGAACTCCCAGGTCTTCAGGTCCGTCGAGCGGTAGACCGAGACGTACTTGAAGGAGTTGTCGGCGTTGCGGTTCTCGCCGAACCAGTAGTAGTACGAGCCGACCTTGATCACGCCGCCGCCGTGGGCGTGGACCACGGCGCCGGTGGTGTCGGTGAACTGGGTCGCGTTGGTCACGGTCACAGAAGCGGCCTGCGCAGGCGTGCCGGTGGCCAGCAGTCCGGACACGCAGACGAGTACGGCCGACAACAGCAAGCAGACACGACGGAGCATGGGGATTCCTTCGTCGACAGCCGGCGAGGGGGCAGAAGCCGGCGCCGGGTTCGGCTCTTCTCGGGTGGCGGCTCTTCCACCCGGAGACTTGGATAAATGTCAGAAGGTGTGTGTTTCTGCTGGAGCACGCTAGGGCCCGGCAGGAGCCTCGTCAACGCTTCGGGCGAATCCGACCTTGGGCTCCATGCCGGAACCGTCCTTTCGTATACATCCCATGTCTAGCTTGATCGCCGAGGCACCCCAGGAATCTCTCATGCGCTGATCAGAAAACTTGCGGCACAAGTCTGGACAGGAGCTCTATGCATGTTCGTTAATCCATCCAATGTCTTCGGGCGACGTCAGACGGAGAGCGGGACTCTCATGGCTCCCCGGATCCTCCGGTCGAGCCGCGTTGCCGTCTGCCCCAAGGCCGTCGCCCCGGGCGCCTTTCCGACGATCAAACAGGAGGAACCACGTTGCCGGAATCCATCTCACGCAGATCGGTGATCGCCGGCATGGCGGCCATGACGGTGGGCGCCGCGGTCGGCTCCCTCGCGCTGACAACACCCGCGTACGCCGCAACGGTCACCGACCCCCTGCCGCTCCCGCCCCTGCGCATTCCCAAGACCGACATGGGCCTGGAACAGCAGCCCGACTCCAAGATCCAGTGGCTGCAGGACGCCAAGCTGGGCATGTTCATCCACTGGGGTGTCTACTCGGGCCCGGCCAAGGGCGAGTGGTACATGCACAACGCCCCCGTGACACCGGAGAACTACAAGAAGTACGTCACCGACGCCACGAGTGAGCAGTTCACGGCGGACGCCTACGACCCGACGGCCTGGGCCCAGCTGGCCAAGGACTTCGGGGCGAAGTACGTGACGCTGACGACGCGCCACCACGACGGCTTCGCGCTGTGGCCGCTGAACCACCCGGGCAGCTGGAACTCCGGTCAGGCACCGCTCAGCCGCGACTTCGTCAAGGACTACGTCGCGGCGGTGCGGGCGGCCGGACTGAAGGTGGGCCTGTACTACTCGCCGATCAACTGGCGCTACCCCGGCTACTACGACGTGTACGGCACCAACTGCGCGCCCAACCCCTGGAACTACACCACCGACCCCGCGCACAAGGAGAACGCGCGGATCATGAAGACCGAGGTGTACGAATCCATCAAGGAGCTGGTCACTCAGTACGGCGTCATCGACGACCTGTGGTGGGACGGCGGCTGGCTGGCGGAGAAGGGCAGTGACGCCGACGCGGCCTTCTTCTGGGAGCCGGGCCAGTACCGGGACACCGCGAACCAGTGGCCGGTGGACACCACGTACGGCGAGACCGACGCCAGCGGCAAGCCGCTGGGGCTGATGGGCATGGTCCGCAAGCACCAGCCCGACATCGTCGCCAACCTGCGCTCCGGCTGGATGGGCGACTACATCAACGACGAGGGTCCCTCGGTACCCACCGGGGCGATCCGCACCGGCAATCTCGTCGAGAAGGTCTTCACCGTCGGCAGCTCCTGGGGCTACAACTCCGACGGCAAGGTGATGAGCTACGGCACCGCCATGAACATCCTGGTCAACTGCTGGGTGCGGAACATCACCGCGATGGTCAACATCGGCCCCGACCGGCACGGCACCGTCTCCTCCGGCCAGGCGAGCCTGCTGCGCCAGATCGGCACCTACATGACCGCCTGCGGCCAGTCCGTCTACGGCACCCGTGGCGGCCCGTGGAACCCGGTCGACGGGCAGTATGGCTTCACGTACAAGGACAACACCTTCTACGTCCACCTGCTTCCCGGCTACAGCGGCACCTCCTTCACCACCCCGTCGATCGGTGACGCCCAGGTCACCCGCGTCTTCGACGTGCGCTCCGGCACCAACCTGTCCTACACCGTCGGCGGTGACGGCCGGGTCGCCATCACCGGCATCGACCGCACCACCCACCCCCAGGACAGCGTCGTCGGCGTCACGCTCGACCGGTCCGTGCAGCCGGCCGACATCGCCGCCGGTAAGACCGCCACCGCCGACAGCGAGGAGAGCTCCAAGGGCAACACCGCCGCCAAGGCCGTCGACGGGTCCACCTCCACTCGCTGGTGCGCGAACAACGGCAACACCGGCCACTGGCTGAAGGTCGACCTCGGCTCGACACGCTCCCTCACCGGCACCCGCATCGCCTGGGAGCTGGACAACACCAACTACCGGTACAAGATCGAGGGCTCCACGGACAACACCACCTGGACCACCCTCGTCGACAACACGGCAACGACAAGCACCAGCCAGGTCCAGGCCGCCGTCTTCCAGGCGCAGGCGCGGTACGTCCGGGTCACGGTCACCGGTCTGCCCTCCGGAGTGTGGGCCTCGATCCGCAATCTGGAGGTCTACGACCGGCCCTTCGCCGCGGACCTTGGCACCTTCAAGTTGGTCAACCGCAACAGCGGCAAGGTGCTGGACGTCAAGGACGCCTCGACCCTCGACGGCGCCAACATCATCCAGTACCCCTGGGGCGGCACCAGCAGTACCAACCAGCAGTGGCGGCTGGTGCCGAACACCGACGGCTCCTACCGGCTGATCTGCGTCAAGAGCGGCAAGGCCCTGGAGAGCCCCAGCGGCTCCGCCCAGGGCGCCCTCCTCGACCAGGCAACGGACGCCTCGACCGACAACCAGTGGTGGACGCTGGTCCCCTCCAAGGCCAGCGGCTACTACCGGCTCGTCAACGTCCACACGGGATGGTGCGCCGACGTCAAGGACGGCTCGACCGCCGACAGCGCGTACGTGATCCAGTGGCCCATGAACGACGGCCTCAACCAGGACTGGCAACTTGTCGCACTGTGAACGCTGACCGTGGTGCCGGGCCGGCGTGCGGCCCGGCACCACGGTCAGCACCACCTCCATCGCTTCCGTCCCTCCCTCGACCCACAAAGGATCAGCGCCATGGGACTCCACGACGTGCGGCTCGACCGCAGACATTTCCTGACCTCAGCTGCCGTGACCGCCGGAGCCCTGGCGCTGCCCGGCCTCTGCGCCAACCGGGCATTCGCCGCCGTGCCTTCCCAGGTCACGCTCCCCGACCGAGGCATCTACGACACCACCACCGCGTCGGCGTGGACCGACGGGTTCATGACCGGCAACGGTGAATGCGGAGCCGTCTACCACGGTGCGCCGACGCTGGAGAAGGTCATCTTCAATCACCACCGGTTCGTCCTGCCCAACGGCACCCGCACCATGTCGCCCCTGGTGATCGCCGACCGGCTGGCGTCCGTGCGAGACAAAGCGCTGGCCGGTGACTACTCCGGAGCGCAGACGACCTTCGCGTCCGGCTGGAGCCTGCGCTGGACGCAGACCTACCACCCCGGATACGAACTACGGCTGAGCACCCCGGGCATGACCACCGTCAACGACTTCGCCCGCGTCACCGACTTCCGCACCGGCGAGGTCACCCACACCTGGACCGAGCAGTACGGCACGTGGAAGCGCCACGCGTTCGTCTCCCGCGCCGACCAGGTCATCGTCCACGAGCTGCTGCCCGCCACCGGCCGTACCGGCGACACCACCCTGAGCGTCAACACCGCACGCGACGGCGTCCCGACCAGCGTCACCTTTTCCACCACCGCGTCGGTCAGCAACGGCGACGGCTACCTCGGCCTGCGCGGCACCTATCCCACGGGCGGCGCCTACGGCTACGAAGGCGTCACCCGCATCGTCGCCACCGGCAGCGGCTCCTCCGTCACCGTCAGCGGGCAGACCCTCGTGGTCGCCAAGGGCCACCAAGGTGCTGCTGCTCACCAAGCTCGGCCGGTACGAGAATGCCACCGACTGGAACACTCAGCCCTTGCAGACCGCCCTGGCCGGCCTGACCGCCGACTATGCCACCCTGCTCGCCCGTCACGCTCCCCTGCACCAGGCGATGTACGACCGCTCAAGCATCGACCTGAACGTCTCCACCACCGACCGGCAGCTGTCCACCAGTGAGCTCATCGCGCGGCAGAACAGCAACACCTCCCTCATCGACATCGCGCTCCTGGAGCGGATGTACGACTCCGGAAGGTACTTCTTCGTCAGTTCCAGCGGCGTCCTGCCACCGCGCCTGACCGGCATCTGGACCGGCACCTGGAACGGCTCCTGGGCGGATGACCTCACCACCGACGCCAACGTCAACTTCCAGGTCGCGGGCGGCAACATCCTCGACCTCACCGACGCCATGCAGGGCTGCTTCGACCTCGTCCTCGGCCAGCTCGCCGACTGGCGTACCAACGCCCAGAACATCTACGGCAACCGCGGCTTCCTCGCCCCCATCCGTACCGACGGCGAGAACGGCCACATGCTCCACTTCGACGGCAGCTTCCCCGGGCAGGCCTGGATCGGCGGCGCGGACTGGCTGCTCTACCCGCTGCTGGAGTACTACCAGGTCACCGGTGACAGCACCTTCTACCGCACCAAGCCGGCCCCCGCCCTGATGGAACTGGCGCTGTTCTACGAGGACTTCCTCACCCGCACCGACTCCAGCGGCAAAGTCGTCTTCGTGCCCTGCTTCTCCGTGGAGAACCACCCCGGCAACAGCAACGCGTACCTGTCGATCAACTCAACCGGGGAGATCGCCGCCGGCCGGCACGCCCTCCAGGCTGCCATCGATGCCGCCAACACCCTCGGTGTCGAACAGGGCAGCGGCCAAGGCGTGGCACGCTGGACCGACCTGCTGGCCAAGCTGCCCGACTACCGCGTCAACAGCGACGGGGCACCGGCCGAGTGGGCTTGGCCCAGCCTCACCGACCACTACAACAACAACCACGCCCAGCACATGTACGGCGTCTGGCCCCTCCACGAGATCAACCCGGAGGACAAGCCCGACCTCGTCCTGCGCGCCCGCAAAGCTCCGGACCTACGGGGCGACGAGACGCAGGCGGCCCACGGCGCCATCCACCGGACCCTCGCCCGCGCCCGCCTCAAGGACGGCCCCGGCGTCTACGCGAACCTCCGCAAGATTCTCGGCAACAACATGGTCTTCAAGTCGCTGATGACATCGCACAACCCCAATCTCACGATCTACAACGCCGACGCGGCCAACGCCCTGCCCGCGATGCTCACCGAGTCCCTGATCTACAGCCGGCCCGGCATCCTCGAAGTCCTCCCCGCCCTCCCCGATCAACTCCCCAATGGCACCATCAAGGGTGTTCGGGGCCGTAACCGCATCCGCGTCGAGAGCCTCGCCTGGGACACCACGGCCCACACCGCCACCGTCGTCCTGACCTCGGACATCACCCAGGACGTCACCCTCGTCTGTCGACGCGGCATCACGTCGGTGACCACCTCGGCGACGGTCACCTCCTCCTCCCTCGGCAGCCACGCACGCGTCGTCTCCCTCACCGCCGGCACCAGGACGACCATCACCATCGGTCTGCTGACGGGCACGTTCCGCCTGGTGAACCGCAGAAGCGGGACGGTGCTCGACATCAAGGACGGCTCCACCGCCGACAGCGCACCCGCCATCATATGGACGTGGAACACCGGCACCAACCAGCAATGGCAGTTCCTGCCCAACCACGACGGATCCTTCCGCCCGGCGTGCGTCAAGAGCGGCAAGCTCCTCGAATGCCCCGGTGGGTCGACCACGCAGGGCCAGACGCTCGACCAGTCGACGGACAACACCGGAGCACACCAGTGGTCGAAGCTGGTCCCCGCCGCGAACGGTTACCACCGCATCGTCAACGTCAAGAGCGGGATGTGCGTGGACGCCCAGAACGGCTACACCGCCGACGGCACCCCGCTCATCCAGTGGCCGCCCAACACCGGCAGCAACCAGGAATGGCAGATCGTCGCCCTGTGAGCCGCCGTGCCGTAGCCCACAGCAGCACGCAGCACGCAGCAGTGTGGGCCTCACAGCCGGTGCCCGCCAGGACAAAAGCGCCCTGCTCAATGCCGAGCGAGCCCGCGCACGGCAGACCATCGACCTGGGCATGCCTTCCTTCTGCCACCCTCGCCGGACGCACCTCAACGACCGTCCGGCCCTAGCCAGAGCAGGCACCAACACAGGCAGGCGTTCGTGGTCGATGAAGCAGATTCCGGCACTCTGGAGCGCCGCTTTTTGAAACGGTATCGACGATGTCCGCCGCGACACCCTTACCGGCAGGAGCTCACTGGCAGGCGTGTGAGGGACCGGTGTGCCAACGCGCACGAGACCGAGCGCACCCCGTGGCCGCTGAAGGAGGACGACGTTCTCGCGGGACGCCCGGCAGCAGCGGTGAGGACTCTGGGAGAGCTCGGCCGCACGGAAACCGGCGTCGTCACTGGAAGGCCGCGTGGATCTCCTGCTCGGTGGCCGCGTGGGAGACGAGCAGGAGTTCGTCGCCCGGCAGGAGGCGTACCTCGGGGCCGGGGACGGTGGGCCGTCCGTCGCGTACGACGGTGGCGATCACGGTGCCGGCGGGCAGTGTGATCTCGCCCAGGGCGTGTCCTGCGGCCCGGGACTCGTCGGTGATCGCCGTCTCGATGACCTCGACGCCGGCCTTGCTCAGCCGCAGCAGCGCGACCGTGTCCGTAGCACCGGTGGCTTCCTCGATGAGGGAGATCAACGGGGTGGCGGCGGGCACCGCCACATCCACGCCCCACCGTCGGTCGAAGAGCCAGGCGTTCTCCGAGTCGTTGACGCGCGCGGCCACACGTCCCACGCCGAACCGGCGCTTCGCGAGCAGGCTGATGACGAGGTTGTCCTCGTCCCGGCCGGTGGCGGCGACGACGAGGTCGCAGGCCGGCGCACCCGCCCGCGCCAGGAGCCCGGACTCGCCGGCGTCCCCGGCCACCAGATGCACGGACGGCATGCCTTCGAGTTCGGCGAAGCGGTCCTCGTCGTGCTCGATGAGGGTGACGTCGTTGCGGGCGGCGGCGAGCACCTGGGCGATCTGGGTGCCGAGGCGGCCCGCGCCCGCGATCAGGACCTTCACGTTCCCAGCTCCTTGTCGAGGAAGCCGCGCAGCCGACCCAGCGCGGTCGCCGCGACGGCGAAGGTGACCAGGTCGCCGGGTTCGGCGAGGACACCATGGGCAGGCAGCAGCGAGCGTCCGGACCGGCTGATCTCCACGACGCGTATCTCTCCGTCGACCTCGAACTCGGTCAGCGACCGTCCGGTGACGTATGCCGGGAGCCGGGAGCGGAGCAGGAGGGTCTCTCCGTTGCCGAAGGAGAGTTCCGGGGTGAGATGGCGGTGCAGCAGCATCTGGTGGATGCGGCTGACGGTCCAGCGGACGCTGGAGATCGTCGCGATGCCCAGGTCCCGGTAGATGTCGGCGCGGCCGGGGTCGTGGACACGGGCGAGGACGACGGGGACCCGATAGCTGTCCTTGGCTGTGCGGGCGCTCACGATGTTGCTGTTGTCTCCCGACGCGACCGCGACGAACGCGTCCGCGTGGACGACTCCGGCCGCCTCCAGTACGGAGCGGCTGAAACCGTTGCCCACGTGGAAGGCGCCGGGGAAGTTCGGCGGCAGCAGCCTGCGCGCCTTGGGGTGCCGATCGACGACACGTACGTCATGGCCTTCGGTCACGAGCTGCGCCGCGAGGGTGGAACCGACCTGGCCGCAGCCCACGATCACCACTCTCATCATGTCCCTCCCTCCGGGGACCCCCTCCGGTGCCGCAGCACCCATTTACGGGCTTCCTCGGCGGCCAGCAACAGCACGCCGAACGCGGCCAGGACCGCCCAGTTGGCTGCGGTCAGCGGCGCGGTGTCGAAAACCGCCTGGAGCGGCGCCGCGTAGCTGATGGCGGCCATCAGCGCGATACCGAAGCAGCCGGCGGCCAGCAGCCAGGGGTTGCTCAGCAGACCGGCCCGGAAGACGCTCTGCCGGTCGGTACGCACGGCGAGCGCGTTGAAGAACTGGCTGACGACGATGCCGGCCTGGACCATGGTGATCGCCTCCCGGTAGACGGGGTCGGTCTTGGTGAAGTCCGCGTACGGGATGCCGGAGGCATGGATGTGCCAGAAGAAGACGGCACACACGCCGAGGGCCTGGATGCCGCCGAGGAAGAGGATGCGGCCCATGACACCCGCCGAGAACAGCCGTTCCCGGCGCGGTCGCGGTGGGCTGTCCATGACGTCGGGCTCCATGGGCTCCGCACCGAGCGCCAGCGCGGGCAGCACGTCCGAGCCGAGGTCGATGGCGAGGATCTGCACGGCCGTGATCGGCACCAGGGGGAATCCGGCGAAGGTCGCCGCGAGGATCGGGACGAGTTCGGCGATGTTGTGGCTGAACAGGTAGATCAGGAACTTGCGGATGTTGCGGTAGACGGAACGGCCCAGTCCGACCGCCGTGGTGATGGAGGCGAAGGAGTCGTCCAGCAGGACCATCACGGCGGCCTCACGGGCGACGTCGGTGCCGGAGGCACCCATGGCGACGCCGATGTCCGCGTGCTTGAGGGCGGGGGCGTCGTTGGCACCGTCCCCGGTGACCGCCACGACCTCGCCGCGCCGCTGCAAGGCCGTGACCACCCGCATCTTGTGCTCGGGACCGACCCGGCACAGCAGCAGCTCGGTCGAGCCCGCCAGCACGGCGTCCAGGCCGGCGTCGTCCAGCGCGTCCAGCCGCGCACCCGTCACCACGGCAGGGGCCGGCCCGCGCACGATGCCGACGCGGCGGGCGACGGCCTCCGCGGTCAGGGGGTGGTCGCCGGTGACCATGATGATCCGGATACCGGCCCGACGGCACGCGTCCACCGCGTCCCGCACCTCCGGCCGCGGCGGGTCGTACATCCCGGCGAGTCCCAGCAGGGTCAGCTGCGACTCGACGTCGTCGAGCGGCGGGCGCGGACCGACGACCTGCCGCCGGGCGACCGCGAGCACCCGCAGCCCCTGCTCCGCCATTCCGTCCACGGCGGCGGCGATCTCGCTTCGGCAGGCGTCCGTCAGCGGTTTCCGCGCACCGTCCCGGTCGACGGAGTCGCAGCGGGCGAGCAGCTCCAGCGGCGCGCCCTTGACGTATGCCACGTACGTGCCGTCCGGGTCGTGGTGCACGGTGCTCATCAGCTTGCGTGCGGAGTCGAAGGGATGCTCAGCCACCCGCGGGGCACGGGCCTCCTCCCGCCCCGGATCGAGTCCGGCCTTCGCGGCGGCCACCAGCAGGGCCCCCTCGGTGGTGTCCCCGAGCACCCGCCAGCCGTCCCGCCCGGTCGGCGGCACCAGCCGCGCGTTGCTGCACAGAGCCGCGGCCCGCAGCAACTCCCGCACCGGGCGCCGGTCGGCGACCTCGCCGACCGGCGCGTACCCCACGCCCGACACGGTGTGCGACACGCCGTCCGCCCACAACTGGACGACGGTCATCTCGGCCTGCGTGAGCGTGCCCGTCTTGTCCGTGCACACCACGCTGGTCGACCCCAGGGCCTCCACCGCCAGCAGCTGCTTGACGAGGGCGTGTCGACGAGCCATCCGGCGCACGCCGATCGCCAGCGAGACCGAGAGCGTCGCCGGCAGGCCCTCCGGCACGAGGGCGACCATCACCCCGAGCGCGAAGACGAACGTGTCGACGAACGGCTGACCGTCGGGCACCCGCACCGCGAACAGGGCGGCCCCGGTCGCCAGCGCGACGCCCGCCACCCGGCGGGCCATGGCCGCGACCTGGCGCTGCAGGGGGGTCTGCTGCCGGGGAGCCCCGGCGGTGAGCCGGAAGATCCGCCCGAACTCGGTGGTCGCCCCGGTGGCGAACACGACGGCCCGGCCCGCGCCCGCCACGACATCGGTGCCCATGAACACGCAGTTCCGCGCCTCCAGCGGCGGCCCCACCGGCACGGGTCCGGCGACCCGGGCGACGGCGTCGCTCTCGCCGGTGAGCGCCGCGTTGTTGACGGAGACTTCCTGCGCCTCGACCAGGCGGCAGTCGGCCGACACCGCGTCGCCGGCCTCCAGCACCACCACATCGCCCGGCACCAGATCCCGCGCGGGCAGCTCCCGCTGTTCCCCGTCCCGCAGCACCCGGCAGGTGTGCGGCACCATCGCCAGCAGGGACTCCGAGGTGCGCTCGGCGGAGTACTCCTGCGCGAAACCGATGCCCGCGTTCAGGAGGACCACGCCGAGGATCGCCACGGCCAGCTGAAGCGTCGCCGGATCCCGCGGCCGTTCCAGCGCGTACGCGAGGAAAGTGATCGCCGAGGCGACGAGAAGCACCACGGCGAAGAGGTCGGTGAACTGCGCGACCAGCCGACGCCATACACGCGTCCGGCCCACGCGGGGCAGTTGGTTGGGGCCGTAGCGGGCCTGCCGCGCGACGGCCTCGGCCCGTGGGAGACCGCGCGGGCATGCGTCAAGGGCGGCGAAGACCTCAGGGACCGGCAGGGAGGGGATGGACGCGGCGCCGGGCCGGTCCCGGGGCGGCCCGGTCGCCGAGGCCGGGCCGTCCGCCCGCGGGCCGCCGTCACGCACCGCCGCCGTCCCGTGAGCGCTGCGCGGGGCCGCTCCCCTCCAGGCCGGTTCAGGGCTCATCCGGCACTCCGGCTGCCGACGGCGGCCCGGGCGGCTCGTGCAGCACACTCCAGGCGACCGGTCCCAACAGATCGGCCAGCTGCCGGAAGACGTCGAGGAACAGGTCGTCGATCGTCAGCACACCCACGACCCGGCCCCCGTCCAGCACAGGAAGCCGCCGCACCCCGGTGCGGCGGAACGTCCGGTAGGCCACCTCGAGGCCGTCGTCGGCGTCGAGCACGACCACGGGTGCCGACATGACCGCCTCCACCCGCGTGTGCGGGTCCAGGCCGCCGCCCATGCCGCGTACGGCGAGATCGCGGTCGGTGACGATGCCGCGCAGCGCTCCGTCCTCGACCACGAGGACCGATCCGACGGCGGACTCGGCCATCCACCGGGCCGCCTCCACCAGGGCGGCCCGTGGAGCGACGGCCACCGGCGGAGCGGTCATCACCTCGGACACCTTCATGCGGCTACTCCATGGCGGGTGTTTCATCCCCCTCATGGAATCTCCGGGCGCGGCCGGGCTTCCAGGGGCCAATGGTCCTTGGGCCCGGACCGCTGGGCCCGCTCGGCCTCACCGGACGGACAACGGGACGGAAAGGACACTCGGTGCTCCGGGCATCCTCGGTGTGATCACGGTCGTCCCCGTCGCCGACGGGGTGCTGACCGTCCAGGCCGAACGCCGGAGAAGGACGTCACCACCGTCGTCCCGGGGCCGGTCGGTCCCCAGTGAGGACGTGTGGCCCCGAGACCCGGGACCACCGCAGCACCATGCTGGAAACGGAACCCTCACCCCGGGAGGCGGAGACCATGTCACGCACCGTCGCCGTAGGCCTCGACGACTCGCCCGAGAGCCGGGCCGCAGCGGAATGGGCCGCACGCGAAGCACTGATGCGCGGTCTGCCCCTGAAGATCGTCCACGTCTGGGAGCCGGTGCCCGCGTCACTGCTCGCTTCCGAGACGCAGCGGCACTGGAACGGGCGAAGTGGGACGGGGGTACCCACGGCCGAGGAGTGGGGGAGGATTCCGCGCGAGTCCGAGGAGGGCATCCGCCTGCGCCACCCCGGTATCGATGTGTTCGGCGAGCAGCTCACCGGGAGCCCGGCCGAGGTGCTGTGCGAGGCGGCGGCTTCCGCGGAGCTGCTGGTTCTGGGCTCGCGGGGCCTTGGCCGGATCGGCGGTTTCCTGGTCGGCTCGGTCGGCCTGGCCGTCGTCGCCCGTGCCGAACGGCCGGTGGTGCTGGTGCGGGCGGGGGAGCAGGCCGCTGACGAGCACCTGATGGATCCCGCCGGGGTGCCGTCCGCGGCCGCGCCTTTCCGGCCCGTCGTCCTCGGTCTCGACACCGCTGACATCGACGAGACGCTGCTGGAGTTCGCCTTCGACGCCGCCGCGCGCCGGAACGCCGCCCTACGGGTCGTGCACGTCTGGCCCGAGCCGCCCACATCCTTCTACCGCTTCTACGGTGACGCCGAACTCTACGACCAGCTCGAGCGCGGGCACGCCACCTTGCTGACCAAGGTGCTGCGGACCTGGCGTCAGAAGTTCCCGGACGTCGAGGTCGTCGAGGCCAGCCGGTGCGGCAGCGCCGCGCAGGTCCTCGTCAACGCCTCCCGCGACGCCTCCCTGGTCGTCGTCGGCCGACGCGTCCGCACCAGCCCGCTCGGTGCCCACATCGGCCACGTCACCCACGCCGTACTGCATCACGTCGCCGCCCCCGTCGCCGTCGTCGCGCACGGCTGAACGCCACCCAGCGCAGGAGGAGAACCGTGACGGAACTTCCGATCGTCGTCGGTGTCGACGGATCCGAGCCCAGCCTGAGGGCTGTCGACTGGGCTGCCGACGAGGCAGTCCTGCACGGGGCGTCCCTCCGGCTGGTGTACGCCTCGCTCTGGGAGCGCTACGAAGGCACCTCCCTGGCCCACGACCTCGGCAAGCCGTCGGAGGAGGTGAAGGCGGAGGACATCGTCGGGACGGCCGAGCGGCGTGCTCACCGCCGCCAGCCGGGTGTGAAGGTCACCACCGACGCCCCGCCCGAGGAACCGGAGTACGCGCTCGTACGGGAGAGCCGCACGTCCCTCGCGGTGGTTCTGGGCTGCCGTGGCCGCAGCGGTGTGACCGAGGCGCTCCTCGGCTCCGTCGGTGTCACGGTCGCCGGGCACGCGCACTGCCCGGTCGTGGTGCTGCGCGGCAGCCACGACAACCAGGCCCGTTCAGGGGCGCGTGGCCGCATCCTCCTGGGTGTGGGCGAGAAGCCGACGGCGTCGGCCGCCGTACGGTTCGCAGCCGAGGAGGCACTGCTGCGCGGGGTCCCGCTGGAGGCCGTCCGGGCCTGGCGCCGACCCGCGCACACGACCACCGGCCATCCGCTGATCGTGGGAGAACCGGCCCACTCGCGGGAGCAGCAGGCCGCGGAACTGCTGGAGGAGGCGCTGCGGGACGTGCCGGCCGGCCTGCCGGTGGAACGGCGTACGGTCGAGGGCCGCCCCCGCGACGCTCTGCTGGCCGCCTCCTACGAGGCGGACCTGCTCGTCGTCGGCGCCCGGCGCCGCCCCGGCCACTTCGGTCTCCAGCTCGGCCGCGTCGCTCACGGCGTTCTCCACCACGCCGCCTGCGCGGTGGCCGTCGTACCCGAGCCGGCCTGAGGTCAGGCCCCGCGAAGGGTGCTTGCCGCACCGTGCCGTGGCCGACCACGGCGCACAGCTCCTCGCGCACGGCCCCGATGCTCTTGCGGGATCAGGAGCAGCGGGCCTCCGTGGACGCCGGAGTGGACGCCGGACGGGATGCGGACGGAGCGACACCGCGCTTGTGCTCACCGTCATGCATGGTGCTCACCGTCGTGCATGAGCGCGCCTGCGCTCCGGTGCCGGCCGGGCTCGACGTAGGCCCGGAAACCCCTCTCATCTGGTGTCGCTCGGCTCCACGCGGTCCAGCGCCGCCCGGCCGGCCTCCAGCCGGGCCACCGGGACCCGGAACGGCGAGCAGGAGACGTAGTCCAGACCGACGGTGTGGAAGAAGTGGATCGACTCCGGGTCGCCGCCGTGCTCGCCGCAGACGCCGGTCTGCAGACCGGGCCGGATGGCACGGCCCTCCTCGACGGCGATGCGAACCAGTCGGCCCACTCCCTCACGGTCGAGCGTCTCGAACGGCGACGCGCTGAAGACGCCCTTGTCGAGGTAGGCCGAGAAGAACGCGGCCTCGACATCGTCGCGGGAGAAGCCCCAGGTGGTCTGGGTGAGGTCGTTGGTGCCGAAGGAGAAGAACTCCGCCTCCTCGGCGATCCGGCCGGCCGTGAGCGCCGCCCGGGGCAGCTCGATCATCGTGCCGACGGGGCAGTGGACGGGGATGCCGGTCTCCTCGCCCACCTCGGCGAGCAGCCGAGCCACCTCCGCACGGGTGAGCCGCAGTTCCTCGACGGCGCCGACGAGCGGCACCATGATCTCCGCCTGCGGTCGGCCCCCCGCGCGGGTGCGTCCCACGACCGCCTCGGCGATCGCCCGCACCTGCATCGCGACCAGTCCCGGCACCACCAGCCCGAGCCGTACCCCGCGCAGGCCGAGCATGGGGTTCTCCTCGTGCATCCGGTTCACGGCGTCGAGCAGCTCGATGTCGTGCCCGTCCGGCTCTCGGCCCGCGGCCTCGGCCGCGGCGATGCGCACGGCGAGGTCGGTGCGGTCGGGCAGGAACTCGTGCAGCGGCGGGTCCAGCAGCCGGATGGTGACCGGCAGGCCGTCCATGGCCTTGAGAATGCCCACGAAGTCCCGCCGCTGGAGGGGGAGCAGCGTTGCCAGCGCCCGCTCGCGCGCGGTGTCGTTACCGGCCAGGATCATCTCCTCGACCAGCTTGCGCCGCTCGCCGAGGAACATGTGCTCGATGCGGCACAGCCCGATGCCCTGAGCCCCGAACCGCCGGGCACGCGCTGCGTCCTCGGGGGTGTCGGCATTGGCCCGCACCTCCAACCGCCGTAGGCCGTCGGCGTGTTCGAGGGCTCGGGCGACTGCGGAGACCACGCTGTCCGCCTGCTCACCGGTCTCCAGGTAGCGCATGGTCGCCGAGGCGATCAAGGGAACGGCTCCGAGGTACACGGCACCCGCGGATCCGTCCACCGAGAGGAGGGTGCCGTCGTCGACGACGATGCCGTCCCGGGTGGTGAAGCGGCGTGCCTCGGTGCTGACGGTGATGTCCTGCGCGCCGCACACACAGACCTTGCCCATCCCGCGGGCCACCACCGCCGCGTGGCTGGTCTTGCCGCCCCGCCCGGTCAGTACCGCCTGCGCGGCGACCATGCCGGGCAGATCGTCGGGCGTCGTCTCCTCCCGAACGAGCACCACCGGCTCGCCGGCGGCGGCACGCCGTACGGCCTCCGCGGAGTCGAACACGGCGACGCCCACCGCGGCACCCGGCGAGGCCGGTACACCGTGGGCGAGCGGGTCGCCGGTGGCGGCGGTGTCGAAACGGGGGAACATCAGCCGCGCCAGCCCGTCACCGCTCACCCGGGCCAGGGCCTCGTCGGCGGTGATCAGTCCCTCTCCGGTCAGCTCGGCGGCGATGGCGAACGCGGCCTCGGCGGTGCGCTTGCCCACCCGGGCATCTCGGCGAGGTTCGCCCCCTTGCCGCCGAGCAGACCGGCCAGGTCTCGGCCGCCGTCCTTGAAGTCGTACACATGGCGGACCATGACGCCGCTCCTCCGCTCCGAGGTTCCAGCACGCTTCCAGCCTCGAACGGAGCGGGACGCCGGGACAGGTGCCCTGGGTACCGTGGGGTGGGCCGACCGGCCCCGAAGCCCTGAGGGCGTGCCCGGCGTCGAGACCGAAGGGGGCGACCGGCCGGGGCGGCCGCAACCGCTTCTGCCGCGGCCGCGGAGTCTCGGCCAAGGCGGACTCGACCCAGCTCGCGCACCCCTGCCACAGCGGCATGCCGCGGGGGACCACCGGGCGGTACGTGCATCGAAGGTCACCCGAAGGCGTGCACCAGCGGTAGCCCGATGCCCCGCAGACCGGACTCATGGCCCGCGCCGGGGCGTACGTCACCGTGTGTGGGCGACGAGGAAGTCCGCGCTGTCCGCCAGGGTGCGGAGACGGGGCGTGTCCTCGTCCTCGATACGGACGCCGGACCGTTCGCTCAGGACCTCGACGAAACGCAGGAAGTCCAGTGAGTCCATCTCAAGGACGTCGCGGAACGCGTCGTCGGGTTGCAGAGCGGTTGCCTCGGCGTCAGGGACGACGCGGGAGATCGACTCCCGCACCATGTCCAGTGCATCGGTTCGGTTCATGATCACAGTTGCTCCGGATTCTGCAGGAGGCGGGTGACCGCCATGAGGTAGCGGGCACCGACGGCACCGTCCGTCGCCCGGTGGTCGGCCGAAAGGGTCGCCGTCACCGTGGGCCGTACGCCCAGCAGCCCGTCGACGGCGCACGGCCGGTCCACCAGCCGCCCGAAGCCGACCAGGGCCACCTGGGGCGGGTAGATCACGCCGAAGACGGTCTCCACGCCCTGATCGCCGAGGTTGGTGACGGTGATCGTCGCGTCGGACACCTCGGATCCGCGCAGCCTGCCCGCGCGGGCTCGGGTGACCAGGTCCTTCAGGGCGGTCATCAGCTGCGGAACCGCCAGGGTGTCGGCGTGGTGCAGCGCCGGGGCGACGAGGCCTCCGCCCCGCAGGGAGACGGCGACGCCGAGGTGCACGCCCTCACCTGCCGTGAAGTGGTCGTCGGCCCAGAAACCGTTGAGTTCGGGGACCTCCCGGGCCGCCAGAGCCGCCGCCCTGAGCAGCAGGGCCGCCGGGAGCAGCCGCTCACCGACCGGACTGCGCCGGTTGTGCTCGTGCAGCCGGTCCATGGCGGCGGCCATGTCGACGGTCGTGGAGAGGTAGTAGTGGGGGATGTCCCGGTTGGCGCGGCTCATCAGGCCGGCGATCGCCTGCCGCATGGCCGGCGCCCGGTCTTCGGACGGATGCGCGGCAGAAGGCCGTACAGCGGAAGGGCCCGCCGAAGTGACACCCGCGTGGGCCGGCGCGGCCGCGGCCGCCGGGCCGGGAGCCGCCCGGCGTACGTCCGCGGCACGGACGGCCGACTTCCTGCCCGTGCCCCTCACCGTGGTCAGATCGACGCCGAGTTCGGCGGCGAGCCGCCGGGCGAGAGGCGTGGCCCGCACGCGCGGTGGCCGAGCCGGGACTCGTGCCTCCGCCGCTTCCTCGACATCGGTTCTGGTCACGCGCCCTCCGGGGCCGGAGCCGTGCAGTGACTCCAGGTCGACGCCGCGGTGTTCCGCGAGGTGCCGGACCAGGGGGCCCGCCTCGACATGGCGGCGCTGTCGGGCGGCGGCCGGTGCCGGCTCCGGGGGTGGGGGTGGCGCGGACGGGCCCTCGTTCTTCTGCGCCATGTGACGGACCGGTTCCCCGGGCGCCGCCGGTTCCCCGGGCGCCGCCGGTTCCGCCGGCCTCGGGGCCATCGGCCCGATCAGGGCGAGCGGCGTGCCCACGGGCACCGTCGTGCCGGGCTCGACCAGCAACTTCGTCAGCGTCCCGGTCTCGAAGCACTCCACCTCGATCGTCGACTTGGCGGTTTCGACGACCGCGACGGGATCACCCTTGTGGACCGGGTCACCTGGCCGTACCAGCCATTCCAGGAGGGTGCCCTCGTCCATGTCGGCGCCGAGGGATGGCATGGTGAACTCGGCCATGGTCAGTCCACCGCCCGGTGGGCGGCCGCGACGATGTCGGCGGTCTGCGGCAGGGCGGCCTCCTCCAGCCGCCGGGCGTACGGCATGGGCACCTCCGCGCTGCACACCCGCTCGACGGGCGCGTCCAGCTCGTAGAAGGACGCTTCGGCGATGCGGGCGGACACCTCCGCGGCGAGGCTTCCCGTCCGCCATGCCTCGTCGACGACCACGGCTCGGTGAGTGCCGGCAACGGAAGCGGTGACGGCCGCGTCGTCGAGGGGACGCAGCGTGCGCAGGTCGATCACTTCGGCGCTGATGCCCTCGGTGGCCAGCTCGTCCGCCGCCGCGAGTGCCTTGGGCAGCGAACCGCCGTACGTGATCAGGGAGATGTCGGTGCCGGGGCGACGGATCGCGGCGTGCTCCAGATCCACGGGCGCGGTGAGTGGGCGGAGTTCACCGGAGACGTTGTAGAGGCCTCCGTGCTCGAAGATCAGCACGGGGTCCGGATCGGCGAGCGCGGGGGCCAGCATATGGCGTGCGTCCTGGAGGGTGGCGGGCGCGAGGACGCGGATGCCGGGGATGTGCGCGTACCAGCCCTCGAGGCTGTGCGAGTGCTGTGCGGCGAGCTGCCGCCCGGCGCCCGTGGTCATGCGGATGACCAGCGGAACGGGAAGCTGACCGCCCGACATGTGCAGCAGGGTGGCGGCGTTGTTGAGGATCTGGTCGAGGGCCAGCAGGCTGAAGTTGACGGTCATGATCTCGACGACGGGCCGCATCCCGGCCAGAGCGGCACCGATGCCGGCCCCCACGAACGCGGACTCCGACAGCGGCGTGTCACGGACACGTTCGGGGCCGAACTCCTCCAGCAGACCGAGGCTGACGCCGAAGCATCCGCCGTACCGGCCCACGTCCTCGCCCATGAGGAAGACACGGTCGTCGGAGCGCAGCGCCTCACGGAGCGCCTCGCGCATCGCCTCCCGGTAGGTCGTCTTCACCCCGTGCCCTCCGTCGGTGCCCATGGTCGGTTCACCGCCTCCGACGAGGAACTGGTGACGTGGCGCAGCAGGTTCTCGACCGGTTCCTCAGGTGCCTGTTCGGCCGCGGCGACGGCGTGGTCGATCTCGTGGCCGATCCGCTGCTCGGTCCGGGTGACCTCCTCGTCGCCCAGTTCGCCGTTCTCGCGCAGGCGGTCGAGGAGCAGGCCGATCGGGTCCTGGGACTTCCACCGCTCGATCTCCGCCTTGTCGCGGTAACGGTCCGGGTCGTACATCGAGTGGGCGCGGAAGCGGTACGTGCGCAGCTCCAGAAAGTGCGGGCCCGTGCCGGCCCGGATGCCCTCGACGGCCCGGCGGGCGGCCTGCTCGACAGCCTCCACGTCCATGCCGTCCACCGCCCAGGCGACCATGCCGTAGGAGGCGGCGCGCATGGCCAGGTCGGTCTGCGCCTCGTGCCGTTCCAGGGCCGTGCCCATGGCGTAGAGGTTGTTCTCGCAGACCAGAAGCAGGGGCAGCTTCCACAGGGCCGCCAGGTTCGCGGTCTCGTGGAACTCGCCTTCGGCGAACGCCCCGTCACCGAAGAAGCAGCAGGTGACGTGGGACCGGTCGCGCATACGGTCGGCGAGGGCGAGACCGGCGGCCAGGGGAAGCCCCCCGGCGACGATCGCGTTGCCGCCGTAGAAGCGGCGGCTCGCGTCGAACAGGTGCATGGAGCCGCCTCGGCCGCCACTGCACCCGGTCGTCCTGCCGTACATCTCCGCCATCACGGCCTCGGACGGGATCCCGCGCGCCAGCGCGTGGCCGTGTTCGCGGTAGGTGGAGACGACCGCGTCCTCGGGTGTCAGTGCCTCGTTGACACCGACGGCTACGGCCTCCTCACCGATGTAGAGGTGCACGAAGCCACGGATCTTCGCGGCGCTGTACAACTCGACGCACCGTTCCTCGAACCGCCGGATGCGCAGCATCGCCTCCAGCAGGTCCGTCCGGTGTCGGGCGCCCGATCGGCGGGCCGGCGGTTCGGTACTCGGTTTCCGCTTGGTGGCCGCGGTCTTCCTGCCGGGCTTGGGGGACGCCGGGTCCTTGCGCACGCGGGTGGGTCGGGCCACGCTCATGCGGATCCCTCCAAGGTCGACAGGTCACCTGTGGGCAGACCGAGTTCACGCGCGCGGAGCACGCGCCGCATCACCTTCCCGCTGCGGGTTCTGGGCAGGTCCTGGTCGAACGCGATCTCCCTGGGTGCGACTGCGGGACCCAGCTTGCGGCGGCCGAAGGCCAGCAACTCCCGCTCCAGGTCCGGGCTGGGCCGGAAACCGGGGCGCAGCGACACGAAGGCCTTGACGACGTTCCCGGCGACCGGGTCCGGCCGTCCGATCACCCCGGCCTCCGCCACCGACGGGTGTTCCATCAGCGCGCTCTCCACCTCGAAGGGGCCGATCAGATGTCCCGCCGACTTGATGACGTCGTCGGCACGTCCCACGAACCAGTACCAGCCGTCCGCGTCCCGGCGGACCAGGTCTCCGGTCAGGTACCAGCCGTCGGCGAACGCGGCGTCGTAGCGCTCCTTGTCATGGAGGTAGCCGCGGAACATCGACGGCCAGCCGGGGCGCAGCGCCAGCTCTCCCTCCACAGAAGGGCTGTCCACCTGCGTGACCCTGCCGTCGACGACGAGCGCCCGGCCGTCCTCGCCGCACTCCAGCACGGCCGCGTCCACGCCGGGCAGGGGGCGGCCCATCGAACCGGGCCGGATCTCGCAGGCCGCGAAGTTCGCGATCATGATGGAGCCGGTCTCGGTCTGCCACCAGTTGTCGTGCACCGGCAGGCCCAGCACGTCCCGGCCCCACACGACGGCTTCCGGATTGAGGGGCTCGCCGACGGAGGCGATGAAGCGCAGGGCGGACAGGTCGTAGGAGCGTGGCAGGTCGTAGGGGCCCTGGCGCGGTGTGGCCCGCATGAGCATGCGCAGGGCCGTGGGCGCGGTGTACCAGACGGTCACCCGGCTTTCGCCGAGGATCCGGTACCAGCGCCTGGCGTCGTAGTCGCCCTCGTCGACGACCACCGTCACGCCGTGGACGAGCGGGGCGACGATGCCGTACGACATACCTGTGACCCAGCCCGGATCGGCGGTGCACCAGTACACGTCCTCGGGGTGGAGGTCGAGCGCGTACGCCGCTGTGGCGTGGTGGGCGACCACGGCCTCGTGGACGTGCACCGCACCCTTGGGAGCGCCGGTGGTGCCGCTGGTGAAGTGCAGCAAGGCCATGTCGTCGGGGGACGTCGGAGGGATGGCGAAGGTCTCCGGCGCGGTGGACATCAGGTCGTCGAAGGACGCGGTGTCCGGCAGGTCAGCCGCGCCGGGTCCGACGATCAGGACGTGTTTCAGCCCGGGAAGCGACGCACGGCGCTCGGCGACTTTGCGCCGATAGAGAGCCGCCGTGGTGACCAGTACCTGGGCGTCACCGAGCCGCAGCCGCTGCTCGACGGGGTCGGGGCCGAAGGCCGAGAACAGCGGGCAGAGCACGCTGGTGTTCTTCAGCGTCCCCAGAACCGTGGTGTAGAGCTCCGAGCAGCGGCCGAGCAGAGTGAACACCCGGTCCCCGTGACCGACGCCGAGCGACCGCAGGACATTCGCGAAGCGGGCGGTACGTCGGTTCAGTTCCGCGTAGGTGACGGTGGAGACCGAGTCGTCCCGTGCGACGCATCGCAGCGCGACCTCGTCCCCGTGACCGGAGGCCGCGTGCCGGTCGACGGCTTCGTGGGCCACGTTGAGTCCGCCGTCGGGCAGCCCGGCCAGTGCGCTGCGCGCCTGCGACCAGGTGAATTCGTTCCGGACCCGTTCGTAGTCGGTGAGGCGGGGCCGGACGACCGGAGCGGTGTCCTTGCGGATGGTTTCCCAGTGCATGGGTGCTCCTCCCGGCACTGCCCCCGTCTCCAGAGTCGCCGAGCCCTGCTCGGGCTGCATGTCGGCCGGGGCGGCGGGTGCCGGCTTGCTCCGGCATGCATGGAGCCGGGGGCCGCTCGCTTCTTGCGGGCCCGAATCGCACGGTGCGCGGTCTCGCTCCGTTTCACCGTGCCCTTGTGGCCCCCGGCTCCATTCCATGGCACCGCTGTCGGCGGGCGGGCTGTAGGGCCGGACGGCCCTTACCGAGGGACCGAATGGGTGCGGCTCCGGGTGTCCGCCCGGCTCGGTCCGGCTCCCCCTGCCGGCCCAGCCGGCCGGCCGGCTGGGCCGGCAGGGGGTGGACTTCCCGCTGCCGGGAGTCCGCCCCGGCCTGTTCATCCAGGACGGCGGCGGCAACCTCGTCCTCAACTCGGACTCGCACGACAGTTCCAGAGTGTGTCCACATCCGGCTGGGACAAGCCCCGGCAGTCCGACGGCAGCCTGCCCGTGCTGCCCCACCTCCACCTCGCCGCGAACAGCACCTTGATCGACAAGGGTGTCGGCGTCGGACTGCCGTACAACGGGGCGGCGCCGGATCTCGGTGCCTTCGAATCCTCCAGGGACGCGAGCGGCAGCTCGTCCCGCCGCTGACCCCGACTCATGATGCCGCCGCTGGTTGCGGTGGTTGCCTGCTCAGGCCCGTCGGCCAAGTGGCGGTGGAGCGCAGGTCCTCGGGGGTGAAGGTGCGGCGGATCGATGCCACGGCGGGGTCGTCGAGCCAGGGTTGCGCACGGTGGGAGAGATCCCACAGGAGGTGGTGGGCGTCGACGAGCACGGGTGCGTTCACGAGGAAATCCAAGTCCGGTCGGGGCGGTACGGGCCGGGTCAGGCGGTGGCGTGGCCGTCGGGCGGGTTCAGGTGCCAGATCTCGGGGAGCTCGCTCCACTGGCGGCCCTCGCCCCGGTCGGGCCAGGGTTCCTGGCACGGGTCGGTGAGCTTCCACCACCGCTGGGTCTCGGGATCGGCCTCGATGGATGCCATGTCGGCCTCGAAGTCCTCACCGTGGTACTCCATGTAGGCGAACAGCACGTCACCGTCGAGGAAGATGCTGTAGTTGCGGATGTTCGCCCGGTGCAGGGCGGCTTCGACACCGGGCCACACGGCGGAGTGCAGCCGGAGGTATTCCTCTCGGTGTTCTGGGCGGAGCCGGATGGTCTGGGCGATGCGCTTCACGCCGATTCCCCTGTCGTGTCGGTGGAGTTGGCCTGCCCGGCCGCGGTGGCGAACGGTGTGCGGTAGCTGGGAGTACGGGTGCGCAGCCCGAGCCGCAGGGTGAGCCGGATCCGCGTGGAAGCAGGCAGACGGACCGTCAGGAACGGCGAGTCACACGGGGCTTCCGCCTCGGAGACCACCGGCTCGGTGTGACCGTAGTCGTACATGTCCCCGATCCAGCCGTCGTCCGTGCAGGTCGTGTAGCGGACGCCGGTGATGGTGTGCTCGGCGAAGGCGCCCGCCTGGACGATGACCGTGCGGTCGGTGCCGGGGGAGAGGTTGACCAGTTCGACGGTGGTCGCCTCGGGGGCGATGGAGGTGACCAGGGCGGCGACGTCCGCGGGCAGGCCGGCCCGGCGGGCGTCGGCGTCGTGGTAGCGCAGACGTGCCTGCTGCAGACCGCCCTGGTACAGCACCTGCGGGCCGCCCCAGGTGAGCTGCACCAGGGCCTCGGTGACCACCGGGTTGCACAGCTGCCACACGTGGATGTCGGCCTCGGGCACGTCCAGGTCGCCGTAGCGGTCGATGCGCCGCAGCCGGTGCCGGACCTGGGCCTGGGCGGCCGCGAGGATCCGCTCCGGGTAGCCGGGGTCGTCGCCGGCGAGGAAGGCGAACCACGCCTTCTCGTGCCCGGAGTCCTCCTTGGACCGGAACGGCCGCACGGTGCGCCAGTCGATTCCGTCCGCCTCGCGCAGCCGTTCCAGCCGGGCACGGTCGGCCTCCGAGGAGGTGTGGTGCCACAGGGCCACCGGCACGGGGGGAGTGGCAGGGTTGTGGTCGAACCAGCCGGAGTCGTTGTGCCGGAACGGCAGGTGGAGCGTGGGCGTGTGGCGGTCCGGGCCGAGTTCCACCGCCCACTTGGAGGGCAGGCTGGAGTCGGCCTCCGTGTGGGGCATGACCTTGCCGCGGTCGATGAGGGCGTCGAGCGAGGTCGCGACCATGGAGAGGTAGTCGTCGTCCCCGGTGACCGTCGCCGCCGCGAGCGCCGCCACGCAGGCCGCGTGACCGACGCTGTGAAAGCCGTGCGGCCAGGACCAGCCGTAGTGGCCGCCGTACCAGCGCCCTTCCAGGAGGCTGCCGACGACCCCGTCCGGGCCGACGTTGTCCGGGATCAGACCGCCGTGTTCCCGGGTGCGCTCGCGCCAGGCGCCCACGTACTCGACGATCCAGTCCCGGTAGCGCTCCTCGCCGGAGAGGATCCAGGCGTTGAGGACGAGGCCGGCCGCGGCGAGGTTGACCGCGGTGTCGCCGACGCCCATCCGGTCTTGCATCCGGTCGCCCAGCCGCGGGTCCGCCGACAGCGGGAAGGGGCCGTTCGCGGCCTCGGGCAGCCAGTCGAGGGGAAAGCCGTAGGTCTCCGCCTCCTTGGGCAGCCAGGGATACACGTCGCCGTCGAACAGGCCGGTGCGCTCGGGGTCGCTGCCGTTGTGCGGGCGGGTGATGATGCGATGCTCGGGGTCGTAGTTGCCCTTGGCGGGGTCGACGTACAACTCGGCGAAGCGCAGCGCGCGTTCGGCCCAGCGGTCGGGGGCGGCCATGCACAGGAAGTAGAGCAGCAGCAGGCTCTCGCCCTGGTGGAACCAGTCGTAGCCGCGCTCGAACTCGTCGCGCAGCATGTTCAGTTCGGTCAGCTGCCTGGTCACGCCCTCCCAGTGCTTCTCGCTGGCGGGCAGCAGGTCGTCGGCGCCGCCGAGGAGGTACAGCTGGGGCCAGTTGAAGAAGACCTCGTAGAAGTCGTCCACGCCGTCGCGAGTGGTCAGCCGGTCGTTGTAGTTCAGCCGTCCGTCGGGGCCGGTGAAGGCGTGTTCGAAGCGGCGCCAGGCGTGGTCGAGCAGGTCGAACAGCGCGCGCTGGGCGACGGCCCAGCCGGGGGGTTCGAGCAACGGCACTCCGGCCAGGATGTCGGGTGCGGGCCGGTCGGAGGCCTGGGCGTCGTCCCCGGATGCGTGGGGGTGAGGGCTGAAGGGCATGAGAGCTGTCACTCCTTGGTGGCGCCGGCGAGCATTCCGCTGACCAGGAAGCGCTGGGCGAACAGGAACACGACGAGTACCGGTGTGATGGCCACCAGTGTCGCCAGTGCCAGTTGCGGGCGCTGGATCGCGAGGTCGCCGACGGTCGGGTTGAACGACGGCACATTGCTGAGCAGGTTGCCGACGCCCACCTGGACGGGCATCTGGTCGCTGGCGGGAAGCATCACGTAGGGCAGGAAGTAGTTGGTCCAGTTGGCGACGAAGCTGAAGAACCCGACCAGCGCGATGACGGGTGTCGCGAGGGGCAGGGCCACATGACGGAAGACACCGAACTCGGAGCAGCCGTCCATCCGTGCCGCGGCCAGGAGGTCCCTGGGCACCGCGGTGGTGAAGTAGATGTACGTCAGGTACACCCCGAACGGGTAGAACGAGTACGGCAGGATGATCGACCACATCGTGCCGATCAGGTGCACCGCGTTGATCTCCAGGAACAGCGGCACCACCAGCGTGGCGTTCGGCATCAGCATCACGACCAGGGTCGCGATCAGCAGCGCGCGCCGGCCCCGGAACTCGGTCATGGCCAGCGCGTATCCGGCCGGTATGGCCAGGCAGAGCGTGATGACCAGCGATATCGCCGCGTAGACGGCGGAGTTGCGCAGCCACACCAGGATGGCGTCGTCCTGGAAGGCGGTGAGCGCGTGCCAGTTGACCGTCAGCGTGTGCCAGGACCCGAAGGACAAGGGGTTGTCGTGGACCAGCTGCTGGTCGGTCTTGGTCGCCGCGAGCAGCAGCCACAGCACCGGCAGCACGAAGAACACCACGAACACGGTGAGCACCGAGCCCGCCAGCAGCCGGGACGTCACGTGCTGCGGTGGGCGGCGGCGCGGCCGTGGTTCCCCGTGCCGGCTTCCGGCGTTCCGGTCCCGTTTCGCGCGAGGAGCGGCGGCAGGAGGGGTGGATCGTGTGTCAGTCGGCATCGAAGAACCCCGATCGTGCGACGAAGACACCGGCGACCGACAAGCTGACGACCAGGAGCTCCACCGAGACCGCGGCGGCACCGTTGATGTTGTTCATCTGGAAGGCGAAGTCGTACGTCAGCTGGTTGAGCGAGTAGTCGCGGCCGGCCACGCCCACACTGGCGAGGGAGAGCAGCTGCGGCTCGACGAAGAGCTGGGCGCCGCCCGCGAAGGCCAGGATCACCATGTAGACGATCCACTTGCGGAGCATGGGGATCTGCACCCGCCAGGCGGTCTGCCAGGCGTTCGCGCCGTCGATGCGCGCGGCTTCCATGACGTCCTTGGGGATGTTGTTCAGGGCGCCGTACATGACGACGATCCAGCCGCCCGCGCCGGTCCAGAACGCGATGACCGTGAACAGCAGCGCCAGGTTGCCGGGGGCGATGACCTCGCCGAAGGTGTGGAAGCCCAGTGTGTCCAGCAGCGAGCTGACCGGGCTGACCGTCGGGTCGAGCATGAACAGCCACACCAGGACGCTCGCGGCGCCGGCCAGCGCTCCGGGGATGTAGTAGAGGAAACGCAGCGCCTGACCGACCGGCCCGGAGGACAGCCGGTGCAGGAGCAGTGCCAGGAGCACCACGAACACCACGAGCGACAGCAGCCAGAAGACCAGGTACAGAGCGACATGGCCCAGGGAGTCGACGAAGCGGAAGTCCCGTGCCGTGGTGACGAAGTTGGAGAGGCCGGTGAACGCTCCTCCGGCGTCCGTGAACGCGAAGTAGACGGCGTAACAGGTCGGAAGGACGCCGAAGGCGATCAGCAGCAGTACGTAGCCGGCGACGAATGCCGCGCCGGCCCGGCTCTGCCGGGAGGTGCCGCGGGGGCGCCCCCGGACGGAGCGGGCCGAGGAGTGGGCGGCGGTCACTGGGAGACCTTGTAACCGTCGGACTTGGCGTACTTGACGATCGAGTCCTGCCAGGCGGGCAGCATCGATTCGACGGTCTTGCCCTGCGTCAGGGCGGGCTTGACGGTGGCGGCCCAGATCGCCTCCTGGCTGAACTGGCCCGAGCCCCAGTCGGACCACACCTGCGAGGAGGCGTCCTTGAGGGCCGTGAGGTCTCCGGCGAAGTACCCGGAAGCGGCCTGCGCCTTCAGCCAGTTCTCGGCGGCGGGCGCGTACGCCGGGAAGCCGGGGGCCTTCTCGCCCTGGTAGGCGTTGTCGGTGGTGACCCACTTCAGGAAGTCGGTGGCCGCCTTGACGTGGGCGGAGTGCTTGGACAGCAGCCAGGTGCCGCCGCCGACGTTGCCGGTGGACGGTGAGGTGTCTCCCTGCCACTGCGGAATGGGGGCGGCCGCGATCTGCTTGGCCGGGGTCTTCAGGCCGTCCTTGAACACCGCGCCGCCGTACCACGCCGGGCCGGGCATGAGCAGGACCTTGTCGGCCTCGTTCTTGGCGAAGTCGGTGCTGAAGACTCCGCTGATCGACATGGACTTGTTCTTGATCAGTACGTCCAGCAGCTTGGCCATCTTGGTGCAGGCCTCGCTGGTGGTGTTGACCGACACGGACTTGGGGCCGGTGATGTGGTTGGCGCCGCACTTGCTCGCCCACAGGTAGATCTCGGGCGTGAAGGTGTCACCCGCGTCGCCCACGAGGTAGCCGGGGTGTTCCTCGGCGACCTTCTTGCCGAGCGTCTGGTACTGCTCCCACGTCGTCGGGACCTTGTAGCCGAACTTCTTCATCAGCGGCGCGTTGTACCAGAGCACCGCTTGGGAGAGGTCGTTGCGCAGGCAGTAGAGGGTCCCGTCGACCGTGCAGACGTCGTTGGCCCCCTTGGCGAACCCGCCGAGGGTGGCGTCCGGGATCAGGCCCTTGTCCAGCGGTGCCGCGAAGCCCGCGTCGACGGCCCAGGTCACCTCGTTGTTCTGGGAGCTGAAGACGACGTCCGGCCAGCCCTTGCCCGTGCGGTTGAACAACTGGACCTTCGTCTGGAGGTAGTTGGACCCGTTGGCGTCGCCGTCGTAGCTGACGATGTCCATCTTCACGCCCGGGTGCGACGCCTGGTACTGCTTCGCGGCGTCCATCCGGGTCGCGTCCACCCAGACGGTCAGAGCCCCGTCCTTCTGGGCGACTTGGGCGAATCCGTCCTTGGTGGTCGTGCCGGTGGTGCCGCCGCCGTTGCCGCAGGCGGCCACGGTGAACAGCACGGTGGCGGCACAGCCGGCCAGCAACGGGATACGTCTCCTGCTGGTCCCTGTCTCCTGGTCGGCCGAAGGCTTGTAGACGGACATGAGCGACTCCACGGGGTCTGCATGAGGCTGCTGACGGCTCTGTCGTTACCACTGCGGAAGAAATTAGCCGCCACATCGAAGGGCGAGTCAAGAGGTGTGTACGGCTTTTCTCGAGATGCGGCGTGCACGTCAACGTGATCACCGTGAGCCATAAACGCAGCTAAAAAGGTCCTAAAGGGCCGATCTGCCTGCAGGCCCCTAAGGGAGAGCGTCTCAATGAGTACGACTCATCTGGGTCTGGGGTAGGATGGGTGCGGTTTCAGGGCCGGTCGGTCGCCGTTGTCGTAGCCACTCGGAGGCAGGACAGAT
>NZ_JBSFIK010000068.1:0-33868 GCF_053597535.1 Streptomyces sp. NPDC001348 | reverse complement strand
AAGGCGTCTGGGCCCACCTGAAGAAGCCCCTGGCCAACCTCGCACCCCGCTCGATCGAAGACCTCACCCCGCTCGTGAAGAACCGCTTACGCAGCCTCCAACGCCGCCCCGGAGTACTCGACGGCTTCATCGCCGGAACCGGACTGGCACTGGAGCCTCCGTAACGCCGTCACCCCACCGTTTCAACCTCAGCGGCAACTACTGCCGTCAACCAGGCCGGAAGCCCCGTTAGACGAAGCTCTACGCGGCCGAGATTCACTAACGAGAATAAGGTCTCGGCCAAGGATCGAGTCCCGGATCGGAGTACAGGCAGATGAGTGGGCGATTCGCGCAGACTGCCAACTCTAGGGAGTCTTCAAAGGTGGAACCAAGCTCCCAAATCCAGCCCATGCCAGCAGCAACCACCCTCCCCCCAGCTTCGACGAACACGCTCGAATAACTGATCCATTCACCGATGGGGAAATAGTCCCCACCGAGAACACTCTCCACCTCTGTCGCTAGATCGCGCTGCCCTGATCCAGCGGCTCTGGGATCGAAATTGTAAGGCTCGTCATTACTGAAGTTCGGGCCGACTCTATTGACCGGCTCGATTGAGAGCCCTCCCAGCGCCGCGAGGATTTTCTCTGCCAATGGGTGGGACCGGTACCCTTCACCCTCCAGCGGCTCCACCCATTGACCTGTGTCAACCTTCCTTCCTGCGTTCCACCCGGACGCAACAAGTGCCCCAAGCAGATCCTCGCTGAGCGAGTCGAAGCGAATCAGGGACATCAGTTGATCTCCAGGTCTTCCAGCAGTCTGCCACAACGGCCGCAGGGGTGAGCCGGTTCACCATGCCCATCCGTATTCGATGTCGGCATGGAGTTATTCCGTGTCCTTACCGTTTGCATGGTTCCACCCCTGATGGCCTCGGACCCCTCCGCCGCCTGCGCCTGAATTAGACAGTGCACCTCCGCGCACCCCCCATGGTGACCTGCCCGTTCGAGTGCATCCGCCAACGACCCTTCTGCCTGCTGGCCGTGCTTATTGCGGCCGTAGTACTTCGCGCCTGAGGGAGATGTGTACTCGGAGGCAAACTTCACCCCAGGTTCGTTGCGAACACTGTCGGCATAGTCACCAAGGTTGCAGTTGTGAACGAGGAGTGGCGTGGCCCCCGCCAGCACATAGTACGTGTGCAGGTTACCGACCGTGAGGTCGTAGGTGGTGCCATGGCGGTGAAAGTTGTGGACCGCGGTGACCGTTACCCGTGTGCCGTCGGAGCTGCGGAGTTGCGTGCCCGGAGTCAGGTCGTCGGCGTCGGTCCAGCGGTGGTGGGTGGCGTCCCAGAAGGGGTGGTGCCAGGTGGTGGTGAGCTTGTGGGCGTGCGACTTGCCACCGCGCGGCGGGCCGCGGGTGGGGGTGCTGTCCAGAGTGAGGGTGGTGAAGTCCTTGTCCGTCTTGGTGACGATGACCTGCTGGACCTTCTCCGGCGCTGTGACTCCGGTCTGCGGGTCGGTGGCCAGAACCGTATCGCCGGCTTTCACCTTGCTGATCGGCTTCGACGATCCGTCGGACAGGCGGACGGCCGTACTGGGTACGAAGCTGTGCACGGCGCACGTTGCTTCTTCGGCGCCCTCAGCCCCACTCTTCTCTGCTGCTCTGGCCTCCTCGATGGCGTGTTCCGCCTTCACCGCGTCTTCAGCGAGTTTCGCGGCTTCCTCGGCGTCCTTGACCGCCGTGTAGGCGCGGTCCAGGGAACGCCAGATTTTGAAGGCCTCGACACCGACCTTGACGGCTTTGAATATCTTGCCCCAGGGGACTGCGGTCAGGGCGGTGTTGATGCAGCCCATGACGTCGCCCTTGGTGAAACAGTTGTAGGCGTCGGTGACACCGATGACATCGGCGACCAGGTTGAGCAGGCGGTGCTTGAGACCGGAAGCCTGCTTCTTGGCCGCGGCGGCCGTGGCATCGGCCGTGGCTTTGGCCCGGGCCACGGCGCGGGCCGCGGCCTGCGGGTCGTACGTCTTCTTGCTGATGTTGCCGCCGCTGTAGCCGATCGAGTGGCCGTCGGAGCAGCGACCGTGGTGGCAGACGGCGGTGTTCGGGCCGCCGGGGTCGACGGGGCCGGTCGTGACGTAGCGCTTGGGGTTGCTCTTGCTGGTCCCGGTGCCGCCGATGGGGTAGCCGATGCCGCACTGGTCGGCCATGCACAGACCTGAGGGGTCGGACTCGGTGACCGGTGAGTCGCCGGCGTAGTCGTAGGCGTTCCAGGTCTGCGGGGAGCCCGGGTCCAGGAGGGGGTCGGGGCTGAGGAAGCGGCCGATGGAGGGGTCGTACTCGCGGGCGCCGAGGTTGGTCAGGCCGGTGTTGTCGTCCTGGGTTCCACCGACGTAGCCCCGCTGTCCTGCGGTCCAGGTCCCGGACTGGTCGCGGCTCTCCCCGAAGGGTTTGTACTGGCGGCGTGTGACCTGCTGGGTCTGGGAGTCGATCGCCAGGGTGCTGGTGCCCTGCCGGTCAGGGATCAGGTAGCTGAACTTGCCGTCCGAGGAGTGCGTGGCCACCGTCTCGCCGGCGATGGAGATGTAACGCACGCCGTCGGCACTCGTAGCGCCCTGCTTTAGGGTGATCTCCTCATCGCCCGTGTAGAGGGTGGTCGCGTCCGGGCTGCGCCGGATCAGCAGGGTGCCGTCTGCGTCGTACAGGTACTTCGTGTCGTCGGCCGAGCCCGTGGAGGACAGTTCGGACAGGTGGTCTTCGTCGTCGTAGGTGAAGGTGTCGGTGCCCGCGCGGGTGGTGCGCGTGCGGACGTTGCCGTCCTCGTCGTAGGTGTAGGCGTCCGTGGTGCCGGCCGTCGAGTCTCCCGGCACCACGGTGTCCACCTTGGCCACCGCGTGGGCCGGGCCCTTGCCCGCCTCGACGGGTGTGTACGTTGACGTCGCGTCGTGGGAGGCGTCACCGGTGGTGTCGTGGTCGACCTGGCTGGCCCGGGCACCCGTGGCGTCGTAGGTCCATGACTGCCAGTACGGGGAGGGGCCACCGACCGTGGTGGAGGCACCGGTTGTTGGGGTCGCCGCGCAGTCGTCGGTGGCCGTCCACGCGGCCTTGAGACGCTGCGCCCAGTCATAGGTGAAGCACTGGGTGTCGGTGGTGTCTGTCTCGAGCCTGTCGGTGATCTTCGTGACGTTGCCGGACGGCTGGTAGCTGTAGCTGGTCTTGTCTGCGATGGCGGCGCCGGACTTGCTGACGGTGGTGGAGTCCGTCAGCCGGTGGGTCTGGTCGTCGTAGTTCAGGGTCTGCTGGGTGAAGTTGCCATCGATCCCGTAAGTGAACTGGTACGGCTCGTCGAACTCGGTGTAGCTGAGTTTGTCGACGTACTGCCAGCTGTTCACACCGCCGACAGCGATGGGATGGTCGAAGGCGTCGTAGGTGTAAGCGACCGTCTCCTGAGGCAGCTTGACGGCGGCCGGGTCCTGGTCGGTGTAGTTCTTGAGCGTGCCGGTCAGGTTGTAGGTGCTCTGGTGGATGTAGTTACCGGCCAGTGCGCCTTCGGCGGCCGGGACGACGAGTTCGCTGGCCTGTGCCCAGCCGTGGCTGTCGTAGCCGAGGACCTTGTCGGTGTAGGCGCTGCCGCTGGTGCCGCCCACATAGCGAGTGGAGGATGTGGGCTTGCCCTTCTTCAGGGTGTCGTACGACCAGGAGGCCAGCTCGTTGCCGGCGGAGGGCGTGGCGCCGCCGGTGAGGTCGTACTCGGCCTTCTTGCGGCCCATCTCGTCGTACGCGTAGCCGATGGTCTTGCCGCGGTTGTCCGTGGTCGTCAGCAGCTGGCCGGCGTTGTCATAGGCGGAGGTGGAGGAGCCGGTGTCGGGGTCGGTCTGGGAGGTGCGGCGCCCCAGGAGGTCGTAGCCGCTGCTCCAGGTGTGCCCCTGACCGTCGTCCTGGCCGATCTGGTGACCCGCCGCATCGTAGCTGTAGGTGACGGTGTCCGCGGCGCCCGTGGGCGTACTGCCGTGGTAGCGGACCAGCTTGACCGGCTGGTCACGTGCGTCGGTGTACGTCGTCGTGGGGGTGGCCCCGGCAGGCGGGGTGACGTCAACACGGTCGGAGCCGGGATACGCCGTGGTCGTGCGCCACGTTTCCGAGGCGAAGTGGTAGGCGATCGAGGCCGTCACCCGGCCCGCGCCGTCGTAGACCGTGGTGGTCTGGGAAGGCGTCTTGTTGTCGGGGGCGTCCACGAGTGTGCCGGAGGGGGCGCCGCTGTTGTAGTAGGCGTTGGAGGCGCTGGCCGCCCAGCCGTGGCTGTCGTAGACGGTGTCGGTGATGGTGCGGCCGCCGTCGACGGTCGCCGTCTGGGTCTCGCGGGGGCGCAGCATCGCGTCGTAGAGCGAGATGCTGGTGCGGTAGGCGTTGTTGTCCTGGAGGGTCTGGGTGGTGACCGTGGACGGCGCCGACGGGGAGAGGTCGTAGCTGTACTTGGTGTTGGGATTGTTGTCGGTGGGGAAGCCCGGGTTCCAGACGGCGGTGAGGCGACCGAGGGGGTCGTAGGTGCTGGTGGTGGTGTAACCGGCGGCGTCGGTCGTCTTCAGGTCGAGGCCGCGGGCGGGGTCGAGGGTGGTCGTGGTGGTGAAACCGGCGGTCTGGCCGGTGACCTTCGGCCGGGTGACCGTGATGCCGGTCGGGTTGGCGCCGGTCGCCGGTGTGTACGCCGTGGTGGTGGTGCGGTTGTCGGCGTCGGTCTCGGTGCGTTCACGGCCGTAGGAGTCGTAGGTGTTCTTCAGGGCGGTGATGTAGTGCGGGGTCCCGTCGGCGGCCACCGAGTCGGCCTTCTGGACCATCGTGACATCGCCCTTGGTGGGCGTGGCGGTGTTGTCCGTGGAGTTGTCGAAGAACGTCAGGTCGTCACTGACCAGGTCCGCCGGGTATTTCGGGGTGGCTGAGCAGGAGACGGCGACTTCCTGGACGCGGCGCGGTACCGGCAGGAGGTTGCCGGAGGCGTCCGTGGCGTACCAGGTCCGGGTGCAGGTGTCGTCGGTGGACGTCGAGACGTCACCCTTGTCGTCCGCTGCCTTGGGCAGACCGGTGGCGTCGTCGATGGTGTAGTCGATCTCGGTGGTGAGCTTGGTGCCGTCCGCTTTTGTCGTGATGGTGCGGACCCGTTTGGTATTGGCGCGGCGGGCGATCAACGGGTCGAGCCCGGACTTCTTGCGGGACTGGGTGGCTGTCGCCGGCGAGCTCCAGGGGTCGGTGATGCCGTCCGACAGCAGTGCGCCGCCGTCACCGTTGTAGGACTGTGCTTCGAAGGACTGCCCGGCCAGCCAGTCGGAGTCCTTCTGCGCGTCGTCAGCCGCGCTGTCGTTGAGGGTGACGCTCCGAGTGCCGGAGGAGGTCTTGTCACCGTCCATGCCTCGGAAGAAGGTCTCCCGGGACAGGGTGATCTTCCCAGGCGACGTGCCGGTGCGGGTCTCGACCGTCCCGTAGCCCCGCCACTGGTTCCAGGTGCGGTACTTGTCCTGGGTCAGCGGGTCGTCGTTGAAGTGCCAGGCTGGATCGCCGACGTAGGTGTAGGAGGTCTGGACGGGAAGGCCACCGGCTGTGGGGTCCTGCGCCGTGACGGAGTTGACGACGAACTTGTTGAACCAGTCCAGCTGCGGCGATGTCTGCCCCGGCGGTGTCCAGTACTGCGGATAGCAGCGGTAGGTGTTGCTGTCCGGGCTGGAGGGCAGCACGGTGGTGCCTGCGCGATGGCACTGGGCCGCGCTGTAGTCGACCGTGACCACCTCACCGGACTCGGTGGTCACGGTGGTCATCCGGTAACGGGTGATGGGCTGGTAGCCGTCCAGACCGTCGACCCGGTTGGCCAGCGCCTGACCGGCGAACTTCACCGGAGGGAGGGAGAGACTGCCGCCGTCCTTGCCGGTGTGCACGATCTGGCTCAGCCACAGCGACGGGGTGGTGGTGTCCCCCGTCGGTGGGAAGATGTGGGTCAGGGACCAGGCGTCCACGTCCTGGTAGGCGGATCCGACAAGGACCTGGGTCCGGATGCCCGTCAGGCGCTTGGTGGTGTAAAAGGCCGGCCCGTGGTTGTTGCACGTGCCGGAGGAAGCACAGGTCTGGTCGGCGGGTACGTCCGGCCAGTGCGAGGCGTTGGCGGTCGTCAACTTCGACGGCGCGCAGTCGAAACCGGAGTCGGACAGACAGCGCTCGGATGAATCGAAGAAGACCTGGGCTGTCGCAGGTGCCGTGGTGTCGTAGACCTTGCCCGCCAGCTGACCGTACTGGATCTTCGAGAGGTAACCGCCGCGACTGTACGGGGTGGGGGTGGTGGAATTGTCCCTGCCGTAGTAGTTGCTCTCGGGGGTGTACCAGTAACTGATGGCGTTGCCGTGCGGATCGACCGTGTAGTCGAGGTTCCAGCGGTATGCCTGCTGGCACCAGGAAGCAGCGAACGTGCTTGCGTGACACGGCTCATTCGAGTCATTGCCGTACACGGGAGTCGTGAACACGGAGTTGGTCGTCGCGTTGCCCGATGCCCAGCCGGGCAGCCGGTTGAGGCCGAAGTAGTACTTGGTGCCGTCGGCGGTGGTGACGACGAAGTACTCGTTGTCGTTGTCGCCGTTGACCGTGTCGTTCTTGATCTCGATCTTCTCGCCGTTGTCGCCCTGCGGGTGCCAGGTCCCGGTGGAGTCGTCATGGACCAGCGTGTTGGACGAGCCGTTCAACGACAGCGTGAGCGTGTCGACGGCGTCCGACCAGCATTCGTCGGCGGTCTTCGGCGTGCCGTTCGCCGCGTCGTCGGAGCAGGAGGTGTAGCTGCGCTCGACGAAGCCGGGCGAGTAGTCCCATCCGTCGCCGATCCAGGAGGACTGACCATTGGTCGATGAGGTACGCCCGTCCACGCTCTGCGAGCTGTAGTCCAGCGACACGCTCGGGGCCAGCCCCCCGGGGACGTCGGGGACGGAGATGGGGTACGAGTAGGAGAAGGCACCGCTCGAGCCGCCCGCCGACCACTGTCCCGACGAGGCCAGCGAGGTGGCAGCGTAGCTGCCACCTCCACCCGAGGTGCTGGCAACCGCAGCAAGCACCAGCTGTTCTGTGCCTGCGCTTGACTTGGTGGTCGCGTGGGCCGGCAAGGCGACCTGGGCCGACACGGTGTGGGTCTTGTCGTTGTTGCTGGAGGGCAGCGGAGTCTGCTTGCGGCACGCGGCAGCGTTCGGGGTGGTCAGCGCGCATGCAGGCAGGCGAACGAGGCGCAGCCGGCCCGCCCAGTCACCGCCGTAGACGTCTTTGAAAGCCGAGTAATCAAGCGCTACTTGCGTGGTGCCGCCTGACGAACCGGCGTCCGGTTGCAGAGCGAGGACCACGCCGCGCACGCCAAGTTTCTGCGCGGCTGCCTGACCCGGCAGCTTCACCTGCACCCGTGTGCCGGCAGCCTCCGGACGGCTGCCCTTGGCCTGGCCGATGGAGACCGGCAGGCCGCCGACGCGGGCGGCGGTGGTGCCCTGCGTGGGCACGGCCACAGCGGCCGTTCCGGCCTCTGGCCAGGACCGGTGCGCTGCGGTCGTGCTCCAGCGCTGCATGCGCGCCGACTTCGCCGCTTTTCCCTTGACCGGTGCGACGGGCACCGAGGGTTCCCTCTTCGCCGCCACAAGATGATCCGAGCGGTGGCTGTCGGCAGCCGCGTCCTGAGGTGTGAGGACCGAAACGAGCAGACTCAAGGCGGCGGTTACGACAACCCATAACGCAGGGGCTCTACGTAACCGCATGGTCTTGCCGTACAACCGCCACGGTAAATTGCGACGCACTCCGGACCCCCCATTCCAGCACGGCTGCCGAAGAGATATTCGATCAGTCCGGCTCCGTCTTTCACAGTCCGTCCACACGTCTTACAGGTATAGAGATTGCCATCGAAGCGCCCTCGAAGAGCCAAAAGTCGATATGGAATCCGCCGACACGGTAACGAATTGAGCCGTTCACTCGCGAAACGGACCAACCACCACCACAGGCCGCAAACTTGCCCACTTCGTCAATGCGCCACCGGGAATCCATAACAAGACACTTTTCGGAAGATCATTGTCGCCTTGCGGCTACGGCCGGTAACCTCCCTCGCGCCCATCGGCGTTTTTTCTATTCGGACTAAATTGGGGGGCAGATGTCCGAGCCTTTCCGCCGACGTTCCACTGGTGGCCCGTTCAGACAAAGGCCGCGCAAGCCCGGGCGGTTACTGGCCATCGCTGCTGCGGCTGCACTCTGCCTCGGCCAGGCCGTTACTCTCGCCACCGCCCCACCGGCCGCGGCGGAGTCGGTCTCCGATGTCGCTGCCGGTCAGCCGGCGGTGACTCCGGCACCGGACAACGCCACGCAGCAGCCAGAGCCGACCGGTTCTTTGCGACCGAGCGACGACGACGGGCTGACGCCGGCACAGCGGACGGCACTGACCGCCGCTGGCAAGCGGGCTGCGGCGACCGGACATCCAGTTCGTGTGGAAGCCCTGACCACCGAGACAGCCACGACGACGGCGAACCCCTCCGGAACCCTCAGCTACCAGTCGGACCTGCTGCCCGTACGTGTACGCAAGGCCCACCGCTGGGTCCCGGTGGACGCCACCCTGACGCGGAATTCCGACGGTACCTGGAGTCCCAAGGCTTCAGCCGAACCTCTCGCCTTCTCCGGAGGCGGCGCCGCCCCGCTCGCCGTCATGACCAAGGGCAAAGCATCCCTCGGCCTCTCCTGGCCACACACGCTGCCCACCCCGCGGGTCTCGGGCGCCAGCCTGACCTATCCTGCCGTGCTGCCTGGTGTTGACCTGAAGGTGACCGCCAACGCCCAAGGTGGCTGGTCCGAGGTGCTCATCGTCAAGGACGCCATGGCTGCCGCCAATCCCGCGCTCGCCCGGCTCGCCCTGACGACCCGGGTCACGGGCGTTACTGTCACCGACGACGGCCATGGCAATCTCGCCGCCACGGCGCCGGACGGCCGAGTGCTCTTCAGCGCACCGCAACCGATCATGTGGGACTCCAGCGGCCTCGATGCCGAGCGCTCAGTCCCAGAGACGGGTCCGGCTCCCAGAGCGCGGGTGGCCCGGGTCCAGGGTCGGCTGGACGGTCGGAAGCTGTCTCTCGTTCCCGACGCCAAGCTGCTCACCGACCCGCGGACCAGGTATCCGGTCTTCATCGACCCTTCCTGGAATCCGCACTACGCCAGCGGCGGCAGACAGCACTACGTGGACACCCAGCAGGGCTGCCCCACGGCGAAAAACTACGACTCCACCAAGTACGGTGACCCCGGCGTCGGTTACAACAGCTGGACTGATTGCATCGGCGCGGAACGCTCCTATTTCCAGCTTGCCGTGCCCTCGAGCATCTACGGTGCGCACATCGTCTCCGCAACGGTGGACACCAAGGAGAACTACTCCGCGAGCTGCAGCCTCTCCTCCGACGTCTACCTCTACTGGTCCGGCGCGATCAGCTCCTCGACGACGTGGAACACCAAACCTTCGCTCACCAGCAAGTTGGCCGCGCAAAGCTTTGGTCCGGCCTGCAAAAGCGAGCCCTCAGGCGGTTTCTCCGTGACCTCCACCATCGCCAAGGGCGCGGCAGCACACTGGAAGAGCTGGACCTTTGCCCTCGTCAACAGCCAGAACGGCAGCGGTGACGGCAACTACTTCAAACGCTTCGCCGACAACCCCTCGATGTCCATCGAGTACAACCACGTTCCGAAGAAGCCCTACAGCCTGGCCACCAAAGTCGGCTCCACCTCACTCGGCTGTGGCACAGCCACCCCGTATCCGATCGTCGGCAAAACCCTGGCCACCACCCCACCGACCCTGAACTCCACGGTGAGCGACGCGGACAAGGACGACATCGCCGCCACGTATTCGTACTGGGTGGGCAGTGGCTCGGCCACCACGACCACCAGCGCCACTGTCGCCAGCGGCACCGTCGCACCGAAACAACTGTCCCCGTCCTTCATGAGCAGTCTGGCCGATGGCAGCGTGGTGAGCTGGAAGGTGACCTCCAGTGACGGCAAGGACACCTCCGCCACCTCGGCGACCTGCCATTTCACCGTCGATCTGCACAGCCCTGCCCAGCCGACGGTCAAGACGGCGGACAACCTGTACCCCGAGGACTCCGCGGGTATCACCGCGGCCGGTACGCCCGGCAAGTTCACTGTCTCTGTAAACCCTGGCACCAACGGCAACAACGCGGCCAAGTTCCTGTACGGCCTGGACGCCGCCCCACCGACATCCAACACGCCGTCCTCGCAGACCGTGACGGCCAGCAAGAACGCCGCCACGATCACCGTGACTCCGCCGGCGCCCGGAACGCACACGCTCTATGTGTACGCCGTCGACTCGGCCGGCAACGTGTCCTCCCAGCAGCAGTACGAGTTCACCGCGCTCGGACACGCCACCAAGACATACGCCAGTCTGCAGGCCGCCTTCAACAACACCGCCACCACCGCCGACAGCAACCGCACCACCGCCGACGCCGACGGGGCCGGCGCCACACTCTCATTGCAGGACCTCAAGGCAGCGGGCTGGCAACCCGGCGGCAAGGTGACCGTGGACGGCGCCACCTTCAGCCTTCCCAACTTCGGCTCCACCAGCGGCGACAACGTGATGGCCGCCAACCAGACGATCCAGATGAACGGCGCCGGCGGCCAGGCCCTGGTCTTCCTCGGCTTCTCCACCTACGGGTCCATCGGCTCCCAGCACGAGGACGGCAACACCACCAGCCCCTCCGTCCCCGACGAGACCAACATCTCGGCCACGAACTGCAGTCTGGGTAATGGAACCTACGAGGACTGCACCACTCCGAAGGGTGCCATCACCTACGGCGACGGCAGCACGCAGCGCTACTACCTGGCCATGCCCGACTGGGTGTACGGATCGGACACACTGGCCGCCATCACCCTGCTGCACCGCAACACCCCAAGCACGCAGGAGACCCGCAGCACCAACATCTACGCCTTCGCCGTGCCGCTGAAGGCGGGCGCCACCGTCAACTCCGTGACTTTGCCCGACCTGGCCGACGCTGCCCGCCGGTACGTCCCCGGGCTCCACATCATCGGTATGTCCGTACGCGACACTGCCACCGCCTCGAACGGCTCGTCCTGGACCGGGGCCTGGAGTGCGCCAACCGAGGAGCGCTTCCAGTTCCCGAGCATCGGCGCCTTCGGTGACCAGACCATCCGCATGGCCACGGTAGCCAGCACCAGCGGTGACACCGTACGGCTGCGACTGTCCAACGCGCTGGGCACCGAGCCACTCACCCTCGACCACGTCACCGCAGCGCCCTACGGCAACGGCGCGATCCCAGCAGCCAGGCCGGTCGACGTGACCTTCAGCGGCAGCAAGTCGGTGGTGATCCCCGAAGGTGGCGAACTCTACAGCGATCCCGTACCGCTGCAGGTGAACGCCGGCCAAGCGGTGACCACCAGCATCCACCTGGTGAACAAGGTCAACTACCTGGTCATGCACCCGTGGGCTGCCCCGGACACCCTGGGCTACGTCAGCGCCGTCGGCAGCGGCGACCACACCGCCGACATGACCGACACGGCTTTCAGGGGTACGGACACCACATGGGGCCGCTTCTCCGACATCCTCACCGAGGTCGACGTCACCACCACCGACCACAGGACGTCCGTCTCCGTACTCGGTGACGGCCTGGTCAACACCCGCACGACGGGCACCACGGCCGGGTACAACACGCCCCGGTACAACGACGACCTGGTCGCCCGGCTGGTCCCCAACACCGATGGGATCCCGGTCTACGGCGTCCTGGCCTCGGGCATCGAGAACAACTACCTGGGTACAGACCAGGGCGCGGGCGCCGGAGGCCGCTCAGTGCTCACCCGCCTGGACCGGGACGTGCTGTCGATACCCGGTCTGCGCACGGTCATCGTCACCCAGGGGCTGCAGGACATCGTGGCGGGCCACGACGACGTCGACGTCGACACCGCGCTCGGGCTGCTGCGTGACCAGCTCAAAGCATGGGGTATCAAGGTCATCTTCACGACGCTGACTCCCTGCGACGGCTACAGCGCGTGTAAGGCTGCCATCGACCAGAACCGCATCGACACCAACACCTGGATCACCGACCAACTCGACTTCACCACGCCGACGGTGAGCTACCTGGATGCGGAGTCGATCACGGCGATCTCCGACGCGGCAAGCACGGCGGATCCGCCCGCACTGATGCTCAGCGCAGGCACGGCTCCGTCCGACTTCGACTCCGGAGACCACGTCAATCTGACATCGGACGCCTACAAGGCGATAGGCAACGGATTCGACCTGACTTCCCTGGGACCTGACACGCAGTGACGAAGTGACAAACACTGCCTCGCGCGGATCAGACCGCGCGGGGCAGCCGACGTCCCTGGCGGGTACGGGACAGGAGCCCGCAGGATGGACTCGCGCTCACCCGGAGGCAGCCCGTCGCGCGCCCCTCATCGCACGAGAGGCAGGCGGCGCCTGGTCGGACTCGCTCGGCCGGACGCGAGGGCCACCACCGCGCTGCGGGTCCAGGAGTACTGGGCGCGTGCGCGTGCCGGTCGGTCGTCGGTGGCGGGGTGGCCGAACGCGCCGGTGGTGTTCTGCTGGGCGAGGAGGAAGGCGAGGGCGTCCTGGGTGATGCGGTGCCGCCACCATCCGGCCCGGCCGAGGGTGCGGAGGGTGGCGGCGAGTCGGCCCAGGTGGTAGGTCTCCATGGCTTCGCGCAGGGCGATGGCGGCCTCCGGAGGGTAGGCGGACCGCTCGTAGGGCGTGGGCTGCCGGGGGACGGCCGGGGCGGTCGAGGGGCTGAGAAGGCCGAGGCCGATCAGCCGGTGCACACCGTGCGCGATATCGGCGGGGACGGCGGGGAGTGAGGCGACGACGTCGGCCGTGGCTTTGAGGAAGTCGTCCAGGGACGGGCAGCGGTTTCCGGTCGCGCGCAGGGCCAGGGCGAATTCTCCGGCGACTTCCATGCCTTGTTCCTGCCACAGGGCACGGGGCGCGTCGGCGAGGAGTGCCGCGTAGTGCTGGAGGGCCGGTCCGGCGAGGTGGGGATCCTGGACAGCGGCGGCTCCGACGGCGGCCGCCGTTACTCCGGCCAGTCCCACGCGCGGCTCCTGCTCCATGCTCTGGTCGCACAGCCACACCACGGCTCGCCGCAGGGGCTCCTCGAGGGGGACTTGGCCGGACGGGAGGTTCGGGCGTGGCCTGGTGATCCGTACCGGGCTGCGCCTGAGCAGTCCGGCGAGGGCGGCGACGACGGTGGTGTGGTAGCCCTCCGCCCAGTGCCGGAAGTCCTCGTCCCCCTTGTCCATATGGGGGTGGATGACTCCGTCGGGGCCGTTGACCCGTCCGTTGTCTTCCTGGATGGATTCGAGGAAGGCCCAGGCCCGGTCCGCCGCTTCGGAGTCGTCGACACCGAGGCAGTAGAGGCAGCACAGGAGTTCTCCGACGAGGTCGGCGTTCGCGCGGGCTTCGGCCAGGACGAGGAGTGCTTCGAGGATTTCGACAGCCGTGCCGGTGCCGCGGCCGCGGGGCCATACGGGCTCGCGTCGGCCGAAGTCGGTGGCGTAGAAGACGGTGTGGGTGAGGGCGTAGATGTCGCGGTCGGCCAGTTTGAGGACGTTCGGGTTCTGGCACAGGAGAGTGAACGGCAGGACCGTGTCCATGGCCGGCAGGTCGTGTTCGATGCCGCACAGAAAAAGGGTGTGGAGAAGATCGAGCTGGCGGTACGGAATCCGCTCGAACGCCGCGGCGTACCCGCCTTTCACGGACTGCTGGATGAGGCGCCTGAATTCGGGGTCGTCGAGGCCGCACAGCCGCAGTGCGGCGTACGTCCCCGCGTACAGCAGGAGGGCCTGCTCGTCGCGTGCCACCATCTCCCGGTACGAGGGCCTGCCGGCGACGTGCGCGACCTGCCGGAGGAGGGCGGCATAGTCACCGTCGAGGGGTGCGTCGTCGAGCCGGGCGCGCAACCCGACGAGGAAGGCGGTCTCGATCAGGGCCTTACGGGTGAACAGGACGGTGTCCGGCCGGTCGTGCCGTGGGACGAGCATGGCCCGGCGCGCAGCGAGCCAGGCGACAGCCCGGTCCTCCACCGCGCGCCTTCGAGATGACCGGACGCCGGGTTGCCGTGTTTCCGTCATCGATCCTCCCGGCAGCCACCTTGAGTTGTGTTTCAGCGGATCAGTTGTCCGCGGACGAGACGGTGTCCGCTACTTCGTTGGCGACGACCAGGACGTAGCGTTCCCAGGCCAGCACGTAGCCGGCGACCTCCTCCAGTTGGCTGACCTGGCCGACCACGCGCTCCAGGGGAACACTGAGGTCGACCAGACCGCTGGTTCTGAGGAATTCCAGCGCTTTGCGCGCGTCTACCGATGGTGGACAGGACATGACGAACCTCCTGTGGGAGAGCCCAACGATTTCCCGTCCACTATCCGCCCGTTCACCATGACAGCGAAATATGCGAGAAATAACTCATACAGTCACAATTAACAGTCGGTTTGCCGGAAATTCCTCGTGCTGAATTCCGGCCGGTCTGTGGCCGGGCGGCCGGCCGCCGGGTACGCGCCGGCCCCCTACGCCCTGCGCGAGGTCAAGGAGATCCTCTTCGGCCCGCCGGACGAGCGGTGACCGCCGGGCGTGGGGCCGGGTCCGCCCACGGGCGCGGTGGCGGGGCGCAGGTGGATGCGGGCGTCGAGGCCGGTGCCGGGTGCCGGGTGGAGGGTGACGGTGCCGCCGGAGGCGTCGACGAGGTGGCGGACGATGGGCAGGCCCAGGCCGGTGCCGTCGTGGTGGGTGCCGGAGGCCCGCCAGAAGCGGTCGAAGGCACGCGCCCTTTCGAGCTCGTTCATGCCGGGCCCCTGGTCGATGATGTCGAGTCGGGCGCCGGGGGCACGGTGGAGGGTGATGGTGGTGCTGGGCGGCGAGACGCGCAGGGCGTTGGCGAGGAGGTTGTCGATGATCTGTTCCAGTGCCCCGGGGATCGCCCATACGCGGCCGGCCGGAACACCGGTGATGTCGAGGGCGACGTACTGTTCGGCGGCCAGCGGCTCCCACATCGCCACACGGTCGGCGAGTACGGCGTCGAGGTCGACCGGCTCGGGGGTGGTGGCGGTGTTCTCCAGGCGGGCCAGGGCGAGCAGCCCCTGCACCATGCGGCCGAGGCGTTCGACCTCGCCGACCGCCTCGTCCAGGCTGCCGTGGGCGCGCGGGTCGAGGTAGGGCTCGAAGTTCTCCAGCCGCAGCCGCAGCGCGGTCAGCGGGGTTTTCAGCTGGTGGGAGGCTTCCGAGGCGAACGCCTGCTGCGCTTCGAGCAGGTGCTGCAGCCGGGTGGCGGTATGGGTGAAGGACGCGGCGAGGCGGCGCAGTTCCGGTGGTCCCGTGGTGGCGTCGGGCGGGTTGGTGAGCTGTCCCCCGGCGAGCTGGCCGGTCGCGGCTTCCAGCGTCCGCAGGGGGCGGGTGATCCAGCGCGCCAGGCTGAAGGCGACCAGCGCGACGACGGCGAGGATGCCGGCTCCGGCCAGGGCCAGGGCTCCCCAGACGCGGTGGACGCGGGCGCTGACCTGGTCCAGGGGGTAGGTCAGGCGCAGAGTGCCGCGGATGGTGGTGCCGGAGGAGCCGGGCATGGTCGCGGACAGGACGTCGTCGCCGGCGCTGTCGGTCGTGGTGGTGACGGTGGGCCGGCCGCGCAGGGCGCGGGCGATGTCCGGCTGCGTGGCGAGGCCGACGCCGGTGCGGTCGGCCGGGTCGGAGTCGGCCAGGACGACGCCCTGCTTGTCGGTGACGACGACATGACCTCCGGTGCGGGCGGCGTAGTCGCCCACCACGTCCGGCAGGGCGTCGAGTCGGCCTTTCTCGATGTTCTCCTCGCTGATCTCGGCGAGCGTGGAGGCGTCACGTTCCACGCTCTGGGAGGCACGGGAGGTTTCACCGCGGGCGTAGATGAAGCCGAGCGGGATCTCCAGTCCCGCGAGCACCAGCAGGGCCAGGCCCAGGTAGCTGAGCAGCAGACGGCGGGTCATCCGGCCGCCTCGTCGGTGGCGGGTCCGCCGGGGACGGTCAGGCGGAACCCGACTCCGCGCGCGGTGGTGATCCAGCCCGGATGCCCCAGCTTGCGGCGCAGCGCGGCCACGTGGGCGTCGAGGGTCTTGGTGGGGCCGAAGAAGTGCGGGTCCCACACCGTGTCCATGATCTGCTGGCGCGAGTACACCGTGCCGGGATCCTCCGCGAGGTAGGCGAGCAGGTCGAACTCCCGGGGTGTCAGGGCGACTTCGCAGCCGCCGAGGTGGACCTCGCGGGTGCGGCGGTTGACGGCCAGCGGCCCCAGCGCCTGCGCTCCGGCGGCCGACGGGTGCGCCTCGGCCGCTTCCGTCCGTCCGGTCGGCTCGTACGCGGGCGCTCCGGCGCGCCGGGTCACCGCGCGGATGCGGGCGATCAGTTCCCGGACGCCGAAGGGCTTGGCGAGGTAGTCGTCGGCTCCGAGTTCGAGGCCGACGATGCGGTCGGCCTCCTCTCCCCGGGCGGTGATCATGATGATGGGGACGGCGGAGCGGGCGCGCAGGCTGCGGCAGACGTCCAGGCCGTCCATGTCGGGCAGCCCGAGATCGAGCAGGACCAGGTCCGGCGCGGTGGTGGCGTCGGCGAGGCCCGCGGCGCCGGTGCGGACGTGGTCCACGGTGAATCCGTAGCGCCCCAGGCCCTCGGTCAGGGGTCCGGCGATTCGATCGTCGTCTTCGATGAGCAGCAGCCGCATGGCGACAGGCTCGCACAGCTGTGCCGTCCGGCCGGTCGGTACCGGCTTGTTCACCGGCGGGGACACCGGCCCCTGCCCGTCAGCCGGCGTCCTCGGTCTCCTCGGTGCCTTCCTTCTTGGTGTCGGTGACCTTGTAGGACTTGTCGAGGTAGACCTCGATCGAGGTGCCGTCCGCCTGCTTCACCTCCACCGCGTACATGCCGGGCTTCTCCGCGTCCTCCTCGGACTTCACGACCGTGCCCGGGTACTTGGCGACCGCGGCGGCCTCGGCCTTCTGCTTGACGTCGCCGGTCAGCGGGGGTTCGGTCTTGTCGTCGGCGTCACCGCCCTCGCCCGCCGCCCCCGCGCTGCCCGCGCTCTGGGCCTGCTGGGTGTCCGCGGCCTTGGAGCCGTCGGAACCGGAGTCGGAACCACCGCAGGCGGCCAGCGCGAACATCAGCACGGCGGCGGGGGCGACGAGCAGGGCACGACGGGGCAGAGCACGCATCGGGGGATCTCCAAACGCTGGGTGTCACTTGCGAGTTCGGAGGTCCGTGGGCCGGGCCTCCGGGGTACGTCGACGACCCTAGGAACCCGCTGTCGAGAGACAGCCCAGCAAACGGAGAGCGGGAGACCAGCAGATCGCCAATGTTCCGCCCACGGACCGGCGGTCGGGCGCTGCCCGCCCGGCTCGCGGAACGGTGAGTCCGGCGATCACCCGTCGCGTGGCCGGGCCGCTACGACCCACGGGGTCAGGGCCGCTACGACCCACGGGGTCAGGGCCGCTGCGGCCCACGGGGTCCGTTCCGCCCGCGATGTGTGCTGTGCCACCTCGCGGAACCATCATCCCGGTCCGGGACGTTTCCCGGGGTACAAGCACACGTGGCCGGATCCGGGAGCGTCCGGCGCGTGCGACTGATCACTGGGCCCGTCCCGCCCGTACTAGGGGGTCCGAGAGAAAGGCGGCTCCGTGGACTTGCTCGACCTCATGCTTGTGCTGGTCATCCTGGCCTACGCGGCGTCCGGTTACCGGCGTGGGCTGGTGGCCGGATGCGTCTCGCTGGCCGGGTTCGTGGGCGGCGCGGTCGTGGGGGTGTGGGTGCTGCCGTGGATCATGGACCTCGTCACGCGGGGGACACCGGCGGCGACCACCGCCGCGGTGCTGACGGTGCTGGTCCCGGGCGTCGTGGGGCACGAACTGGCGGGACGGCTGGCACTGCGGCTGCGGCGGGAACTCGACGAGGGGCCGCTGCGGGTGGCCGACGGGATAGGCGGGGCGGCGGCCAACTCGGTCGCCGTACTGATCGTGGCGTGGGTGGCCGCGAGCGTGCTGGGCGCCTCCTCGTCCCAGACGGTGACGACGGCGATAAGGGACTCGGCGCTGCTGGGCGCGGTGCAGAACTCGATGCCGGACACCACGCCGACCTGGTTCTCGCGGGCGACGTCCGCCCTCACGGAGGCGGGTTTCCCGCAGGTCTTCAACCCGTTCGAGAACGAGTCGACGGCCGAGGTCGCCAAGCCCTCCGGCGACAGCGTCACGGCCAGTGCCACCAGAGCCGCCAAGCTGAGCACGGTGAAGATCGAGGGGTCCTCCGGCACCCAGGGGCGCGAGGGCAGCGGGTTCGTGTACGCGCCGGAGCACGTGATGACGAACGCGCACGTGGTGGCGGGCATCGCCGACCCGACCGTACGCATCGGCGGCGTCGGGCAGTCGTACGAGGCGCGGGTGGTGCTCTTCGACCCGGACCGGGACGTGGCGGTGCTGTACGTGCCGGGTCTCAGCGCCCCCGTGCTCCGTTTCGACGACAAGGCCTCTCGCGGGGACTCGGCGGTCGTCGCGGGCTACCCGCAGGACGGCGATCTCAACCTGCAGGCGGCCACGGTGGCGAACCGGGTACGGGCGACCGGCCAGAACATCTACAGCAACGGCACGGTCACCCGCGAGATCTACTCCATACGGTCCACGGTCCGGCCCGGCAACTCCGGCGGCCCGCTGCTGACCACCGGCGGCCGGGTGTTCGGCGTGGTCTTCGCCCGTTCCACCGCGAACAACGAGACGGGGTACGTGCTGACCGCGGACGAGGTGGCCTCCGACGCCGCGCGGGGGAAGGACGCGACGACGCCGGTGGACGTCGGGGACCTGGTCAGCTCCTGAGCTTGCGGGCCGCGGGCGGAAGCGTCACAGGGAGCGGCCCATGAACACGTCGTCCACGTACTCACCGCCCAGCAGGAACTCCTCCGGCAGCACGCCCTCGACGACGAAACCCTCGGACTCGTACAGCTTGCGGGCGGGGGTGTTGTGGCCGAGCACGCGCAGCGTGATGCGCCGCGCGCCACGCCGGCGGGCCTCCGCAACGGCGGCGCGCACCAGCTCGCGGCCGACACCACGGCCGCGGGCGTCGTCGGCGACGGCGAGGCCCTGGATCTGCCGTACGTGCGCGTTGCTGTCGAGCGGGGTGGGGAAGCCGAGGCGGAGGTAGCCCGCGACACGGCCGTCGAGTTCGGCGACCAGGGTGTCCTCCACGGTGTGCCGTTCGGTGAAGAACGGCGGGTACGGGGGCTCCGGCTCGGGCATCACCGCGTGCAGGTGCGACCAGGTGACCACGTCGATGCGGGTCAGCGCCTCGTCGTCCTCGGACCTTGCCGAGCGTATGTATGGTTCCGGCATTCCGGAACCATACGGCGGGGCCGGGCGGGCCTTCACCGGGTTTTCACCCGCCTCCGGGGCAGGATGTGGGTCATGCAACGTTCACGCATCGCGGTGACCGGCGCGTCCGGTCTGATCGGCAGCGCTCTGGTGCGGTCCCTGACCGCCGACGGACACGAGGTGGTGCGCCTGGTCCGCCGCGCGGCCCGGGCCGAGGACGAGGTCCGCTGGGACCCGGAGGGGCAGTACGTGGACGCGGCCGGGCTCATCGGCTGCGACGCGGTGGTGAACCTGGCCGGCGCGGGGGTGGGCGACCGCCGCTGGACGGAGGAGTACAAACGGCGGATCAGGGAGAGCCGGGTGCTGGGCACGGCCGCGCTGGCGGAGGCCGTCGCCTCGCTCGACGAGCCGCCGCGGGTCCTGGTCAACGGCAGTGCGATCGGCATCTACGGCGACACCGGGGACCGGGTGGCCGACGAGGACACCCCGCCGGGGGACGGTTTCCTGCCGTCGCTGTGCGTGGACTGGGAGGAGGCCACCGCGCCCGCCCAGGAGGCCGGGGTGCGGACGGTGTTCGCGCGGACCGGGCTGGTGGTGGCCCGTGGGGGCGGCGCCTGGGGGCGGCTGTTCCCGTTGTTCAAGTCGGGGCTGGGCGGCCGGATGGGCGACGGGCGGCAGTACTGGTCGTACATCGCGCTCCACGACGAGGTGGCGGCGCTGCGTCATCTCGTCGCCGGCGAGGGGCTGTCGGGCCCGTTCAACCTCACCGCCCCGCAGCCGCTGACCAACCGGGAGATCACGGAGGCGATGGGGCGCGTGCTGCACCGGCCGACCGCGTTCGCGGTCCCGGCGCCGGTGCTCAGGGCCGCGCTGGGCGAGATGGCGGGAGATGTGCTGGGCAGCCAACGGGTGGTGCCCAAGCGGCTGCTGGAGTCGGGGTTCACTTTCGCGTTCCCAGGGATCGAGGACGCGATCCGGGCGGCCTGATGAACTCTTGTGACCAGATGCGACCGCCGTGCGACCGTGCCCTGTCCATGCGCGACTGTCGTTGACCGATCACGGCCCTACCCTCGAGCTGAACTCGGGTATCCCTGGAGCCGGTTGGGGGCATGACCCCTCCACCGGACGCACAACCTCGAGGAGGGGCCTCGTGCTTGAGCCCGTGTACCAGGTGGACGTCGTCATCGTGGGAGCCGGGATCGCCGGTCTCTCGGCGGCCCACCGGCTGTCCAGCGCAGGAGTGACGACCGCGGTCCTGGAGGCGGCCCCTTACGTCGGCGGCCGTATGTCGACGGAGAAGGTCGACGGCTTCCGCCTGGACCGGATCGGCCAGCTCCTGTCCACGTCGTATCCGGAGCTACGCCTGACACCGGGGCTCGACGCCCTCGTGCTGCGCCCCTTCGCTCCCGGTGTGCTGCTGCACCGGGACGGCCGCCGGCAGCGAGCGGGTGCAGCGGCGGCCGGAGGGAGCGCCAGGGGCGCACTTCATGCCGTACGCGCCCTGGCAAGCGCCCCCAGGAAGCCGGCCGTGTCTCCCGTGCGGAAGTCCGGCGCCCCGGTGGGCGGCACGGTCGACCAGGCTCGTATCCAGGCGTCCCTGGCCCGGCTCGCCGGTACGCCCGTCGAACGTGTCCTGGCCCGCCCCGAACTCCCCGCCGGCCAGGCCCTGGCCGCCCGCGGGGTGCCCGCCCGCACCGTCGACGGCTTCCTGCGCCCACTGCTCGCCGCCCTGCTGTGCGACCCGGCGCTCACCACCTCCAGCCGGTGCGCCGACCTGGCGCTGCGCGCCTTCGCGAGCGGCCGGCTGTGCGTACCGGAAGGGGGCGCCGAGGTGCTGCCGGAACTGCTGGCGCGGTCCCTGCCGCCCGGCACCGTGCACACCGGGGTCCGGGCCACCTCCGTCGCCACCACCACCGTGACCACCGCCGAACACGGTGAGTTCCGCTGCCGCGCGGTCCTGCTGGCGACCGACGCCCGCGCCGCGGCCGAGCTGCTGCCCGGCCTGCGCGTGCCGGACTTCCATCCGGTGACGGTGGTCCACCACACGACCGACGAGCCGCCCACGACGGGCGCCTCGCTGCTCCTCGAGGCCGACCGGGGCGGTCCGGTCGCGCACACCGCGGTGATGAGCGAAGTCGACCCGAGCCGGGCGCCCGCGGGCCGGGCGCTGGTCTCCTCGACCGTGCTCGGCACTCCCCCGGAGGGCGTCGACACCGCCGTACGCATGCACCTGTCCCGGTTGTACGGCACCTCGACCACCCGCTGGGAGACCCTCGCCGTGCACCACACCGCCGAGGCCGTCCCCGCGATGCGCCCGCCGCACGACCTGCGGCGGCCGGTGCGGCTGATGGCGGGTCTGTACGTGTGCGGCGACCACCGCGACACCAGTACGGTCCAGGGCGCCCTGCACTCGGCCCACCGGGCCGCCGCCGCGATCCTGGCGGACCTGGGGGCGGCGGGCTCGATGCACCGGGCGGACCCGCCGGCGACCCTGCGCAGGGCGGCCTGAACCGGGGCGGCGGGAAGGGGTCGGATGCTCACCCGAAGGCCGCGACCTTGTCGCGGTAGCCCCGGACCGGCGCCGCGTCCTTGTAGGGCTCCAGCCGGCGTTCGAAGTCCTTGACGTACTCGACCGCCCGGACCGAGCGCATCTCCGCCGCCTGGCCCGCGGCCTCCGCGCCCAGCGCGCAGGCCTGGTCGAGTTCGCCGAGGCCGAGGCGCGCGGAGGCGAGTACGACCCGGCAGAACAGGCGGCTGCGGGCGTACGTGGGGGCGCGCAGTTGCAGCGAGCGCTCCGCGTGCTGGGCCGCCGCGCGGAACTGCTGCAGGTCCCGGTGGCAGTGCCCGAACTCGTCGGCGAGCTGCGCCTCGTCGAAGAAGCGTGCCCAGTACGGCACCTCGTCCCCGGGCCGGGCCGCCTCCAGTGCGCGCTCGGCCCGCACCAGCGCGCCGGTGCACGCCCGCACCTCGCCCAGTACGCCGTGTGCGCGTGCCTCGGCCGCGTACAGCAGTGCCTGCACCACGGGCGGCGCCCCGGTGCCCACACCCTGCTGCGCGACCCGGGCCAGCTGGACGGCCTCCCGGCCGTGCCCGAGGTAGACGGCCTGGCGGCTCATGGTGACCAGGACGTAGGAGCCGTACGCCCGGTCCCCGGCCGCCTGGGCCAGCCGCAGCGCCTGCACGAAGTAGCGCTGGGCGAGTCCGTGCGCGGCGATGTCGTACGAGGTCCAGCCCGCGAGCCGGGTCAGGTCGGCGGCGGCGGCGAACAGCCGGCGGCCGGTCTGCTCCCCGTAGGTGCCGCGCAGCATCGGCTCGCACTCGTGCTCCAGGTAGCGCACCAGGGCCTGGCGGGCGTGGCCGCCGCCGTAGGCGTCGTCGAGGGTGCGGAAGAGCTCGCCGACGGAGCGCAGGGCGGCGATGTCGCCTCCGGTGACCTTCTGGCCGGGGCCCCGCTCGGCCTGGCCGCGCTGGCGGGGCACCACCGGGCGCCCGTGTGCGGGCACCCGGGCGGGCGGCTCACCGCGGGCCACCCTGTCGTCGGGCCTGCCGATCAGCCAGTCCCGGCTGGGCACCACGAGACCCGCCGGGGTGAACGCGATCTTGCGCAGCTCGGCGTGGCTGCCGGAGTCCTTGCGCCACAGCCCGCTGACGATGTCGATGGCCTCCTCGGGACCGGCCGCGAACTCCAGGCCCGCGTAGACGGGCGCGCAGGCGTCCAGGCCGAGGTCCTGGGCGGTCAGGCGGCGGCCGAGACGCCGGGTGAAGACCTCGGCGATCAACGCGGGGGTGGTGCCCCGGGGCTGCTGGCCGCGCAGCCACCGGGTGACCGATGTCTTGTCGTATCTGAGGTCCAGCCCGTGTTCGAGACCGAGCTGGTCCACGCGACGGGCCAGTCCCGCATTGGAGAACCCCGCTTCTGCGATGAGCGCGGCGAGCTGGCGGTTGGGGGTGCGCTGCGCGGGTCGGTCCGTCATCTGCGGTGCGGTCTCCTGCCTTTCGGACCCAAGCAGCCTGGCCGCTTGTGCCCGGATTGCCTGTGAGCAGCCCTTATGGCCTCGTGAACGGCGCGAATGTAGCGGAGAGTAAACAGCCGGTCGCACAATTCGGCAGGCATTCATCCGATCGTGTGAGGATTGCCCGCAGGGCTGACGCACGACGACCGGACGTACAGTGGCGAGGGCACGTTTCGTGCCTTACGAGCTTCTAGGGAGGCGCTTGCCGTGAGTGAGTTGCGGTTCGTCCGCATGGGATTCGGTGCCGAGGCCGTGGACTACCAGGTGGCCTGGGACGAACAGCGCCGGGTGCACGCGGCACGGTTCGCCGACGAGATCCCCGACACCGTACTGCTCCTCGAACACCCCCCGGTCTACACGGCGGGCCGCCGCACCGAGGACAGCGAGCGCCCCCTCGACGGCACCCCGGTCATCGACGTGGACCGCGGCGGCAAGATCACCTGGCACGGCCCGGGCCAGCTGGTGGGCTACCCGATCCAGAAGCTGCCGCGCCCGGTCGACGTGGTCGCGCACGTCCGGCGCCTGGAGGAGGCGCTGATCCGCACCTGCGCGGATTTCGGCCTGGAGACCACCCGGGTCGAGGGCCGCAGCGGGGTGTGGGTCCTCGGCGACCCGGTCGAACGGCGGCCGGCGCTCGGCGGACTCTCACTGGACTTCGACCCGCGCCTCACGGACGAGGAGTTCGACCCGCGGCTGAACGGCCCGGAGTACGCGCCCTCCAACGCGGGCCAGCGGCGCGAGGACCGCAAGATCGCGGCGATCGGCATCCGGGTGGCGAAGGGCGTCACGATGCACGGCTTCTCGTTCAACGTGAACCCGGACAACAAGTGGTTCGACAAGATCATCCCGTGCGGCATCCGGGACGCCGGGGTCGCCTCCCTCGCGGGTGAACTGGGCCGCGACGTGACGATCGAGGAGGTGCTGCCGTCGGTCGAGCGGCACCTGAGGGACGTACTCGAGAATGCCGACCTGAAGCCGCGGGACATCGAGAAGGCTCCGGCGTAGCACGCGGGCGCGGCCCCGGCTTCCCTCGCCCCGCCGCCCCTCCTCGTCCCACCCCCCGGGGGGCTCCGCCCCTTCGACCCCGCCAGGGGGTTCCGCCCCCTGCACCCCCGCTCCTCAAACGCCGGAGGGGCTGGATTTACCACGGGCGTACCCTGGTGTACGCCAAAGAATCGAAGTCACAGGGAGCCGGTCGTGTCCGCAGTCGCACCCGACGGACGCAAGATGCTGCGCCTGGAGGTCCGTAACAGCCAGACCCCCATCGAGCGCAAGCCCGAGTGGATCAAGACCCGGGCGAAAATGGGTCCCGAGTACACGAAGATGCAGAACCTCGTCAAGAGCGAGGGCCTGCACACGGTCTGCCAGGAAGCCGGCTGCCCCAACATCTACGAGTGCTGGGAGGACCGCGAGGCGACCTTCCTCATCGGCGGCGACCAGTGCACCCGGCGCTGCGACTTCTGCCAGATCGACACCGGCAAGCCCGAGGCGCTGGACCGCGACGAGCCGCGCCGCGTCGGCGAGTCCGTGGTCACGATGGATCTGAACTACGCCACCATCACCGGCGTCGCCCGGGACGACCTGGAGGACGGCGGCGCCTGGCTGTACGCGGAGACCGTGCGCCAGATCCACGCGCAGACCGCCGGCCGCGAGGGCGGCCGGACGAAGGTGGAGCTCTTGGCCCCCGACTTCAACGCGGTCCCCGAGCAGCTGGCCGAGGTCTTCTCCGCCCGCCCCGAGGTCTTCGCGCACAACGTCGAGACCGTCCCCCGGATCTTCAAGCGGATCCGCCCCGGATTCCGCTACGAGCGCTCGCTGAAGGTCATCACCGAGGCCCGCGACTTCGGCCTGGTCACCAAGTCGAACCTGATCCTCGGCATGGGCGAGACCCGTGAGGAGGTCAGCGAGGCGCTCAGGCAGCTGCACGAGGCCGGCTGCGAACTGGTCACCATCACGCAGTACCTGCGCCCGAGCGTGCGCCACCACCCCGTGGAGCGCTGGGTGAAGCCGCACGAGTTCGTGGAGCTGAAGGAGGAGGCCGAGCAGATCGGCTTCTCCGGTGTGATGTCCGGTCCGCTGGTGCGCTCCTCGTACCGGGCGGGGCGCCTCTACCGGATGGCCGTGGAGCAGCGCTCCTCGACGGCGACTGTGTGAATTCACGCACAAGGTACTACTGGCCAGTAATGGCCGATTGGACGCGGTCCCGGCCGTCCCCGCAGATGGGGACGCCCGTCGGGGCCGCGTCGCCGTTCCGGTTCCCTCAAGCGAGGCTTCATTGGTGTTTGACCGGTCGGTCACACCCTGGTAACACCAAACAGTGACGCTGGACTCACGCCACGTACACCCGCACTCGCAGCCTTCCCGAGGGGGGACCTCCACCATGCAGGCCGCGCCCGTTCGCGCCACCGCCATCCCGTCCTTCACCGACGCGCTCCGTGCCGTCGAGTCCCTGCTCATGAGCGGCGGCCAGCGCACCGCCCGCCGCAACGCCTGGACCTCGGTCCTCGAGGACCGCCGCCGCGCCAAGGACAGGGTCGAGGCCCAGCACCTCCTGGACCAGGCGTTCGCACCGCACCAGCCCCTGAACCACACCCCCTGAACGCACCCTTCGGGGCACCACCGTCGTGGGTGCTCCCGGAGCCACGTAGACTTCGGGGCATGGCGAGGAAGGAAACCGCAGCAGACGCTGCGAATGCCGGGCGACTGAAGCAGATCGCCCTTACCTACAAGATGACCCGCAAGGCCGACAGCAAGATCGGTCTTGTACTCGCAGCCGTCGGCATCGGCATCCTCGGTGTCTTCCTCGCGATCGGCTTCTTGATCGGCCACCCTGTCTATCTGGGCATCCTGGGCCTGCTGCTCGCCTTCCTGGGGACGGCGATCGTGTTCGGCCGCCGGGCCGAGCGGGCCGCCTTCGGTCAGATGGAGGGCCAGCCGGGCGCCGCCGCGGCCGTGCTCGACAACGTCGGCCGGGGCTGGACCACCACCCCCGCGGTGGCGATGAACCGCAGCCAGGACGTGGTGCACCGCGCGGTCGGCAAGGCCGGCATCGTGCTGGTCGCCGAGGGCAACCCGAACCGGGTGAAGAGCCTGCTGGCCGCCGAGAAGAAGAAGATGAACCGCGTCGTCGGGGACGTGCCGGTGCACGACATGATCGTCGGTACGGGCGACGGCCAGGTCGAGCTGAAGAAGCTGCGCACCACGATGCTGAAGCTCCCCCGCGTCCTGTCCGGCCCCCAGGTCACCGCGACCAACGACCGGCTGCGGGCCATGGGCGACCTGATGAGCAACATGCCACTGCCGAAGGGCCCGATGCCCAAGGGCATGCGGATGCCGCGCGGCGGACCGAAGGCCCGCTGAGTCTCCCCGTACGAGAAAGGGGGCGCCCCGAGTGGGCGCCCCCTTCGTCGTACCGCCGCTCAGATGCGGACCTCGACCGTCCTGGCCAGCCGGTCGTGCAGTCCGCGCCCGTCCCGGTCCCAGACCAGGGCCGGGACGGCGAGACACAGCAGGATCGTGCGGACCAGGGAACGCAGCGGCTGGACGCGGCCGGTGTCCACGGCCACCACACGGATGCCGAAGAGGCGCTTCCCCGGCGTGAAGCCGACCGTGCCGACGGTCAGGACGCTCAGGACGAAGAAGACGAGCAGCGCCCAGTTGCCGGTGTCCGGGGTGTAGCCGTGGGTGACGAGACCGTATGCGATCAAGACGCACAGCGCCCAGTCCAGGGCCACCGCGCCCAGCCGCCGTCCCGGGCGGGCGATCGAGCCGGGCCCCTCCTCCGGCAGACCGAGCTGCTCGCCCCGGTACCCGAAGTCGGCCCCGGCGTCCTCCATGGCCGCGCGCGGCCCGGAGAGCCACGATCCGATGGCCTGCCTGTTGTCCACCTGCGCCTGTCTGTCCTCCACCCGTCCACGGTACTGCGCCCCCATATGCCCCTGGGACGGCGGGGTGCGTCAGGGCTAGGGTTGAACCAGCACCGGTTAACTTCTGCGAAACAAATGGGTCACGCCCGAGAAATCACCCGTCCCTAGGGTCGAGGTCAGCGTGTGCCACCGCACTGGCCGCACTTACGAACTACCACCCCGGCACGGGAACGGCCGGGAGTAGGAGGAGCTGGATGTTCCAGAACGCCGACGAGGCCAAGAAGTTCATCGCGGACGAGGACGTCAAGTTCGTCGACGTCCGCTTCTGCGACCTGCCGGGCGTCATGCAGCACTTCACGGTGCCCGTCGAGGCGTTCGACCCGGACGAGGAGCTCGCCTTCGACGGATCCTCGATCCGTGGTTTCCAGGCGATCCACGAGTCCGACATGGCGCTGCGCGCGGACCTGTCGACCGCCCGGGTCGACCCCTTCCGCCGTGACAAGACCCTCAACATCAACTTCTTCATCCACGACCCGATCACGGGCGAGCAGTACTCCCGTGACCCGCGCAACGTGGCGAAGAAGGCCGAGGCGTACCTCGCCTCCACCGGAATCGCGGACACCGCGTACTTCGGCCCCGAGGCCGAGTTCTACGTCTTCGACTCCGTCCGCTTCGCGACCAGCGCGAACGAGTCCTTCTACCACATCGACTCCGAGGCGGGTGCCTGGAACACCGGCGCCCTCGAGGACAACCGTGGTTACAAGGTCCGCTACAAGGGCGGCTACTTCCCGGTCCCGCCGGTCGACCACTTCGCCGACCTGCGCGCCGAGATCTCCCTGGAGCTGGAGAAGAACGGCCTGAAGGTCGAGCGCCAGCACCACGAGGTCGGCACCGCCGGCCAGGCCGAGATCAACTACAAGTTCAACACGCTGCTCGCCGCCGCCGACGACCTGCAGCTCTTCAAGTACATCGTGAAGAACGTCGCCTGGCGCAACGGCAAGACCGCGACCTTCATGCCGAAGCCGATCTTCGGTGACAACGGCTCGGGCATGCACGTGCACCAGTCGCTGTGGAGCGGCGGGGACCCGCTGTTCTACGACGAGCAAGGCTACGCCGGCCTGTCGGACACCGCCCGCTACTACATCGGCGGCATCCTCAAGCACGCCCCGTCGCTGCTGGCCTTCACCAACCCGACGGTGAACTCCTACCACCGTCTGGTGCCGGGCTTCGAGGCGCCGATCAACCTGGTGTACTCGCAGCGCAACCGCTCCGCGGCCATGCGTATCCCGATCACGGGTTCGAACCCGAAGGCCAAGCGCGTCGAGTTCCGCGCGCCCGACTCCTCCGGCAACCCGTACCTGGCCTTCTCGGCCCTGCTGCTCGCGGGCCTGGACGGCATCAAGAACAAGATCGAGCCGGCCGAGCCGATCGACAAGGACCTCTACGAGCTGGCTCCCGAGGAGCACGCGAACGTGGCCCAGGTCCCGACCTCGCTCCCGGCCGTCCTCGACTCCCTCGAGCGCGACCACGAGTTCCTGCTCGCCGGTGACGTCTTCACGTCCGACCTGATCGAGACGTGGATCGACTTCAAGCGCGCCAACGAGATCGCTCCGCTGCAGCTGCGTCCGCACCCGCACGAGTTCGAGCTGTACTTCGACGTGTGATCCCGCCGGGCACATGAGGAAGGGCCGCCCCCCGCGCTGCGCGGGGGGCGGCCCTCACCGTTACGGCTGCACCGTTACGGCTGTCCTGACTCTCAGCCGACCACGATCACCACGACGCCGCCGTTGTTGAAGCCGCTGTTGCGGAAGCCGAAGCCGTCGAAGCCGCAGTGGTTGAAGCCCCAGCGGTCGAAGCAGCCTCCGAAGCCGGTGGGTGCCTTGGTCGGAACAGCTGCCGAGGCCGTGCCCGCCGCGCCGATCGTGGCACCGCTGGCCATCAGAACGCCGATCGCGGTAGCCGCGAAGAGACGCCTCGCGCGTTGTGCTTTCATCAGTGAACCTCCTCCCATCCCCTCGTGCGGTTGTGGGAGCACGAGACGGATGGCCGCGGCCGCAGGGCTGGATCCCGGCGCGGTCGTAGGTGTTGCCGCCTTGGACAGAAGCAGGGCTGGTCACAGCCCGCATCGCGGCTCTCACTCTCGATGCTAGCCGCCCGGCGACCACCCGGCATCCTGTGCAACCTTCGGGCCTTCCCAGGCCTCCTATATCGGGGGACCATCCCTCCTGACCCTGCCGGAACGAGAGAGGTTGAACGGGGATGACGGAGCAGGACGACTGGGAGCGGGAATTCGATCACAGGTGGGCGAATTCGGCCGAGCACAAGGAGCCGTCCGCCCGGGCACGGATGCTCGCCGCCCGCTGGAAGGAGAACCCGCCGGACCCGGCGCCCTTCCGCGCCGACCCGGACCCGGTGAGGCCCCGCCGCTCCTCGTGGATATCGACGGTCGTGGTGCTGGGCTGTGTGGCCGCGGTGATCGCTCTGCTCGGTTACGCACAGGTACGGGCCTATCGCTGACCCCCGCCCCGGACGGCGCACAGCACCACACAGGGACCTTTTGCTGCTCCTAGGGCCGTTCGGAACCGCCTCATGGGAATCCGCAGGTGCACACTGGACAGCGGGACGAGTGCCTGACTGCGGGGTGATGCAAGATGCAGAGCCGCTTCCGGAGCGACCGGCGGTTGACCGCGCGCATGGGGGTCACGCTGTTCCTGCTCGGGTTGTTGTACGTGGGGTTCGTCGCCGCGTTGCTCGTGCTGCTGAAGTCCTGGCTGCTGGTCGTGGTGGTCGCCGCCGCGCTGCTCGGGGCGCAGTACTGGTTCTCCGACCGGATCGCGCTGTTCGCGATGCACGGGCGGGTCGTGGAGCGGGAGGAGTATCCCGAGCTGCACGCGGTGATCGACCGTCTGTGCGCCATCGCGGACATGCCCAAACCGGTGGTGGCCGTGTCCAACATGGACATGCCGAACGCGTTCGCGACCGGGCGGAACGCCGACAACGCCGTGGTCTGCGTGACCACCGGGCTGCTCAGACGGCTGGAGCCGGCGGAGCTCGAGGGCGTACTGGCGCACGAGCTGTCGCACGTGGCGCACAAGGACGTCGCGGTGATCACGGTGGCCTCGTTCCTCGGTGTGATCGCGGGCCTGATCGTGCGGTTCGCGTTCTACTCGGGACTGTTCGGAGGCCGCAGGGACCAGAACACCGCCGCCGTGCTCGCCGCCGTCATGGCGGTCTCGGCGGCCGTGTACGCGATCAGCTTCCTGCTCATCCGGGCCCTGTCCCGCTACCGGGAGCTGGCCGCGGACCGCGCCGCGGCGCTGCTGACGGGCCGCCCCTCGGCGCTGGCCGCCGCACTCACCAAGGTCTCCGGCGACATCGCCCGTATCCCGACGGAGGACCTGCGCACCGCCCAGGCCTTCAACGCCTTCTACTTCACCCCCGCGCTGGGCAGGGAGCCGGGGCTGTCCCGGATCTTCTCCACCCACCCCAGCCTGGAGCAGCGGCTGGAGCAACTGGCCCGGATCTCCGGCGAACTGGGTGAGGCGGCACAGCCGGGCAGGGCGGGCTGAGCATGGGGTTCCTGGACATCCTCCTCGGCCGTACGAAGCCCGTCGCGCCCGATCTCGACCAGCTGTTCGCGCTGCCCTCGGCGGCCGTGACCCTGGAGGCGGCGGCCGGGTTCACGCCGACCGGGGACGGAGCGGTGTGCTTCGCGACGGTGGAGGGCGCCGCCTTCGAGCAGACGCACCGGGAGGTCCAGGCACTCCTCGACGCCGACACGGACCGCACCGGGCCACCGGTGGAACTGCGCCGGGACGACTACGGCTACTCCTGGCTGGTGTCCCGGCGCGCCCCCGACCAGTTGCCCCAGCTGGTCAACGACCTGCACGCGGTGAACAGCTCCATGGAGGTCAACGGCTTCGGTCCCCAGCTGCTGTGCTCGCTGGCGGGGTTCCGGGACGACTCGGGACGCCGGCTGGCGCTGGTGTACCTGTACAAGAGGGGCACCTTCTACCCCTTCGCCCCGCTGCCCGGCGCGTCCCAGCGCCGCGACAACCCGCTGGAGCTGCGGGTGCGGGCGGTCCTCGCCAACGACCTGCGCATCGAGCAGGACCTGAACCGCTGGTTCCCGGTGTGGGGCGCCCCGGGTCTGTGACCGGGGGCGCCCGCCGGGCTTGTCAGCCCTTCTTCGCGCGCTCCTGGCGGCGCGCCTCCAAGGGGCGTTCGCGGCGGTAGCGGCGCTCCCACTTCGCCTGGCGGTCACGGCGCTCGCGGTACGCCTGGTATGTCGCGGGCGCGCTTGCCGAGTCGGTTCCGGCGGACGGGGACGCTCCGCGTCCGTACTGCAGGTAGAGGAAGAGCAGGGCGACGGCGGCGAGCCACCAGATGTGGTTTCCGAATCCCAGGACGACCAGGACGACCGCCCCGGACATGACGATGGTGCCCATCTCGGGCCTCCGTTTCCGTGGGTTCGCATTCAGCGTAAGGAGGCGATCACCCGGCGTGCATCTCGTTTTCCGTGAGTGAATGAGGGCCATGAGTGATCCCTTCTCTCTCAACTCCTCCGGCGCCCTGACCCCTTTCACGCACTCGTACGACGGAGAACGACTCGCCGGGGTCCACGGCGGCGGGCCCGGGCGGGCCGCGGTCGTCCTGCTGCACGGCGCGGGTGCCGGCAGCGAGGAGAGGTCGCGCCCGCTGCTCGCGGAGTTCGTCGGCCGGGGCTGCCGCGGACTCGCCTTCGACTTCTCGGGGCACGGCAACAGCACCGGTTCACTACGGGACTTGAGCCTGCGGCGGCGCTTCGAGCAGGCGGTCGGGGTGATCGACGCCCAGGTGCCCGGGGCGGAGCCGCTGGTGCTGGTCGGGTTCAGCATGAGCGGCCAGACGGTGGCCGACCTCGCCCGGCACTACGGTGACCGGGTGGTCGCCCTGGGCCTGTGCGCGCCCGCGGTGTACGCGCCGGAGGCGTGGGACGTGCCCTTCGGCGAGGGGGACGGCCGGTTCAGCGGGATCATCCGCACCCCGGACGGCTGGCGCCGGTCGCCCGCACTGGCGACGCTCAGGGCCTACACGGGCCGGGCGGTCCTCGCGGTACCGGGCACGGACGCGCTCATCCCGCCGGAGGTGACGGAGGCCGTCCAGGAGTCCCTGACCGCGCACGCCCAGTACACCCGCTTCGAACTCCCGGATGCCGAGCACCAGTTGGGGCTGTGGTTCCGCGACCACGCGGACGCCCGCCGGGCCTTCGTGGACACGTTGCTGACCGGTCTCACCGACGGTGGCCCGCCCGTTGTCAGTGGGGTCGGCGAGGATGGACTCCAAGGACACACGGACTCCGGGCGGAGGTCGGGATGAGCGGCGGACGGCCACGGCACATCGGTGGGGCGGAACGGCGGGGCCGGCTGGCGCTGCGGCACCGGCTGGCCGGTACGGAGCGGGCGGGGAGCCCCGAGGAGGTCGCCGCCTCACTGGTGGCGCTGCACGGCACGGACCCCGCGACGGTGTACCTGGCGCTGGGCGCGCGACTGGCCGAGGCGGCGAAAACGGTGCCGGAGACGGAGCGGGCGCTGTACGAGGACCGCACGCTGGTGCGGATGCACGGCATGCGGCACACGGTGTTCGTGTTCCCCACCGAGCTGGCGGCCGTGGTGCACGCCTCGACGGGACTGGACGTGGCCGCCCGCGCCCGCGCGGCGCTGCTCAAGGACATGGTGAAGGGCGGGGGGCCGGACGCGGCCTGGCTGGCGGAGGTCGAGGCGGCGACGCTGGCCGCGCTGGCCGGCCGCGGGCAGGCCACGGCGGCGGAACTGGCCCGGGACGAGCCGCGGCTGCGGGAGCAGTTCGTGTACGCGGCGGGCAAGAGCTACGAGGCGATGCACACGGTCTCCGGCCGCCTCCTGCGCCTTCTCGGCGTGGAGGGCAAGGTGGTCCGCGGACGGCCGCTCGGCTCGTGGACGTCGAGCCAGTTCCGCTGGGCGGTTGCCCCCGAGCACCCCGAACTGGATCCCGGCGAGGCCCGCGTCGCCCTGCTGCGCCGCTGGCTCGCCGTGTGCGGTCCGGCCACCGAGGCGGACCTGAAGTGGTGGACCGGCTGGCGGGTGACGGACGTACGGGCGGCGCTGCGGGCGATCGGTGCGGAGGAGGTGGCGCTGGACGAGGGTCAGGGGTACGTCGTCCCGGGTGACGCGGACCCGGTCGCCGGTCCCGACTTCCCCTGGGCCGCCCTGCTCCCCGGGCTCGACCCCACGGCGATGGGCTGGCAGCAGCGGGACTGGTACCTCGCGCCCGAGTTGCGGCCATCGCTGTTCGACGGCAGCGGGAACGTGGGGCCCACCGTGTGGTGGGACGGCCGGGTGGTCGGGGGGTGGGCCCAGCGGCCGTCCGGTGAGATCGTCTGGCGCATCCTCGACAAGGCCGTCCCGCGCGAGGCGGAGGCCGCGGTGGCGGAGCAGGCGGAACGGCTGTGGGGCTGGTTGGGCGACGCCAGGGTGACTCCGCGGTTCCGGACGCCGCTGGAACGGGAGCTGTCGGGCTGACGGGCCGGTGCGCCGCTGCACCACCCCGCGCACCAGCAGCAGCCAGGAGTGGAAGACGGTGTGCGCGCAGGCGTCGTGGGAGTCGTCGAAGAAGGCCAGGTCG
>NZ_JBSFIK010000067.1:0-34218 GCF_053597535.1 Streptomyces sp. NPDC001348 | reverse complement strand
AAGCGCTCACGCGTATGCCGGTCGTCGACTGGACCGCCTACTTCGCGGAGACCGGCAGCCTGGCCGTGGACCTGCCGACCTACGCCTTCCAGCACCAGCACTACTGGCTGGCCTCGGCCGGACGGACCGCCGGCGGCGCGGGTGCGGCCGACGCGGTGGCGGTGCCCGAGCCGGAACCGGACGACAGCGAGGCCCTGTTGGCGGCGCTACGGGCGGCCGACGACTTGGGGCGGGCCGAACTGCTCGGCGCACTGGTGCGCGACGCCGTCGGGAACGTGCTCGGGCACACCGCGGCGGACGAGGCCATCGAGCCGGACAGCGATTTCATGGACCTGGGATTCACCTCGCTGCTCGCGGTGGAATTCCGTGATCGGCTCACCGCCGCACTCGGTCTGAAGCTGCCCGCAGCGGTGATCTACGAATACGGAACCCCTGAAGAGCTCGTCGAGTTCCTGGCGGAAGAACTCGAGGACGCGCTGACGCAAATCCCGGAGTAGGCCCGGGCGGTAGGGGGCGCTAGGGGTGGCCGTAGGGGCTCTCAGCTCCCTCGGCCACTTCTAGCATCGACTGCACCCGGCACAACCAGCGCGATGCGCAAGTCGAGAACTCGACAGACAAGTCAGGAAGGGGCAGCCGGTGCATAACAACGACGTGTGGCTGAAAATGGGCGGCAACAGCAGCCGAGACGCTCTGGTGCTCGCTGTCGACTTCACCGCCACCGGCCGTCCCGACGCCCGCTTCTCCGATCTCTTCTCGCTCACCGCGGCGGGCCGCCACCACGTGTGGGAGACGATGCCGCAGGCCATCGCCACCGACGTGGGGCCCGGCGGCCAGGAGTACCTGGACCGCTGGTTCGACTCCGTACGTGAGACCGGCCGGCCGGTCGGCGCGGTGCTCGGCTTCTGCGCCGGCTCGGTATACGCGGCCGCGCTCGCCGAACGTCTCACGCAGTGGCAGGAGAGCGCGCCGCAGCTCATTCTGTTCGACCCGGAACTCGCCAATCCCCTCGGGCTGTACTGGCAGTTCCACACGTCCCTCAACCTCTTCGAATCCATTGTGGGACCCGAACCGATCTCGGCGGCGAACACCGAGGGGCACCGCGTCCTGGAAAGCACCGACGACATCCGGGTGCTCGGCACCGAACTCGTCCGGCTCTTCCGGAGCGTGAGCGAACCGGCGTTCGACGAACTCGACCTCGACGAGGAGAGCCGCGCCGAATTCACCGAGTCGTTCACCGCTTTCGTCGCCTACGTCGTCGCCGCGGGCGATTTCGACTCCATGGAGAACTGGCACCGGGCGGTCGCCTTCAGCTCGGCGACCCCGCTCAGCGGACTCAACCGGCTTCGCTCCGCCGATCCGGAGACCGCGGCCCGCGTCGTGGCCAGGGAGATCCGGTTCGGCAGTGAGCACATGAACCTGCTGCGCGACGAGGCCGCCGCGAAGGCGCTGGACGCGCTGCTGTCCCCGCAGGACCTCTCCCGACAGATCCGGATGTGACATGACGACGACCCCAGAGACCAGGACCGCACGGGACGAGGGAGGCACCACCGTCACGGCCCCGTCCCCGAACCCGTCCCGCACCGCCGGCGCCGCAACGGTGCCGGCGGGGGAACAGAAGCCGGCCGCCGCGAAGAAGACGGCGGCGAAGAAGGCGACCACCGGGAGGAAGACGACCGCGGCGCCGAGGAAGCGGACGGCCGCCAAGAAGACGACGGCCACGAAGAAGACCACGGCCACCAAGACGACGGCGGCCAAGACCACGGCACCCGCCAAGACGACGGCGGCCAAGCCGAAGCCGGTGGCTTCGACCAAGCCCGCAGCCGAGACCGCGTCGGCAGCCGGGCCGAACCCGGTGGCCGGGGCCAAGCGGCCGGCCGAGATCAAGCCGGGAGCCGAGATCAAGCCGGTGGCCGAGAAGAAGCCCGCGGCCGCCACCCCCACCGAGTCCGCCCTGCACATCACCGGCCTCCGCAAGGACTACGGCGACGTCAAGGCCGTACGCGGACTCGACCTGACCATCGCCCCCGGCGAGGTGGTCGCCCTGCTCGGCCCCAACGGCGCCGGCAAGTCCACCACCGTCGACATGATCCTCGGCCTGTCCAAGCCCACCGCGGGCCGCATCACCGTGTTCGGCAAGGTGCCCTACCTGGCCGTACGGGAGGGGCTGGCGAGCGCGGTGCTGCAGGAGGGCTCCCTCATCGACGACCTGAGCGTCCGCGAGACCCTCGGCATGATCTCCTCCCTGTACAAGAACCCGCTGCCGATGGACGAGGTGCTGCGCCGCGCCAACATCGAGGACATCGCCGACCGCCGCGGCACCAAGCTCTCCGGCGGTCAGCGCCAGCGGGCCCGGTTCGCCTGCGCGCTCGTCGGCAACCCGCAGCTGCTCATCCTCGACGAACCGACCTCCGCGATGGACGTCGGCAGCCGGCGCAAGTTCTGGGAGTCGATGCGCCAGTTCACCGACACCGGCCGCACCGTCGTCTTCGCCACCCACTACCTCGACGAGGCCGAGGAGTTCGCCGACCGCGTCGTCCTGATGCGCGCCGGGCAGATCGTCGCCGACGGCACCGTCGCCGAGATCCGCGCCCTCACCGCCGGCCGCATGCTGCGTGCGGCGGTGCCGGGAGCGAACGCCGACGAGCTGCGGAAGCTGCCCGGCGTCACCCAGGCCACCGTCCGCCTCGGCCAGGCCGAACTGCACTGCGACGACTCCGACTCCGCCGTGCGCGCCCTGCTGACGACGTACCCCGGCGCCTATGACATCGAGATCAGCGCCACCGGCCTGGAGGAGGCGTTCCTCACGCTGACCGCGGACGACGCCGCCCAGGACGGCGCCCACACCACGGAGGACGAAGCCGCATGACCGGCTACCTCGCCATCGAGATCAAGCGGATGCTGCGCGGGCCGCGCTTCATCGTCTTCGCGTTCGTCGTGCCCGTCGTGATGTACCTGCTGGAGTGCATGCTCTACAAGAACCAGACCATCCCGCACTCGCACGGCATCACCTACAGCGCCTGGCTGATGTGCAGCCTGGCCGCGTACAGCGCGTTCACCTCCGCCATGCACACCACCGCCCGTGTCTCCCACGAGCGGCAGATCGGCTGGCACCGGCAGCTGCGACTGACCCCGCTGCTGCCGCGCACCTACCTGCTGACGAAGGTGTTCGTGGCGATGGTCGTGGCGCTGCCCGGCCCGGCGTTCGTGGCCCTGTTCGGCTGGCTGGTGCAGGACGTGCACCTGTCGGCGTCCGGCTGGCTGCAGATCACCCTCGGCATCTGGATCGCCGCCCTGCCGTGCGCCGTCCTCGGCCTGGTCATCGGTCTGTACGTGGCCCCGGAGCAGCAGCAGATGTACCTGCAGGGCCTGATCATCCTCTTCGGCTTCCTCGGCGGGCTGCTCCTGCCGACCACCGGGTTCCCGGACTGGCTGGTCGCCATCGTCAAGGTCATGCCGAGCTACTGGCTCGCCGACATCGGCCACGGCGCCCTGCTGCACGACACCCGCGCGGTGGTCGGCGCGGCCGTGCTCGCCGCGTGGACGCTGGTGTTCTCCGGCGCGGTCGTCATGAGCTACCGGCGCGAAGCGGCCCGGGCCTGACCGGTCCCAGGCCGTATGTACACAGGGGGGGCGCCGGCCGTCGAGGCCGGCGCCCCTCCGCATGTCAGCCCGATCCGAACGAGAGGGACCCTCATGTTCCTGGCCCCGAGCCGCAAGGGAGTCGTTCCCTTCCGCGGCCATCACACCTGGTACCGCGTCACCGGAGACCTGCACAGCGGCCGCACCCCCCTCGTCGTCGCCCACGGCGGCCCCGGCTCCGTCCACGACTACCTGCTCAGCCTCACCGCGCTCGCCGCCGACGGCCGCCCGGTCGTCCACTACGACCAGCTCGGCAACGGCCAGTCCACCCACCTGCCCGACGAAGGGGCCGACTTCTGGACCGTCGACCTCTTCCTCGCCGAACTCGACGCGCTCCTCGCCCACCTGGACATCGCCGACGACTACCTGCTGTTCGGCCAGTCCTGGGGCGGCATGCTCGGCGCGGAGCACGCCGTGCGCCGGCCGGCCGGACTGCGCGGCCTGGTCATCGCCAACTCCCCGGCGTCCATGCCACTGTGGCGCGCCGAGTGCGAACGCCTCAAGGACGAGATGCCGGCCGACGTCCGCGACACCCTGCGCCGGCACGAGGCCACCGGCGAGTACACCCACCCCGACTACCAGCGGGCCGTCCTCGCCTTCTACGAGCGCCACCTGTGCCGGGCCCGTCCGCTGCCGCCCGAGGTCGCCACGACCCTCCTCGCCCTGCAGAGCGACCCGACCGTGTACGGCACCATGAACGGGCCGGCCGACTTCCACGTCATCGGCACCCTGAAGGACTGGTCGGTCGTCGACCGGCTGCACACCGTCGAGGCCCCCACCCTGGTCATCACCGGCGCCCACGACGAGGCGACGGAGGCCACGATCCGTCCCTTCCTCGACCGCATCCCGGACGCCCGCTGGGAACTCTTCGAGCACTCCAGCCACATGCCCCACGTGGAGGAGCCGGAGCGGTTCGAGGAGGTCATGCGGGCGTGGCTGGCGGAGGTCGACTGACCCGTGTGTATGAACGCGGTGGCGCCGGGCGGGCAGCCCACGACTGTCCGCCCGGCACCGTCCGGTGGTCGCGATCGTGCTGGGGCTACCGTCAGCGGCGCAGGTACTCCCAGGTGTGGTCGCCGACGACGCCGTCCGCCCCGCCGGCAATGTGGTGCCGGCTCTGGAGCCACGTGACAGCCGTGCGGGTGTCGGGGCCGAAGGCGCCGTCCACGGACAGCAGGACGGGGTAGTCCGTGTGCTGGTTGATGATGTCCTGGATCTCCCTGACGGCAGCGGCGTTGGAGCTTCCCTCGCTGATGGTGCCGGTGCCGTAGTAGTAGTCGCACGTGTAGCCGACGGTGGAGCGGTAGGTGCAGGAGTGCACGGCGGCGGCCCGGGTGGTCGGCCTGGCCGCGTGAGCGGCCGTCACGGGCGCGGTGACGAGCAGTCCGGCGGTCAGGGCCAGGGCACTGACGGCTCGGACACGGTTGGACGGCGTGGACATGTCTGTCTCCTGTGGAACGGCTGGTCGGGTTCGTAGCGGTTGCTCACCCGGGCCGGCTCGCTGCCGGACAGCCGGGTGGCCTTCGTCCACCGTCAGCGGCAGTCGACCCACTTGTCGGAGAGGATCGTGAGCGCGCTCGCCCCACTGGGAGCAGTGTCCTTGGCGCCGCGGTCGATGACGTAGGAGTCTCCGCCGTAGTGCTTCCCGCTGTAGATCGTCACGTCGCAACTCGTGCCGTGGTTGTAGTACGACAGCACACCACCGTTGAAGACGCCGTACTGAGACAGGTCCTCGTTGTTGTACCGGACCTTCTGCATCCGGCCGGTGTAGTTCCTCCCCGACCACACGCAGAACCAGCCGCTCGGGCAGTCCGCCGACGCCCTGACCGCCGCCCGGGACGTGCTGCCGGCCTCGCTCGCCGTGCTGTTTCCGGCCGCGGCGGCCACACCGCTCGTCGTGCCGCCCAGGAGGGCGAGTGAAGCGATGCCGATGCCGATGAGCTTGCGCGTTGCGATGCTCATGCTTGCCTTTCCGTGCCCGCTCGGAGCGGCTCTCCCTCTCGAGAGCCTGGTGCCCTCGTCGCGGTCACGGCATCGATTCCAGCGGCCGGGCAATTGATCGGACAGCCGTCCCCGCCACCCTGATCAATGAGGACAGCGCACGTCACGGGCACGGCGCACGATCCTTACCGAAGAAGACGCCTGGCGTTTGCTCTTCTCTCCGGGCGTGCGCAGCCGTGGGCAGGCACTCAGGCCCCGTGAACCCGGTGGTGTTCAGCCCGGACGGCCGCACCCTCGCCAGTGGCGGGCAGGACGGAAGGGTCCAGCTCCGGGACCTCTCCCTCCCTGATCCGGCCTCGGCCATCAGGAAGATCCACGAAGCCGTCCACAGGACCTTCACCAAGAGTGAGCGCTCGGCATACCTGGCGGATCAGCCCTCCGGCCCTACGCCCGCTTGAGCATGCCCGACGGCGCGCAGGGCCACCGCTACGCCGACTTCTCCGCGATGAACCCCGCGAGGGCCCGCGGTGTCGGATGGGCGAACAGGTCGGCGAGGCGGATCCGTACCTTCACGTCCGTGGTCCGCTTGATGCGCTGCAGCAACTGCACGCCCAGCAGCGAGTGACCGCCGCTCGCGAAGAACCCGGAACCGGCCTTCATGTCCTCGCGCTTCAGGAACTCCCGCCACAGCGCGATAAGTTGCTCGGTCAGCTCCTCGGTGTCGACGGCCGGCTCCGCGGGCGTCGCCTCGCGCCGGTCCAACGCCTGCGCGCGCAGCCGCAGCCCTTCCAGGTCCGGCCGGCCGCCCACCGACGGCAGCGCGTCCACGACGACCACCCGGTCCGGCTCGGCCGCGCCCGGCAGGGACACCCGGATCTGCTTCAGCAGCCGCTCCGTCAACCCCTGGGCCGGTGCACCGCCCGCGGGGGCCACGAACGACACCACCCGCCCTCCGGCCGACACGGTCGCCGCATCGGCCACCTCGGCATGCGCCAGCAGCACCGCGTCGACCTCGTCGAGCCCGAAAGCGACCCCCTGCGAGATCACCTGCCTCTCCAGCCGCCCCAGCAGCTCGAGCCGCCCGTCCGGCAGCCACCGCGCCAGCTCCCCGGTGCGCCGTACGGTGCCGTCCGCCTCCGCGAGGCACAGCTCGCCGCGCACCCGCACCGGCAGCTCGCCGCCGTCGGGCGCCGCCACCAGGGCCCGTACGGCCGACCACTCGCCCGGCGCGTACGACGAGAACCGGGCGACGGCGGGGGAGCAGGGCAGCGCCGACGGCAGCCCGCGCCGGTGCCCGCCCGCCACCGCGGCCCGGTCGGCGGCACTCCACACCGACAACTCGCCCACCGGTACCGCCAGTTCCTCACCGAGCCGAACCAGCAGGGCGTCGTAGCGGGCCAGCAGCAGACCGACCTCGGTCGCCGAGAACACCTGGGTGCGGAACACGGCCCGGATCCGCAGCTCCTCCTCGCCCCCGGGCTCCGCCGCGGCGCCCGGCATGAAGAAGAACTCCAGGTCGAACTTGCTGAAGCCGTTCTCCACCTCCCGCATCCGCGCCGGGAAACCGCCGGCCCGGAAGTCGCCGGACGTGCCGCCCGGCACATAGTTGAACAGGTGCGTGCACAGCGAGTTCCGCCAACTCGTGCCGCCGCCCGCGTCCCGTACCTCGTCGAGCACCCGCTCGGCCGGCACCCCGTTGTGCCCGATCCCCTCGAGGAACACCGACCGGACCCGGTTCACCAGACGCTTGAACGGCTTCGCCGAGTCGATCCGCACCCGCAGCGGCAGCACGTTCACGTGGTAGCCGATCGCCGACTCGTGCCCGGCCGGCCGCACGCTCACCGGCGACCCCACGATCAGGTCCTGCCCCGCGCCGTGCCGCGACAGCAGCAGGCAGTACGCGGCCAGCAGGATCACGGCCTCCGGCGCACGCAGCTCACGGCACAGCCGCCGCACCACGTCCCGGGCCGGCCGGGACAGCGTGTACCAGGTGCTCTCACCGGCGAGATCCGGTGTGCCGGACGGCGGGTTGCCGAACCACAGCCCACCCCCCTCGGCGCCACCGCGGAATCCACGCAGCTGCTCGCGCCAGAACTCCACGCTCTCGGCGGGCGGTTCGGGCTCCACGGCCGCCGCGACCGGCGTCGTGTCGTAGCCGTCGGGGTCGGCCAGGGCGCTCAGCAGCTCCCCCAGGAAGGACACGGTCGACATGGCGTCGAACACCAGATGGTGCAGTGCCACGCTCACCGTGCACCCGCCGCCCTCCGGCAGGAACACCCTCCCCCGGACCAGCAGCGACCCGTCCAACGAGAACGGTGCCGCCACGAACTCCCCTACGGCCGAACCCACCTCACCCGCGGTCACCGGGACGCCGGGCACCGACAGCTCCACCGCCTCCGGCGCGAGCATGCTCTTCAGCAGCTCGCTCTCCGTCGCCCGGAACACGGTGCGCAGGATCTCCTGCTTGCGCACCACGAGCGTCAACGCCTTGGACAACGCGGCGGGTTCGATGACCCCGTCGACATCGAACGTGACGGACAGATTGTTGACCCCGGCCCCTGGTACGAGCCGCTCCAGCAGCCACAGGTCGGTCTCCTTGCGTGTGGCCATGACGGTGCTCCTCATCGCGGTAACAGCCCGGACGGGCTGGTCGGTCGATCTCTCGGCCGGTCTCTCAATCGATGTCAATGCCCTCGAACTCGCTGTCGAGAATGTCGAAGATCTGCTCCGCGTCGGCCTCCGCCAGCGAGTCGGCGGCAGCGGTGTCGGCGGCACCGGCCGCATGCAGCTCGGACCAGCGCAGGGCGAGCGTGCGCAGGGTCTGGGCCACCCGCGCGTGATCGCCCGCGTCCAGCCCGTCCGGACCCGCCACCCCGAGCAACTTCGTCTCCAGTGCCGCGAGTTCACTTTCCACTGCCCGCAGTGCGGCGGGCCCGTTCTCGTCGGGTACGAGCTGTTCGCGCACGTGTTCGGCGAGCGCCAGCGAGGTCGGGTAGTCGAACGTCAGGGTGGCGGGCAGCCGCAGCCCGGTCAGCGGTGCGAGCTGGTTGCGCAGCTCCACCGCCGCCAGCGAGTCGAACCCGAGCCCGCCGAAGCCGCGTTCCGGATCCACCGCGTCCCCCGACGCGTGACCGAGCACCGACGCCACCTTGGCCCGCACCAACTGCAGTACGTACGGCGTCCGCTCGGCCGCCGGAAGCCGCAGCAGCGTCTCCCTCAGCGCCTCGGGCCCCTGTGCCGCCTCGGCCGCCGTACCGCGCCGCCGGACCCCGGGGGCCCGGACGAGCCCCCGCAGTATCGCGGGCAGCGCCCCCTCCCGGGCCCTGCGCTCCAGTGCGCCCGTGTCGAACGGCACCGGCAGCAGGTGCGCCCGCCCGCTCACCAGGGCCGCGTCCAGCAGCGTGAGCCCCGCCTCGCGTCCCAGCGCCCGCGGCCCGGTCCGCGCGACCCGCTCCACATCGGTCGCGGTGAGTGCGGCGCCCATGCCGCCGACCTCCGGGTCCCACAGGCCCCAGGCGAGCGAGACCCCGGGCTGGCCTTGTGCCTGCCGCTGGGCGGCGAGGGCGTCCAGGTAGGCGTTGGCGGCGGCGTAGTTGGCCTGGCCGGTGCCGTCGAAGGTGGCGGCGGTCGAGGAGTAGAGCACGAACGCGTCGAGGTCGCGGTCGGCGGTCAGCTCGTGCAGATGCCGGGCGGCCGCCGCCTTCGGCGCCCAGACCCTGTCCAGGCTCTGCGGGGTCACTCGGTCGACGGTCGCGTCGTCGAGGACCCCCGCCGTGTGGATGACGGCGCTGACGTCCGGGTGGTCGCCCAGCAGCTCTGCCAGTGCCTCCCGGTCGGAGACGTCGCAGGCGACGATCTCCACAGCGGCGCCGGCCTCCGCCAGCTCGGCGGCGAGTTCGGCGGCTCCCGGCGCGTCCGTGCCGCGCCGGCTGGTGAGCAGCAGACTGCGCACACCATGGGCGGCGACGAGGTGGCGCGCGGTCAGCGCGCCGAGCCCGCCCGTGCCGCCGGTCACGAGAACCGTGCCGGACGTGGACCAGGAATCGTCCGCGGACACCGTCTCGCGGGCGAGCCGCGGAGCGGTGAACGAGCCCTCGGCGTAGGAGAGTTCCGGCTCCCCGGCGGGCAGCCGCTCGGGGATGTCCTGGTCGGTGTCGAGCAGGACGATCCGGTCCGGATGCTCGGCCTGGGCCGCCCGGACGAGACCGCGGATCGCGGACTGCTCCGGGTCGGTGCCGGCCCCGCGCGTGACGACGAGTAGCGGCCGGTCACCCTCCAGGCGGGCCTGGAGCCGGGGCAGCAGACCGGCGGCCGTGTCGGCCCGCAGCACGGTGTACGACGCCGTGGACTCGGCCGTCTCCGAGACGACCGGGACCCAGTCGACCCGGTACAGGTCACGGACGGCACCCGTGTCCGCCGCCAGCGGCCGCAACACCAGCCCGGTGACCGTGGCGACGGGCGCGCCCGACGGATCGGCGAGGTCGAGCCGGTACCCCGACCCCTCGGCCGTGACCCGCACCCGAAGCGCCCTGGCCCCCGAGGCGTGCACGGCCACGTCACTCCAGGAGAAGGGCAGTTCCGCCCGCTCGGCAGCACCCGCGTAGGTGAGGGCGTGCAGCGCGGCGTCCAGGAGCGCCGGGTGCAGCGCGAACCTGTCCGCATCCGCGTCCTCGGGCAGCGACACCTCGGCGTGCACCGTGCCGTCGGCGGACCGCCAGGCGGAGGTGAGGCCTTGGAACAGAGGGCCGTACTGCAGGCCCATCGCGGACAGGTCGGCATAGAGGGTGGTGGTGTCGACGGGCTCGGCGCCGGCCGGCGGCCAGGCGGCGAGGTCGGCAGCGTGCTCCACCGGCGCGTCCGACACGGACCCCTCCGCGTGGAGGGTCCAGGTGTCCTCGCCGTCGGGGCGGGAGTGGACGGTGACGGCCGGTTCGTCGCCTTCGCCGACGCGGACGCGCAGGGCGACGGCGCCGGTCTCCGGTACGACGAGGGGGGCGTGCAGGGTCAGGTCGCGTACGGTGCCACGGCCCACCTGGTCGCCGGCGCGGACCGCGATCTCGACCAGCGCGGCACCCGGCACGACGACGGTGCCGTTCACGGCGTGCCCGGCCAGCCAGGAGTGAGTGGCGAGCGAGAGGCGGCCGGTGAACAACATCCCCTCGGAGTCCGGTAGTTCCACAGCAGCACCCAGTAGCGGGTGCTCGGCGTCCGACTGCCCGAACTCGGAGGCGTCGCCCGCCCGCGCGGCCGTGGCGGGGAGCCAGTAGGTCTCGTGCTGGAAGGCGTACGTGGGCAGGTCGACGGCCCGTCGGCCGGGGCCGAAGTAGGCGGTCCAGTCGACCGACGGCATACGCGTGAGCGCTTCGACGAGGGCCTGGGGTTCGCCGCGGTCGCGGCGGAGGGCCGCAACGGCGCGGGGGTCGGCGACCATCGGGGTCAGGGCGGCGTCGGGGCCGAGCTCCAGGAACGTGCCGACGCCCTGGGCGTCGAGGGTGGCGACGGCGTCGGCGAAGCGAACGGCCTCGCGGACGTGCCGGACCCAGTACGACGGCCGGGAGAGCTCGTCGTACGACACCGCCGCGCCCGTCAGCGTCGACACGATCGGCACCGCGGGCTCTGCATAGTTCAGTTGGGCGGCGATCCGCTCGAACTCGGCGAGCATCGGCTCCATCAGCGGGGAGTGGAAGGCATGGCTGACGGTCAGCTTCTTCGTCTTGCGTCCGGCGCCCGAGAAGTGCGCGACGACCTCGTCCACGCCCGCCTCCGGACCGGACACGACGATCGCGGACGGGCCGTTCACGGCAGCGATACCGGTGCCCTCGGGCAGGACGGGCAGGACCTCGTCCTCGGTGGCCTGGACGGCGGCCATCGCACCGCCCGCCGGGAGCTGCTGCATCAACCGGCCACGAGCCGCCACCAATCTCGCCGCGTCCTCCAGCGACCACAGTCCGGCGACATGCGCGGCGGCCAGCTCACCGATCGAATGCCCGGCCAGCACATCCGGCCGCACACCCCACGCCTCCAACAGCCGGAACAGGGCCACTTCCAGCGCGAACAGCGCCGGCTGCGTGTAACCGGTCTCGTCCAGCCCCTCCCCACCGAACATCACGTCCCGCAGCGGACGCTGCAGGAACACGTCCATCGCCGCGCACACCTCGTCCAGCGCGGCCGCGAACACCGGGAAGGCCTCGTACAACTCCCGCCCCATCCCCGCCCGCTGGCTCCCCTGCCCCGTGAACAGGAACGCCACCTCGCCGCCCGCAGCCGCCGGAGGCTCCAGTTGAGCAACGGTCTCCAGCCCGGCCAGCAGCCCTTCACGGTCACCGGCCACCACACCCGCCCGGTACGCGAACGACGACCGCCGCGTCACCAGCGACAAGCCCACATCAGCCGGGTCCAGTCCCGGGCGTTCGCTGACGTACTCCAGCAGACGGTCCGCCTGCGCCCGTACCGCCGCCGCCGTCCTGCCGGAGACGATCCACGGCACCACCGGCGGCCCCACCGGAGCGGCGGCTTCCTCAGACTCCCCGGCCGGCGCCTCCTCCACGATCACATGGGCGTTCGTCCCGCTGATCCCGAAGGACGAGACACCCGCTCGCCGCACCCGATCCCCGCTCCTCCACGGACGGGCCTCGGTCAGCAGTTCCACCGCACCCGCCGACCAGTCCACGTGCGAGGACGGCGCATCGACGTGCAGGGTGCGCGGCAGTTCCTCCTCGCGCAGGGCGAGGACCATCTTGATGATCCCGGCGACACCCGCGGCGGCCTGGGTGTGCCCCAGGTTGGACTTGATGGAACCGAGCCACAGCGGCGCGTCGTCAGGGGAGCGGTCCTGGCCGTACGTGGCCAGCAGCGCCTGCGCCTCGATCGGGTCCCCGAGCCTGGTGCCGGTGCCGTGGCCCTCGACCGCGTCGACATCGGTCGGCCCCAGGTGCGCGGAGGCGAGCGCCTGCCGGATGACGCGCTGCTGGGAGGGTCCGTTGGGCGCGGTCAGCTGGCTGCTCGCGCCGTCCTGGTTGACCGCCGAGCCCCGCACCACCGCCAGCACCCGGTGCCCGTTGCGCCGGGCGTCCGACAACCGCTCCAGCACCAGGACACCGACACCCTCGCCCCAACCGGTGCCGTCCGCCGCCTGCGCGAACGGCTTGCACCGCCCGTCCACCGCCAGACCCCGCTGCCGGCTGAAGTCCACGAACGTGTCCGGCGTCGACATCACCGTCACACCACCCGCCAACGCCAGCGAGCACTCACCACCCCGCAGCGCCTGCGCCGCCAGATGCACCGCCACCAGCGACGACGAGCACGCCGTGTCCACCGTCACCGCCGGACCCTCCAGACCCAGCGCATACGACACCCGCCCGGACACCACACTGCCGAGACCGCCGTTGCCGAGGTATCCGGCAAGCTCCTCCGGGACGTCGTGGAGGCGCGGGGCGAAGTCGTGGTACATGACGCCGGCGAAGACCCCGGTGGCGCTGCCGCGCAGGGCAGCCGGGTCGATCCCGGCCCGCTCGAACGCCTCCCAGGACGTCTCCAGCAGCAGCCGCTGCTGCGGGTCGGTCGCGAGAGCCTCGCGCGGGCTGATCCCGAAGAAGTCCGCGTCGAACTCCGCCGCCCGCTCCAGGAAGGCACCCTGGTTGACGTACGTCTTGCCGACGGCCTCCGGGTCGGGGTCGTACGACTCCTGCCACAGCGGCCCCCGGTCGGACGGGAACTCGGAGACGGCGTCTCCGCCGGCCGCCAGCAGTGCCCACAGCTCATCCGGGGAGCTCACACCGCCGGGATAGCGGCACGCCATGCCCACGATGACGACCGGATCGTCGTCCCCGCCGGACGCGCCGCCCGACGTCCCGTTCGTCGCAGTCGCAGTCGCAGTCGCCGTCGCCGCGGACTCGGCGTTCGTGCCGACTAGTTGCTCGTCCAGGTACCGTGCCACGGCCGCCGTGTTCGGGTAGTCGAAGGTCAGCGTCGCGGGCAGGCGCAGGCCGGTCGCCGCGCCCAGCTTGTTGCGCAGCTCGACCGCGGCCAGCGAGTCGAAGCCGAGGGTGCCGAAGCCGCGCTCGGGGTCGACGGCCTGCGGGCCCTCGTGGCCGAGGGCCGCCGCGACATGGGTGCGGACCAGGGTGAGCAGTCGGCGTTCGCGGTCGGCCGGGTCCAGCCGTGCCAGCTCGTCCGCGAGGGTGCCGCTGTCCGCCGCGGCGGTACCCGCCGCGCGGCGGTTCGGGGTGCGGACCAGGCGGCGCAGCACCGCCGGGAGTTCCTCCGAGCGGGCGCGCCGCGTCAGGGCCTGCTGGTCGAGGCGCAGCGCGAGAACATGGGCGGCGTCCGGCAGGGCGGCCGCCGCGTCCAGCATCGCCAGGCCGGCCGCCACGCCGTGCGCGGGCGTCCCGGCCCGGGCCGCCCGGGAGACGTCGGCCGGGGCCAGGCCCGCCGCCATTCCGCCGGCCTCCGGGGCCCACAGACCCCAGGCCAGGGACAGTGCCGGAAGGCCCTGGGCCCGGCGTCGCATTGCCAGGGCGTCCAGGTAGGCGTTGGCCGCGGCGTAGTTGGCCTGGCCGAGAGCGTCGAAGGTGGCGGCGGCCGAGGAGTAGAGGACGAAGGCGTCGAGGTTCCGGTCGGCGGTCAGCTCGTGCAGGTACCGGGCCGCGCGCGCCTTCGGCGCCCACACCGACTCCAGGCGCTCGGGGGTGAGCGCGGCGAAGGTCGCGTCGTCGAGCACACCGGCCGCGTGGACGACCGCCGTGATGTCCGGGTGGGCCTCGAACAGCCCCGCCAGTGCCGCCCGGTCGGAGACGTCGCACGCCTCGACGGTCACCTCGGCGCCCGCCGCGCGCAGTGACCCGGTGAGTTCGCCGACGCCCGGGGCGTCCGTCCCGCGCCGCCCCACCAGCAGCACGCTCCGCACCCCGTGCTCGGCGACCAGATGACGTGCCGTCAGCGCGCCGAGGCCCCCGGTGCCACCGGTCACCAGCACGGTGCCCGGCGTCGACCACGAGCCGCCGCCCACCGCCACGGTCTCCCGCACCAGACGCGGCACGAACCACCGTCCGCCGCGCACCGCCGACTCCGGTTCATCGTCCGGCAGTACGGAGGGAAGCGCACCGTCCGCGTCGACGAGCACGATCCGCCCCGGGTGCTCCGCCTGCGCGGCGCGCACCAGGCCCCACACCGCCGCCTGTTCGGGATCGACGACGTGTCCGGCGTCGTCGTCACCGGGGACCAGCACCGCACCCCGGGTCGGCACCAGTAGCCGTGCCTCGCCCGCGAGCGCGGCCCGCAACGCGGTGAGCACCTCGGTCACGGTCGCGCCCGACACCACCTCGAACCCGGCGGCGTCCACCGACGAGCCCTGCGCCGGGGACCACGCGACGCGGTACAGGGGAACCGTCCGGCCCGTGCCCCCGGCCGGCCGCAGCACCAGCGAGCCGACGGTCGCCACCGTGGCCCCGGCCGGGTCCGTCAGGTGCAGCGAGACACCGGAGGCGGCCGGGACGACGTGTACGCGCAGCGCGCTCGCACCGGCGGCCCGTACGCTCACGCCGGTCCAGGCGAAGGGCAGCTCGGCGCCCTCGGTGTCCTCGTCCAGGCCGATGACGTGCAGCGCCGCGTCCAGCAGGGCGGGGTGCACGGTGTAGCCCGTCGCGTCCACCCCTTCCGGCAGGGCGACCTCGGCGTACAGTTCCCCGCCCCGCCGCCAGGCCGCGCGCAGCCCCTGGAACGCGGGACCGTAACCGTAGCCCTGGGCCTCCATACGGGCGTAGGCGTCCGTCACGTCGATCGGCTCGGCGTCCCGCGGCGGCCAGTCCCCGGGGCCGGGGGCGGCGGCGGGCGCGGCCGGGGCCAGCAGGCCCTGGGCGTGCACGGTCCAGTCCGTGCCGGACGTACGGGAGTGCACGGTCAGCGGGCGGCAGCCGTCCGGGCCCGGCTCCTCGACCACCAGCTGGATGTCGACGCCCGTTTCGGGGTCGTCCAGGACGAGCGGGGCCTGGAGGGTCAGTTCCTCCACCGTCGCGCAGCCCGCCAGGTCGGCGGCGCGCACGGCGAGTTCCACGAAGCCGGTGCCGGGCAGCAGTACCGTGCCGCCCACGGCGTGGTCGGCGAGCCACGGATGGCTGCGCACGGACAGCCTGCCGGTGAGCAACAGACGGTCGGAGCCCGCCACTGTCAACGCGGCCCCGAGCAACGGGTGTTCGGCGTCGAGGACGCCGAGGGCGGTGGGGTCGGCCGGGCCGTCGGCCAGGGCGTCGAGCCAGTACCGCTTGCGCTGGAAGGCGTAGGTGGGCAGTTCGACGGGCTCGTGGCCCGAGCCGAGGAGCGCCGGCCAGTCGACCTCCGTCCCGCGCAGGTGCAGCGCGGTGACCGCGGCGAGGAACGAGCCGGGCTCGTCATGGCCCCGGCGCAGGGCGGACAGCAGCACCCCGTCGGTCACGGGCTCCGCGCCCATCGCGGTCAGCACGGCGTCCGGGCCGAGCTCGAGGAAGGTGCGGACCCCCTGCCCCTCCAGGGTGCGGACCGCGTCGACGAAGCGCACCGCGTCCCGGACGTGCCGCACCCAGTACTCGGGGTCGGCCAGCTCCGCGTACGGCACCTCGCGGCCGGTCAGCGTCGAGACGATCGGCAGGCTCGGCCGCTTCGGGTCGAGCACCTGCGCGAACCGGCGGAACTCGGCGAGCATCGGCTCCATCAGCGGCGAGTGGAAGGCGTGGCTGACGGTGAGCCGCTTCGTCTTGCGTCCGGCCGCCGAGAAGTGCGCCACGATCTCGTCCACGCCCGCCTCGGGACCGGACACGACCACGGACACCGGCCCGTTCACGGCGGCGATCCCGGTGCCCTCCGGCAGTACCGCACGCACGTCGTCCTCGGTGGCCTGCACGGCGGCCATCGCGCCGCCCGCCGGGAGCTGCTGCATCAGCCGGCCGCGCGCCGACACGATCAGCGCCGCGTCCTCCAGCGACCACAGTCCGGCGACATGCGCGGCGGCCAGCTCGCCGATGGAGTGACCGGCCAGCACGTCCGGCCGTACACCCCAGGCCTCCAGCAGCCGGAACAGGGCGACTTCCAGGGCGAAGAGAGCGGGCTGCGTGTAGCCGGTCTCGTCCAGCCCCTGCCCGCCGAACACCACCTCCCGCAGCGGACGGTCGAGGTGGTCGTCGAGCGCCGCGCAGACGTCGTCGAAGGCGTGCGCGTAGGCGGGGTACGCCTCGTAGAGACCACGGCCCATGCCGAGGCGCTGGCTGCCCTGCCCGGTGAACAGGAACGCCAGCGGGCCGCCGACCGGTTCACCGCGCAGGGGCGCCTCACCCCGGGCGATGGCCTCGACCCCGGCCAGCAGCACCTCCGGATCGCCCGCGACCACGGCGGCCCGGTGCGCGAACGCGGTGCGGCCCGCGAGCGCCGACGCCACCGCACCGGCGGTGAGACCGGGGCGGGCACGCAGGTGCTCGGCGAGCCGGGCGGCCTGGGCGCGCAGCGCCTCCTCGGTCGGGCCGGAAACCAGCCACGGCACCACGGGCGGCACCAGGGCCTCCGAGGCCACCGCGGGCTCCGAAGCCTGAGCGGGTTCCTCGGCCGGTGCCTCCTCCACGATCACGTGCGCGTTGGTGCCGCTGATGCCGAACGAGGACACGCCCGCGCGGCGCGTCCGCTCCCCGGCCGGCCACGGCCGGGCCTCGGCCAGCAGCTCGACCGAGCCGGCCGACCAGTCCACCCGCGACGACGGCGCGTCCACGTGCAGGGTGCGCGGCAGCAGTTCGTGACGCAGCGCCAGGACCATCTTGATGACCCCGGCGGCACCCGCGGCGGCCTGGGTGTGCCCCAGGTTCGACTTCACCGAGCCCAGCCACAGCGGCGCGTCCGGGGAGCGGCCCTGGCCGTAGGTCGCCAGCAGGGCGCCCGCCTCGATCGGGTCGCCGAGCCGGGTGCCCGTGCCGTGTGCCTCGACGGCGTCGACATCGGCGCCGGTCAGGCCCGCCGAGGCCAGCGCCCGCTGGATCAGGCGGCGCTGCGCGCTGCCGTTGGGGGCGGTCAGGCCGTTGCTCCCGCCGTCCTGGTTGACCGCCGAGCCCTTGACCACCGCCAGCACCCGGTGCCCGTTGCGCCGGGCGTCGGACAGCCGCTCCAGGACCAGGAAGCCGGCGCCCTCGGCCCATCCGGTGCCGTCGGCGGCCTCGGCGAACGGCTTGCAGCGGCCGTCCGGGGCCAGCCCCCGCTGCCGGCTGAACGCGGTGAACGTGCCCGGGCTCGACATCACCGCGACCCCGCCCGCGAGCGCCAGCGAGCACTCGCCCGAGCGCAGCGCGTGCGCCGCCAGGTGCACCGCGACCAGCGACGACGAGCAGGCCGTGTCGACCGTCAGGGTGGGGCCCTCCAGGCCCAGTGTGTAGGCGACCCGGCCGGAGATCACACTGGTGGCGGCGCCGGTCAGCAGATGCCCCTCGTAGCCGTCGGGTGCCTGGTGCAGCCGCGGCCCGTACTCCTGCGGCTCCGCGCCCACGAACACACCGGTGCTGCTGCCGCGCAGCGCCACCGGGTCGACGCCCGCGTGCTCCAGCGCCTCCCACGACGTCTCCAGCGCCAGCCGCTGCTGCGGCTCCATCGCGGCGGCCTCGCGCGGACTGATCCCGAAGAAGTCGGCGTCGAACTCGGCCGCGCCGTACAGGAATCCGCCCTCACGCGCGTACGTCTTGCCGGGCGCGTCCGGGTCCGGGTCGTACAGGCCGGCCACGTCCCAGCCGCGGTCCCCGGGCAGCGGGCCGATCGCGTCGCCGCCCGCGGCCACCAGGTCCCACAGCTGCCCGGGGGAGGCGATGCCGCCCGGATAGCGGCAGGACATGCCGACGATCGCCACCGGCTCGCCCGGGTCCGCCACGACGGACGCGGCTTCCCCCGCGTCGTCCGGGGACTCGCCCAGCACCTCCCGCAGCAGCTGCCCGGCGAGCGCCCGGGGGGTCGGGTGGTCGAAGGCGATCGACACCGGCAGTTCGGCGCCGATCGCCGCGGACAGCCGCCGCTGCAGGTCGACGATGGCCAGTGAGTCGAGCCCCGACTGCCTGAAGGGCTGCCCCGGATCGAGTTCGCCGCCCGGCTCCCGGCCCGCCGCGCGCAGCGCGGCCGCGGCCTGCCCGGTGACGAGCCGGAGCAGCCGCCGCTCCTGCGCGGACCTGGTCAGCCCGGTCAACTCGGCTGCCGACAGGATCTGTTCGGATGTGTCGTGGGCGGGCTGGGCGGACTCGGTCATGGTCACTGAACTCCAGGCTGGGTTATGCGACGTCGGTACGGGAGGAGACGAGGCGTGAGGCCGAGACCACCTCGCCGCCACTGAGCAGCAGCTCCACCGGGGCCGGCCGGCCCAGGAACAGCAGCAGGCTCGCGGTGGGCCCGTAGGCGCCCACGTTCGGCACCGCGAGCACGTCACCCGGCTGCGGCCGCGGCATCCGCACCGAGCGGGACAGCAGGTCGCCGGGCGTGCACAGCGGGCCCGCCAGGCTCACGGGCACCGGCTCGCCCGTGCGGTGGCAGGACGGATCCACCGACAGCGGCAGCAGCCGGCCCAGACCGGCCATGCCGCCGAGGGTGTTGATGCCCGCGTCGAGAATCGCGAAGGTACGGCCCCGGCTCTCCTTGACGTTGGTCACGGACGTCAGCAGCCGCCCGCTGTCGCCGACCAGGTGCCGGCCCGACTCGCAGGCGATCTCCAGTCCGCCCCCGCGCCAGCGCGGCAGCCGGGTGTCCAGGGCCTTCTCCAGGGACGCCCGCAGGTTCGGGTACACCGGCCGCCGGCCGGCCACCGAGTACGGCGCCGCGAAACCGCCGCCGATGTCCAGCATCCGCAGCGGCAGGCCCAGTTCGTCCTCCAGTTTTGCCGCCTGCTCGATCGTCGCCGTGAACTCGGCGATCAGGCTCTCCTCGTCCTTGGAGTTGGACAGCGGGAAGAAGTGCGCGCCGACCACCTCGGTGCCGGGCACGTCGAGCAGGGCGGGCAGCAGCTGCGGCAGGGTCTCGGCGTCGATGCCGAACTGCGAGGGCGTACCCGTCATCCGGATGCTGGTGGTCGCCGCGGCCGCCGCGCTGTTGACGCGCAGCAGCACCTTCGCGGTCACCCGGTGGCGCACGGCCTGCTCGCCGAGCCGGCCGAGGTCGCCCGCCGACTCCACGGAGAACGTGCGCACCCCCTCGGCGAGTGCCACGGCCAGCTCCCCGGCCGTCTTGCCCGGCCCCGAGTACAGGACGGACTCCGCCGGGTGCCCGGCCTCGAGCGCCGAGGCCAGTTCCCCGGTGGAGCACACCTCGGCCCGGCAGCCGCCGGGGCCCTGGCTGAGCGCCCGCACCAGACCCGGATGCGGGTTGGCCTTCAGCGAGTAGTAGAGGGCGACTCCGTCGGGAAGGGCCGCGCGCAGGTCGGCCCGGGCGCGGGCCACCCGGTCCAGGTCGTACACGTACAGCGGTGAGCCGTACTCGGCGACCAGTGCGCGGTCCAGTTCCGCCTGCCGCGTGTCCGCCGTGGTCACTTGGCGCCCTCGGCGTCCAGCATCGCCGCCAGCTGCTGCTTGGCGTTCTTGCCGTTGGAGGTGAGCGGGAAGGAGCCGAGCACCTTGCACAGCGCCGGCACCTTCACGGCCTCCAGCCGGACGGCCAGCTCGCGCAGCACCGCCTGCGGGGTCAGCTCGTCGGACTCCACGAAGATCATCAGGTCGCGGTCGGCGGTCGGCTTCAGGACGGCCGCGTTGCGCACGCCCGGGACGTCCATCGCGGCGCCCTCGATCTCGATCGTGGACACCCGCATGCCCCTGCGCTTGAACATGTCGTCGCGGCGGCCCTCGAAGTACAGGTAGCCGTCCTCGTCGACGCGCCCGTAGTCGCCCGTGAACAGGCGGGTCCGGCCGGTCGCCGGGTCGGGCCGGTAGGTGCGGGCGGTGATCTCCGGCAGGTTCCAGTACCCGGCCATGACGTGCGGCCCGGTCACCGTGATCTCGCCGCTCTCCCCGGCCGGCACCTCGTTGCCGTCCGGGTCCAGGATCGCCACCTCGGTGCCCGGGATCGGCAGCCCGGAGGAGCCGGGACGCTCGTGGTCCTGGTCCGGCGGCATGATCGTGATGCGCTTGCACTCGGAGATGCCGTACATGCGCACCACCCGGGCTCCGGGGAAGCACTTCCACAGGCCGTCGATGATCCGCTGCTCCAGCGCGGCCCCGGTGCTGGTGAACATCCGCAGCCGGGTCGGCCGCGGGTCGCGCTGGGCGAGCCGGATCAGCGGTCCGCCGAGCGAGGGCACCAGCGGCAGCACGGTGGCGCCGCTCTCCCGGACCAGGATGTGCAGCTTGGAGTCGGCCTCGGAGTCGGCGAGGACCAGCGTCGCGCCCGCCACCGCGCACAGCAGCACCTGGAACAGGCCGTAGTCGAAGGAGAGCGGCACCCGGACGAAGACAATGTCGTCGGCGCGGTAGCCGAGCACCTCGTTGATGGAACGCGCCGCGAACAGCATCTGCGCGTGCGGGCAGATGATGCCCTTCGGCGTGGAGGTCGAGCCGGAGGTGTAGATGAGCACGGCCGGCGCCTCCGGTTCCTGCCCGGCCTCGGCGCCGTCCCCGTCGGCCGCCAACTCGGCCCACAGCGAACCCACTTCGTGCACCGGACGGTCGGTCAGCCCCGCCACCCACTCACCCGCGCCGTCGGTGACGACCACGAGCCGCGGCGCGCAGTCGGCGACGACCGCGCGCAGATGGAACTCCTTCATCTCGGCGCTGATCGGCACCAGCGCGGCACCGACCCGGGAGGCCGCGTACAGCAGCGCCGTCGTCTCCCGCACGTTCGGCAGGCGTACGACGATCCGGTCGCCCGGCGTCACCCCGGCCCGGCGCAGCCAGTCGGCGGCGGCCCGGGTCTGCGCCTGGAGCTGCTGCCACGTCCAGGAGTCCCGGGCGTCGCGCACGGCGATGTCCTGGGGGCGGGCGGCGGCCTGCGCGTCGAGGAGGTGGTGCAGCAGGCGGGCGTCCTTGGGGAACTTCTCGTCCACGGGGGGTCTCCTTGTCGTCCGTGGCTTCTCGGCGTCCGGTCAGCTCCGGGCCCGGCCGCTGTCCAGAAGCGTCAGCGCGTGGGCCCGAAGGGCGGAGCGGTCGATCTTGCGGTTGGCGTTCATCGGGAACTCGGCCAGGTGGACCAGCAGCCGCGGCACCATCGCCTTGGGCAGGCCGGCGGTCAGCTCCTTGGCGAGCAGCGCGCTCGTCGCGGGGCGGCCGGTGTAGAAGGCGACCAGCTCGTGGCTGCCGGCGCGCGGCACGGCGACCGTGACGGCGTCCTCCACCCCGTCCAGGGCCCGCACGCAGTGGCTGACCTCGGACAGCTCCACGCGCCAGCCCTGCACCTGGACCTGGTCGTCGGCGCGGCCCAGATAGCCGATCTCACCGTCCGGCCAGCGGCGCACCCGGTCGCCGGTGCGGTACCAGCGCCGGCCGGCGTGCTCGTGGAACCGGCCCTCGTTCTCGGCCGGGTCGAGATAGCCGTCGAACATCTGCGGTCCGGTGACGCACAGTTCGCCCTCGTCGCCGCCGGTGGAGCCGTCCGGGCCCAGCAGCAGGTGATCGAGGGAGGCGTGCACGGCGCCGATGGGGACGACCCCGTTGACGTACCGCTCGTCGGGCGTGGCCGGCGACAGGCGGTGCGCGGTGACGGTGATGGTCAGCTCGGTCGGGCCGTACAGGTTCTCCACGGTGCTGTGCGGCGCCGCCGCCTGCCAGTCCTCGGCGTCGTGCCGGTGCAGCGGCTCACCCGCGAACAGCGACCAGCGCAGACCCTCCAATGCCCCCGGCGCCAGCGCCCCCGAACGCCGGGCGAGCGCGATGGCGCCCGGTGTGGAGAACCACACCGTGATCCGCTCCTCGGCGAGGAACTCCGGCAGCGCCCGGTACGCCTGTATCGGCAGCGGCACGACCCGGGCGCCCGCGCCCCATGCGCAGAACAGGTCGAACATCGCGCAGTCGAAGGTGAGGTCGAAGGTCTGGGTGAAGGCGTCACCGGGCTGGAAGTCGTAACGGCCGCGCAGCGTGCGGAAGTAGCTGTCGGCGGCCCGGTGGGTGGTCGGCACGCCCTTGGGGCGGCCCGTCGAGCCGGACGTGAACAGGATGTACGCGGTGTCCTCCGGGCCGACCGCCCGGGGTTCGTCCAACGGCGTTCCCGGGAGCGGCGCCCGCCCGGCGGCGACCAGGGGGATCTCCGGCGTGCCGATCGCCGCGTAGGCCGCCGCGCCCCGGGCGTCGGCGATGACGGCGTCCACCTCGGCGGCCTCCAGCACGGCACGGTTGCGGGCCGCCGGGAAGGCGGGGTGCAGCGGCACGGCCCGCGCCCCCAGGTACAGCGCGGCCAGCAGTCCGGTGTAGGCCTCCCCGCTCCTGCTGCCGAGCACCGCGACCGTCCGCGGGATCCCCCCGCAGACCTCCGCCACGGCCCCGGCGAGCGCGAGCGCGCCGCGGTGCGCCTCGGTGTACGTGGTGCCGCGCCCGTCGACCCGGAAGCAGTCCCGGTCGGCCGACCGGGCGAGGCCGCGCAGGAACAGCCCGTGCAGGCTGCCCTCCAGCGCGGCGGGCACGGCGGTGGTGCTCTCCGAGACCTGGGCCGTCATGTCACACCCCCGCCGCGGTCGTCGCGGGCCGGGCCACCCGGTCCGGGGAGACGGGGACCACCTCGAAGCGGGAGGTCGCCGACCGCACGCGGCCGAACAGGGCGTCCGGGCCGGCGACCACCAGGCGTTCGACGCCGCGGGCGCGCAGCGCGTCCAGGGTCGCGGGCCAGTCGACCGGCCGTACGAAGTGGTCCAGCAGCATCTGCCGAAGCCCGGCGGAGGTGGTCAGTTCGGTGCCGTCCTGGTCGGCGAGCACCGGCAGCTCCGGGTCGCGCAGCGGCAGCGCGTCGACGACCTCCCGGGCGGCCAGCTCGCGCAGCCCGGTGAACAGCGAGGAGTGCATCGGCGGTCGCATCACGTACAGCGGCATCGCGCCGATGGAGCGCAAGTCCTTCTGGAACCTGTCCAGTTCGGCCTCGTGCACGGACACCATCAGGAAACCCTCGTCGAGCCGGCAGGCGACCTCGTGCCGGGCGCCCCGGGCGTCCATGTCCGCGAACAGTTCGGCGAGCGGCCCCCGGGGTGCCCGCACGAAGGACTGCGTCACCACGTCCCGGTGCTCCCGCGCGAAGTACTCGGCGGTGCAGCGGGCCAGCCCGGCCGTCATCCGCACCGCTTCGGGGAAGTCCAGCGCCCCGCTGAAGCCGACCGCGGGCTTCTCGCCGAAACTGGCGCCGGTGCACACCACCGGCTCGCCCAGCTCCTCACGGGCCCGCTCCGCGAGCGCCGTGCACACCACCATGAAGGCGACCTGCGCCGCCGGGGCGTACTCGTCCTCGCTCTGCCGGAACGCGTCGAAAAGGGAATGGCCGAGGACCTCGTCCGCGACCGCGAGCAGCTTCTTCGCCCGGGAATCGAGAAGCAGGAAGCGCCCGAGTTCCCGGAAGCGGGTGGGCCCCATTCCCGGGAATACCATCGCCGTTGTCATCGCAGCACCCGTCTTTTCGCGAACTGGCCTCGTTCGGACAGTTCTAGATGCCGCGGAGGGCCTCACCAACCCCTATCGGACCCCGCCCGCCACCCTTAGTAGGGGGCGGCCCGCCGACCATAGGGGGTGATCGCTGTGGCCCCTTCGCGCACAACGTGGCTTGAATGAAAGGTCCGTATATCCTTCCGGGCTCCTTGCACTATGCCCGCCCGGGTCGCGCGGCCTGGCACCGCACCTCGCCGCGTTGCCGAAAAGCCCTGGTAGCTCCTCCCCCACTCTCGGCTTCACTCGAGCGGGGGGACCCCCATCGAGGGCTCTCCGGCGCCTTGCGATGCACGGCACCGGACCACGCGACCTCATCGGGCGCTCATAGTGCAAGGACCCCTCAGCCACATGGACGGGTGACCCATGACCGTGACCGAGGACACCACCTCGCTCGCCCCCATGACCCAGCCGCCACCGCGACCCGACCCGCGCTCCCGGGTGGCCCTGCTGGACCTGGTGAAGCAGACGGTGCGGGAGGGACCCGGGCCGCGCGCCACCGAGGCGCAGTGGGCCAAGGGCAAGCTGACCGTCCACGAGCGTCTCGAACTCCTCTTCGACAAGGGGAGCTTCCAGGAGATCGAGCCGCTGCGCCGGCACCGGGCCACCGGCTTCGGCCTGGAGAACAAGCGCCCGTACACCGACGGCGTGATCACCGGCTGGGGCACGGTGGAGGGCCGTACGGTCTTCGTCTACGCCCATGACTTCCGTATCTTCGGCGGCTCCCTCGGCGAGTCCCACGCATCCAAGATCCACAAGGTGATGGACCTGGCACTGGCCGCCGGCGCCCCGCTGGTCGCGCTCAGCGACGGAGCCGGGGCCCGTATCCAGGAGGGCGTCACCGCGCTCGCCGGGTACGGCGGCATCTTCCGCCGCAACGTCGCAGCCTCCGGGGTGATCCCGCAGATCAGCGTGATGCTCGGACCGTGCGCCGGCGGCGCCGCCTACAGTCCCGCCCTGACCGACTACGTGTTCATGGTGCGCGGCACCTCGCAGATGTACATCACCGGCCCGGACGTCGTACAGGCCGTCACCGGCGAGCGGATCAGCCACGACGGGCTCGGCGGGGCCGATGTGCACGCCACCGTCTCGGGTGCCGCGCACTTCGCCCACGAGGACGAGGCCGAGTGCCTCGCCGAGGTGCGCTACCTGCTGTCGATGCTGCCGCAGAACAACCGCGAACTGCCGCCCGCCGTCCACCCCGAGGACTCCGCGCAGCGGCGCTGCGAGGCCCTGCTCGACCTGGTGCCGGGCGACCCCGGACGCTCGTACGACATGCGTCCCGTCATCGAGGAGATCGTCGACGACGGCGAGATCTTCGAGGTGCACGCGGGCTGGGCCACCAACATCATCTGCGCCCTGGCCCGGCTCGACGGCCACGTCGTAGGCATCGTGGCCAACCAGCCGGCCTCCTTCGCCGGCGTCCTCGACATCCACGCCAGCGAAAAGGCGGCCCGGTTCGTCCAGTCCTGCGACGCGTTCAGCATCCCGCTGGTCACCCTCGTCGACGTACCCGGCTTCCTGCCGGGCCGCGAGCAGGAGCACGGCGGCATCATCCGGCACGGCGCCAAGCTGCTGTACTCGTACTGCAACGCCAGCGTGCCCCGTATCTCGGTGATCCTGCGCAAGGCGTACGGCGGTGCGTACATCGTCATGGACTCCCAGTCCATCGGCGCCGACCTCACCTTCGCCTGGCCCACCAACGAGATCGCGGTGATGGGCGCGGAGGGCGCGGCGAACGTCGTCTTCCGCCGCGAGATCGCCGCCGCCGACGACCCCGAGCGGGCCCGCGCCGAGCGGATCCGGCAGTACCAGGAGGAGCTGATGCACCCCTACTACGCGGCCGAGCGCGGTCTCGTCGACGACGTCATCGACCCCGCGGAGACCCGCTCCGTCCTCATCCGCTCGCTGGCCATGCTGCGCGCCAAGCACGCCGCGATGCCGGCCCGCAAGCACGGGAACCAGCCGGTATGAGCGGCGCCGAGAACATCGAGGACACCGGGATCCGGGTGGTGCGCGGCACCCCCGACCCGGAGCAACTGGCCGCGGTGACCGTCGTCCTGCTGGCGGTCCTGCGCGGCGCCGAACCGCCCGAGCCCCCGGCCCCACCGGCCGCGGGCTGGATCCCCGGCGCCCACCGGCTGCCGGGGGCGTGGGCGACGGCATAGCTCCTGACGGCCGAGAGCGCCGCTGCCGTACCACCGGGCAGCGGCGCTTCCCAGCGCCCGGTCCCGGTGCCCGGACGGCCCCGAACGCCGACGAGCGCCGCACCCCGGGTCAACGGGTGCGGCGCCGGCCGGTGCGCGCGACATGTCACGGCATGGCGGTCTGGCGCGCTCGCTGCGCGGCGATCGCCGGATACCGCATGGTGAACAGGACGGGGACGACGAAGGTGACGACCTTGATGACGATGGCGGCGGTCGTGGCATGCGGATCGGCCTTGATCAGCAGCGCCAGCGCACCGGCCGCCACCACGAAGGACACCCCCCACACCGAGGTGATCGTCGCGTTGGTGCGGAAGAACGCCTTTGTCTTCCACACGTGCTCGGGCGCGATCTTGCGGGCGAGGCCCAGGGTGAACGGCCGCCCGATGAGCAGCGAACCGAACGCCGTGAGCGCGAGCCACGCGTCGACCAGGGCGGGGCCGTAGGGGATGAGGCCGGAGTCGGGCTGCTTGTACGAGAGCCAGGTGATGCCCGCGAAGAACACGAGGGCACTCACCTCGATCACCATCTCGTCCAAGTGCTTGCCCGACCGGCGTCCCTGGAAGATCACGAACGCGGCGATCCCCAGTCCCCACTCCGCGCCGCTGCGCCACTCGTCACTCGTAGCGATCGCCGCGTAGGCGATCCAAGGTAGGAAGCTGATGAGGTAGCGGGTCATGGAAAGCTCCTTTCTACCCGCCATTGAGTCAGCCGCTCCTTGCAGCACGCTAAAGCGGAAAACACCGTTGCAGAACGGACTACTTTAGCCGTTCCCAAGCATTCCGGCGGACGCTCTTGCGACAACAATTCCCGGACCGAGGCCAGTTCCGGCTTCAGGAACGGCTGGAGGAAAGCGTGTCCCGTCGACTGTTCACCTCGGAGTCGGTGACCGAGGGCCATCCCGACAAAATCGCCGACCAAATCAGCGACACCATTCTCGACGCACTCCTCGCCCAGGACCCGGCGGCCCGCGTCGCGGTGGAGACCCTGATCACGACCGGCCAGGTGCATATCGCGGGTGAGGTCACCACCTCCGCCTACGTCGATATTCCGTCGCTGGTGCGCGAGACGATCCTCGGCATCGGGTACGACTCCTCGGCGAAGGGATTCGACGGCGCCTCCTGCGGCGTATCCGTCTCCATCGGCGCCCAGTCGCCCGACATCGCCCAGGGCGTCGACGACGCCTACGAGACCCGGGTCGAGGGCGCCGGCGAGGGCGACGCGTTCGACCGGCAGGGCGCCGGAGACCAGGGCCTGATGTTCGGCTACGCCTGCGACGACACCCCCGAGCTGATGCCGCTGCCGATCGCCCTCGCGCACCGCCTCGCCCGCCGACTGGCCGAGGTCCGCAAGGAGGGACCGCTGCCGTATCTGCGCCCGGACGGCAAGACGCAGGTCACCATCGAGTACGAGGGTGATCGCCCGGTCCGTCTGGACACGGTCGTCGTCTCCTCGCAGCACGCCCCCGACATCAGCCTCGACACGCTGCTCGAACCCGACCTGCGCGACCACGTCATCGCACCCGCGCTGACCGGCCTGGACCTCGACACGGCCGGGCACCGGCTGCTGGTGAACCCCACCGGACGGTTCGAGATCGGCGGCCCGATGGGCGACGCCGGCCTGACCGGCCGCAAGATCATCGTCGACACCTACGGCGGCATGGCCCGCCACGGCGGCGGCGCGTTCTCCGGCAAGGACCCCTCCAAGGTGGACCGCAGCGGCGCGTACGCGATGCGCTGGGTCGCCAAGAACGTCGTCGCCGCCGGACTCGCCCGGCGCTGCGAGGCCCAGGTCGCCTACGCCATCGGCAAGGCCGCCCCGGTCGGCCTGTTCGTCGAGACCTTCGGCACCGAGACCGTCCCCGTGGCCCGCATCCAGCAGGCCGTCAGCGACGTCTTCGACCTGCGTCCGGCCGCCATCGTCCGCGACCTGGACCTGCTGCGGCCCCGGTACGCGCAGAGCGCCGCCTACGGCCACTTCGGGCGCACCGGCGCCGACTTCACCTGGGAGGCCACCGACCGGGCGGACAAGCTCCGTCAGGCCGCGGCCGGTTGAGCGGGGCCGGGCCATGCGGATTGCCGTCACCGGTTCCATCGCCACCGACCATCTGATGACGTTCCCCGGGCGCTTCACCGACCACCTGGTGCCCGGTGAGCTGTCCCACGTCTCCCTGTCCTTCCTCGCCGACGGCCTGGAGGTACGGCGCGGCGGCGCCGCCGCCAACATCGCCTACGGGCTGGGCCAGTTGGGGCTGTCCCCGGTCCTGGTGGGTGCCGTGGGCCCGGACTTCGCCGACTACCAGCTCCACCTGAAGGAGCACGGCGTCGACACCGACTCCGTACACGTCTCGCCCACGGCGCAGACCGCGCGCTTCGTGTGCACGACCGACCGGGCGCAGAACCAGATCGCCACCTTCTACCCCGGCGCCATGGCCGAGGCCCGCACCCTGAGCCTCGCCCCGGTCGCCGACCGGGTCGGCGGCCTCGACCTCGTCCTGATCTCGCCGGACGACCCCGAGGCGATGGTCCGGCACACCGAGGAGTGCCGGGCGCTCGGCATCCCGTTCGCCGCCGACCCCTCCCAGCAACTCGCCCGGCTCTCCCCGGACCAGGTGCGCTCCCTCGTCGACGGCGCCCGCCGCCTGTTCACCAACGCCTATGAGGCCGCCCTCGTCAGGGAGCGCACCGGCTGGTCGCGGCGGCAGATCACCGACCGGGTCGGCAGCTGGGTCACCACGCTCGGCGCGGACGGCGTCCGCATCGAACGCGCCGGAGAGCCGGCCGTGACCGTGCCGGCCGCCCCGGTCCGCCGGGCCGTCGACCCCACCGGCGTCGGCGACGCCTTCCGCGCGGGTTTCCTCGCCGCGCTCGGCGCCGGTCTGCCCGAGCCGGCCGCGGCCCGCCTCGGCTGCGTCCTCGCCGCCCTCGCCCTCGAAGCCCCCGGACCGCAGGAGTACGTGCTGGACCGTACGACCGTGACGGCACGGCTCACCGAGGGCTACGGCGACGAGGCCGCCGCCCTCGCCCCGTTCCTGGAGGCCGCCCTGTGAGCAGTCAACGAACGGCGACACCGGCGGAGTTGCGGCAGGCCCTGGCCACCCGGGTGGTGGTCGCCGACGGGGCCATGGGCACCATGCTCCAGGAACGCGAGCCCACCCTCGACGACTTCCGGGGACACGAGGGCTGCAACGAGATCCTCAACGTCTCCCGGCCCGACCTGGTCGCCTCGGTCCACGACGCGTACTTCCGCGCGGGCGTCGACTGCGTGGAGACCAACACCTTCGGCGCCAACCTCGCCAACCTCGGTGAGTACGGCATCGCCTCCCGCATCCGCGAACTCGCCGAGGCCGGCGCCCGTATCGCCCGCGAGGTCGCCGACGGCCACAGCACCGCCGACCGCCCCCGCTGGGTCCTCGGCTCCGTCGGCCCCGGCACCAAACTGCCCACCCTCGGGCACGCCCCGTACGCCGACCTCCGCGACGCCTACCAGGAGCAGACCGAAGGCCTTGTGGCGGGCGGAGCGCACGCCGTGCTCGTGGAGACCACCCAGGACCTGCTGCAGACCAAGGCCGCCCTGGTCGGAGCCCGCCGCGCCCTGCGCAGGGCCGGCGCCGACCTGCCGCTGTTCGTGCAGATCACCGTCGAGACCACCGGCACCATGCTGCTCGGCTCCGAGACCGGCGCGGCCCTCACCGCCCTGGAACCCCTCGGCATCGACCTGATCGGCCTGAACTGCGCGACCGGCCCCGCCGAGATGAACGAGCACCTGCGCCACCTGTCCCGGCACGCCCGCACCGGCCTGTCCGCGATGCCCAACGCCGGGCTGCCCGTCCTCACCGCCGACGGCGCCCACTACCCACTCGGCCCGGCCGAACTGGCCGCCGCACACCGGCAGTTCGTCACCGAACACGGCATCAGCCTGGTCGGCGCCTGCTGCGGCACGACCCCCGAGCACCTGCGGCAGGTCGCCGAGGCCGTACGCGACCTCGAACCCGCCCGCCGTGACCCGCGCCCCGAGCCGGCCGCCGCCTCCCTCTACACCTCCGTACCGTTCCGGCAGGACACCTCCTACCTGGCCATCGGCGAGCGCACCAACGCCAACGGCTCCAAGAGGTTCCGCGAGGCCCTGGTCCGTGAGGACTGGGAGACCTGTGTGGAGATCGCCCGCGACCAGATCCGCGACGGCGCCCATCTGCTCGACCTGTGCGTCGACTACGTGGGCCGCGACGGCGTCGCCGACATGCGCGAGCTCGCCGGCCGCCTCGCCACCGCCTCCACCCTGCCCGTCGTCCTCGACTCCACCGAACCCGCCGTGCTGGAGGCCGGTCTGGAGCGCCTCGGTGGCCGCGCCGTCGTCAACTCCGTCAACTACGAGGACGGGGACGGGCCCGCCTCCCGGTTCGCCCGGATCATGCCGCTGGTCACCGAGCACGGCGCCGCCGTCATCGCGCTCACCATCGACGAGGAGGGCCAGGCCCGCACCGCCGAGTGGAAGCTGCGCGTCGCCGAACGCCTCATCGCCGATCTCACCGGCCGCTGGGGGATGGCCGAGGGCGACATCCTCGTCGACTGCCTGACCTTCCCCATCGCCACCGGGCAGGAGGAGACCCGCCGCGACGGCATCGAGACCATCGAGGCCATCCGGGAGCTGAAGCGCCGCCACCCGGACGTGCAGACGACGCTCGGCGTGTCCAACATCAGCTTCGGCCTCAACCCGGCCGCCCGCACCGTCCTCAACTCCGTCTTCCTGCACGAGTGCGTCACCGCCGGCCTGGACTCGGCCATCGTGCACGCCTCCAAGATCCTCCCCATCTCCCGTGTCCCGCAGGAGCAGTTGGAGTGCGCCCTGGACCTGGTGCACGACCGGCGCCGAGAGGGCTACGACCCCCTGCAGCGCTACCTGGAACTCTTCGACGGAGTCGACAGCGGCTCCGTGAAGGCCTCGCGGGCCGCCGAACTCGCCGCGCTGCCCCTGACGGAACGGCTGCGCCGTCGCATCGTCGACGGCGAACGCCAGGGCCTTGCCGCCGACCTGGACGAGGCGCTCACCGAGCACACCGCCCTCGAGATCGTCAACGACATCCTCCTCGACGGCATGAAGACCGTCGGCGAACTGTTCGGTTCCGGGCAGATGCAGCTGCCGTTCGTGCTGCAGTCCGCGGAAGTGATGAAGACGGCCGTGGGCCACCTCGAACCCCACATGGAAAGCACCGGCTCCTCCGGCAAGGGCACCCTGGTCCTGGCCACCGTCAAGGGTGACGTCCACGACATCGGCAAGAACCTCGTCGACATCATCCTCACCAACAACGGCTACAACGTGGTGAACCTCGGCATCAAACAGCCGGTGTCCGCGATCGTGGAGGCGGCCGGGCGGCACGGCGCCGACGCCATCGGCATGTCCGGCCTGCTGGTGAAGTCCACCCTGGTCATGAAGGAGAACCTGCAGGAACTCAACGCCCGTGGGCTCGCCGGGAGTTATCCCGTCATCCTCGGCGGAGCCGCACTGACCAGGGCGTACGTCGAACAGGACCTGAACGAGCTGTACGACGGCGAGGTGCGCTACGCCCGTGACGCCTTCGAGGGCCTGCGCCTCATGGACGCGCTCATGGCCCTCAAGCGCGGCGAACCGGGCGCCGCACTGCCCGAGCCGAAACGCCGCAGGGTCCGTACGACGGCCACCGCCCGCCCGGACCGGAGCACCCGGGAACTGCCCGCCCGCTCCGACGTGGCCACCGACAACCCCGTCCCCGTCCCGCCGTTCTGGGGCACCCGCGTCACCAAGGGCATCCCGCTCGCCGACTACGCCTCCTGGCTCGACGAACGCGCCACCTTCATGGGGCAGTGGGGCCTGAAGTCCGCCCGTGGCGGCAACGGGCCGACGTACGAGGAACTGGTCGAGACGGAGGGCCGGCCCCGGCTGCGCGCCTGGCTGGACCGCCTGCACACCGAGAACCTCCTCGAAGCGGCCGTCGTCCACGGCTACTTCCGCTGTGTCTCCAAGGGCGACGACCTGATCGTCCTCGACGAGAACGGCGCCGAACGCACCCGCTTCACCTTCCCGCGCCAGCACCGCGACCGCCACCTGTGCCTCGCCGACTTCTTCCGCCCGGAGGAGTCCGGCGAGACCGACGTGGTCGCCTTCACGGCCGTCACCATGGGCAACCGGGTCTCCGCCGCGGCGAACGAACTCTTCGCCGCCGACGCCTACCGCGACTACCTGGAACTGCACGGCCTGTCCGTGCAACTGACCGAGGCGCTCGCCGAGTTCTGGCACGCCCGGGTCCGCGCCGAACTCGGCCTCGCGAGTCACGACCCCGCCGGCCTGGCCGGCATGCTGCGTACCGAGTACCAGGGCTGCCGCTACTCCCTGGGCTACCCGGCCTGCCCCGACCTGGAGGACCGCGCCAAGATCGCCGGCCTGCTCCGCCCCGAACGCATCGGCGTCACCCTCTCCGAGGAGTTCCAGCTCCACCCGGAGCAGTCCACGGACGCCCTGATCCTGCACCACCCGGAAGCCGTCTACTTCAAGACGACCGGCGGCCCGGCCGAGGAGGCAACCCCATGACGACCGCCGCCACCTCGGCCGCGGGCTCCCTGCGGGCTCTGCTCGCCGCAGGCGTGACGACGTACTCCTTCGAGTTCTTCCCGCCGAAGACGGCAGCCGGGGAACGCACCCTGTGGGACGCCGTCCGCCGCATCGAGTCCGTCGCGCCCGCGTTCGTGTCGGTGACGTACGGCGCGGGCGGCTCCTCCCGGGACCGCACCGTCGCCGTCACCCGGCGCATCGCCGCCGAGACGACGCTGCGTCCCGTCGCCCACCTCACCGCCGTCGGCCACTCGGTGGCCGAGCTGCGGCACATCGTCGGCCGGTACGCCGACGCCGGGATCCGCGACGTCCTCGCCCTGCGCGGCGACCCGCCCGGCGACCCGCGCGGCCCCTGGACACCCCACCCGGACGGTCTGCGCCACGCCAGTCAGCTCGTCGAACTCGTGCGCGCCGCCGGTGACTTCAGCATCGGGGTCGCCGCGTTCCCGGAGCGCCACCCGCGCTCCCCGGACTGGGAGAGCGACATCCGGCACTTCGTCGCCAAGTGCCGGGCCGGCGCCGACTACGCCATCACCCAGATGTTCTTCGACGCCGAGGACTACCTGCGGCTGCGCGACCGGGTGGCCGCCGCGGGCTGCGACACCCCGATCATCCCGGAGATCATGCCGGCCACCGACGTACGGCAGATCGCCCGGTTCGCCGAACTCAGTGACGCCCGCTTCCCCCAGGACCTCGCCGAGCGCCTCGAAGCCGCCCGAGACGACCGCGCGGCCGCCCACCGCATCGGCGTCGACCACGCCACGGCGCTCGCCGCGCGGCTGCTCGCCGAGGGCGCGCCCGGCCTGCACTACATCACCCTGAACCGCTCCACAGCGACCCTCGACATCCACCGCAATCTCACCGAGAGGCCCGCGCATGCCCGCCACGACCGCTGACTTCAAGGTCGCCGACCTGTCCCTGGCCGAGTTCGGCCGCAAGGAGATCACCCTCGCCGAGCACGAGATGCCGGGCCTGATGGCGATCCGCGAGGAGTACGCCGAGGCTCAGCCCCTCGCCGGCGCCCGGATCACCGGTTCGCTGCACATGACCGTGCAGACGGCGGTGCTGATCGAGACCCTGGTCGCGCTCGGCGCCCGGGTCCGCTGGGCCTCCTGCAACATCTACTCCACGCAGGACCACGCGGCCGCCGCGATCGCCGCCGCCGGGATCCCGGTCTTCGCCTGGAAGGGCGAGACCCTCGAGGAGTACTGGTGGTGCACGGAGCAGGCGCTGACCTGGCCGGACAGCCCCACCGGCGGCCCGAA
>NZ_JBSFIK010000066.1:0-34734 GCF_053597535.1 Streptomyces sp. NPDC001348 | reverse complement strand
GTACATCCAGTACGCGGGTGATGCTCCGCCTTGCGAGGCACCGCACCGGACGCCGCGAGCTTCCCGGCAAACCTTTCCGGTCGCAGCACTAGCCGAGCCACACCGTGGTGTCCGGCGGCAGGCTCCCTCCGTCCGGCAGCGGCGCGCTGCTCAGCAGCGGCTCACCGGGCGGCAGGGGGACCGCCTCGGCCGACAGGTTGGCGACGCACCGCCAGCCCTCCGAACGGGTGAAGTGCAGGACACCGGCGGGGGCGTCCGGCGCCCAGGTCAGCGACTCGCCTTCGAGGAGCTTGCGGCGCAGGCGCAGTGCCCGGCGGTAGAACTCCAGGGTGGATCCCTCCACCCCGTCCTGCGCCTGCACGGCGTACGACGCGAAGACCGGTGGCTGCGGCAGCCAGGCACCCTGGGCGCCGAAGCCGTACGACGGTCCACCGGTCGTCCACGGCAGGGGCACCCGGCAGCCGTCGCGGCCCTTGCGGACGTGCCCGGTCTGTTCCCAGATCGGGTCCTGGAGGACCTCGGTGGGCAGGTCGGCGACCTCGGGCAGGCCGAGTTCCTCGCCCTGGTAGACGTACGCGGATCCGGGCAGGGCCAGCATCAGCAGGGTCGCCGCCCTCGCCCGGCGCAGGCCCGCCGCCTCGTCGACCCGCGGCGCGTGACCGCCGGAGAGCAGCCAGGCGTTGTCGTCCGTGCCGGGCGGCAGCATCAGGCGGGAGGTGTGGCGTACGACGTCGTGGTTGGACAGGACCCAGGTGGCCGACGCCCCGACGGTACGGGCCGTGTCCAGGGAACCGGTGATGACCCGGCGCAGCACCTCGGCGTCCCAGCCTGCCTGCAGGTACTCGAAGTTGAACGCCTGCCCCAGTTCGTCCGGGCGGGCGTACAGGGCGCGGCGGGCGTCCGGGACCCAGGCCTCGGCGACCGCGGTGCGGGGCGGGGTGTAGTCGTCGAAGATCTTGCGCCAGTCGCGGTAGATCTCGTGGACCTCGTCGCGGTCCCAGTAGGGGTGACTGCCGGGCGGCAGGTGCTGCAGCGCCTCCTCTCCGGTCGCGCCCAGGTCGCCGACGTCGCGCAGCGGATCGTCCAGGTCCTTGGCCAGGCCGTGGGCGACGTCGACGCGGAAGCCGTCGACACCCCGGTCGGCCCAGAAGCGCAGGGTGGTGCGGAAGTCGGCGCGGACCTCCTCGTGGTCCCAGTTGAGGTCGGGCTGCTCGGGCGCGAACAGATGGAGGTACCACTGGCCGTCGGGGACCCGCTGCCAGGCGCTGCCGCCGAAGACCGACTGCCAGTCGGTGGGCGGAAGTTCACCCCGCTCCCCGCGTCCGGCGCGGAAGACGTAGCGGTCGCGGGCGGCGGAGCCGGGACCGGCGCGCAGGGCCTCCTGGAACCAGGTGTGCTGGTGGGAGGTGTGGTTGGGGACGATGTCGACGATCACCTTCAGGCCCAGCCGGTGGGCCTCGGCGACCATGGCGTCGAAGTCGTCCAGCGTGCCGAGGCGGGGGTCGACGTCCCTGGGGTCGGCGACGTCGTAGCCGCCGTCGGCCAGTTCCGACGGGTAGAACGGGCTCAGCCACACGGCGTCGGCGCCCAGCGCGGCCACGTGGTGCAGCCGTTCGGCGATGCCCCGGATGTCACCGAGCCCGTCGCCGTCCGCGTCGGCGAAGCTGCGGGGGTAGACCTGGTAGACGACGGCCTGGCGCCACCAGTCGGGATTCCTGGACGAAAGGTCGGTCACATCGGCTCCCTTGGAGAGGACGGCACAGAAAGCCTGTTCACATTGCCGGGAAAGTGAACCTTCACACTATGCGGAACGGATTCTTCCCAGTGTGGCGAGGTTGTAATGGGTCATCAACTGACCTCGAATCAGCGCAGGTTGACAGGGTTCCGCAGGTCGCCTCACCATGTGCTCACACTGTGGCGCATATGACCATCGAGCCCAGCGCTTCCTCTGCTTTCCGCTGCTTCCCTCTGCTTTCCTCTGCCTGTTTCAGGCCGGTTCACACCGTCTGAGACCACCTCAGAACTCCTGATAGGGATACACATGTCCATAGCGAGTCGTGCCACCGCGCGTCGCCTGCTGGGAACGGGCGTCGCGACGCTCGCCCTCTGCGCGGCCTCCGTCGCAGCCTCCTCCGCTGCCTGGGCCGGCGACGGCGGGGACGGCTGGAAGTCCGGCGGCGCCTACAAGCCGGGCACCGGCGCGGGCACGGAGACCGGTACCGAACGCTGCCAGTTCTCGCTGGACGGCACCGGCTTCTACGACTCGGTCAAGGTCGACGACCAGAACCTCAGGCCCACCGAGGACGGCAAGGTCCACATCAAGGTCCGCACCGCCGGTGACGCCTCCACCTGCACCGCCTCGCTGGCCTCCTACGTCGCCCACGGCTCCTCCTTCGGCACCTCCGGCGAGCAGGTCTTCATCGACTTCGACTCCGTGACGGTCAAGCCGGGCCAGACCGACTCCCTCGACATCGCGGTGCCGGACGCCGGCTGCTTCGCGCAGATCGACCTCTACCGGGGTGCGGTGAAGTTCGACGGCAAGCTCGACGCCAAGGACGGCTTCGAGCACGGCGACCTGCCCAAGGGCCCGGACCACCCGGTCATCAAGGACAAGCTGATCGCGGCCTGGAACGGCGGCACGAAGGACTGCACCTCCAACCAGTCCGCCACGCCGACCCCGTCCTCCCCCGCGTCCGTCCCGCCGGCCGAGCCGTCGACCCCGGCCGACGGCAGCGACACCCCGAGCCCGAGCGCCTCGAAGCCGACGTCCGCCACCACGCCGACCCCGTCCGCCTCGGAGTCCAGCCCGGCCGCGGCCACGACGCCCGACGGGGGCGGCGGCGACCTCGCCGAGACCGGTGGCGGCAGCGGCTCCGGCATGATCGTCGGGGGTGCGGCGGTGCTCCTGGCCGGCGGTGCCGCCATCATCGTCGCGACGCGCCGGAAGCGGACGGCACGCGGCTGACCCCCGCGGGGCGGGCCGGTCAGCCCCCGTCGGCCGTGCAGCGCTTCAGCAGCCCCTGCACCTCGGCGTCCACCACCCGGTACCTGACCACCCGCCCCTCCTTCTCACCCTCCACGACCCCCGCCGCCCGCAGCAGCCGCAGAGCCTGGGAGACGGCGGGGTCGTTCATGCCGGTCGCGATGGCCAGATCGGACACGGCGAGCGGCCCGGTGCGGTGCAGGGCGAGCAGCAGAGCGAGCCGCTTGGCGTCGGCGAGCAGGGAGAAACGGTCGGCCCAGGTGCGCACATGACCGGGTTCGCCGATCGCGGCGATGGCGTCGCACACCCGGTGACCGTCGATGGTGCGACGGTCCGCGCGGTCGGCAGGCACGAGATGCATGACGCCATAGTGGCAGGCGCCGTTCTGTGATCTTCCATACCTGCGCAGGTACGCAGCTATGCAGGGAACCGCTTCCGCCCCTACGGTGGGCACGCCGTGGTGCTCGGGAAGTCGATGCGATGTCGACGCGGCCCTCGCCACTGTGATCGGGGAGTTCACGTCCCGTCCGGCATCCGCCGGGCCACTGGTCGTACGACCGGGAAGGCAGGGACGGCGGACGCAACCACCCGTAAGCCAGGAGACCGGCCACGGCAGCTCACGAAGTGATCCACGAGGTGCTGGAGCGTGAACCGGATGACCCTGCCCGCGAAAACCGCCCCGACGACGACGGTGCCCCCCTCCTTCCGGTGGCGGCGCGAGGACACGATCAGAACGGCCGGGCTGCTGGTGGTGATCCTCGCCCTGCACGTCGTCGCGTTCGGCATCCTCTTCCTGCTCGTCGTCCCCGAGCACTACAAGGTCGGCACCAAGGCCTTCGGGATCGGCCTGGGCATCACCGCCTACACCCTCGGCATGCGGCACGCCTTCGACGCCGACCACATAGCCGCCATCGACAACACCACCCGCAAGCTGATGGCCGACGGCAAGCGCCCGGTGTCGGTGGGCTTCTGGTTCGCGCTCGGGCACTCCAGCGTGGTGGTGGTCCTCGCGACGCTGATCGCGGGCGGCACCCAGCTCGCCGGCAAGGTGATGAACGAGGGCTCGCGCACCCACCAGGTCCTCGGCTTCATGGGCACGACCATCTCGGGGACCTTCCTCTATCTCATCGCCGCCCTGAACCTGGTCGCCCTGACGGGCATCCTGCGCGTGTTCAAGGCGATGCGGGCCGGGACGTACGACGAGACGGAGCTCGAAGCCCACCTGGACTCCCGGGGGTTCATGAACCGCATCCTCGGCCGTCTCACGAAGTCGGTCTCCCGCCCCGGCCAGATGTTCCCCCTGGGCTTCCTCTTCGGCCTCGGCTTCGACACCGCCACCGAGGTCACGCTGATGGTGATGGCCGGTTCGGGCGCGGCGGCCGGCCTGCCCTGGTACGCGATCCTCTGCCTGCCCCTCCTCTTCGCCGCCGGGATGAGCCTGTTCGACACCCTCGACGGCACCTTCATGAACTTCGCCTACCAGTGGGCGTTCTCCAACCCGGTGCGCAAGGTGTTCTACAACCTCACCATCACCGGGCTGTCCATCGCCGTCGCCTTCTTCATCGGCACCATCGAGCTGGTCGGCGTCCTGCACGACAAACTCGACCTGCGCGACGGCGTCACCGGCTGGATCGCGGACCTCGACCTGGACAACGTCGGCTACCTCATCGTCGGCCTGTTCGTGGTGGTGTGGGCGGCGGCCCTGACCTACTGGAAGGTGGCCCGGGTGGAGGAACGGTGGGGGGCACCGGCCCCGGCCCCCGCCACCACCGACTAGTCGGCCAGGCGGCTGGGCGGCCAGGGCCGCTCCACGGTCTCCAGGTACAGCTTCACGAACCGGTCGACGTCCACCTCCAAGGCCACGTCCACCAGGGTCTGTTCGCGGACGCCGTCGTGGATCTCGGACTCGCCCGGGCGGGGGCGGCGGTCGACGACGGTCTGGCCCCGGGACGGGCCCGGGGCGAGGGTGACCTCGACGGGCAGCAGGCGGGTGGTGATGCCCTCCGGGTCGGCGACCGCGCAGACCGCGCCCGCGTCGCCGAGGCCGCCCGCCGCCTCGGCCTCGGCGGGGCCGCCCTGCGCCGTCGGCCGGTGGGCGAGCAGTTCGCCGGCCAGCCGGGTGCCGGGCTCGGCGCTCGCCCGCAGCCGCCGCACCTGGCCCCCGTCCACGACGACCTGGTGGAAGACGTCCAGCCCGTACATGGTGATCGGCACCCCGGCGGTGAGCAGGACCGCCGCCGCCTCCGGGTCGTGCCAGACGTTGAACTCGGCGACGGGCGTGGCGTTCCCGGTGGTCACGGCCCCGCCCATGAACACGATCCGCTCGATGTTGCGGGTCACCTCCGGGTGGGTGCGCAACAGCAGAGCGATGTTGGTGAGCGGAGCCGTCGGGACCAGGGTGACCGGGCGGGGCGAGGCGAGGATCTCACGGTGCAGCAGCGTCACCGCGTCCACGGCGGCCGGGGCCCGGGTCGGCGCGGGCAGCCCCAGGTCGCCCATCCCGTCGTGGCCGTGCACGTGCCGTGCCGAGCGGGCCGGCTCGATCAGCGGCCGCTCGGCCCCGCGGGCCACCGGGATGTCCGGCGCGCCGGCCTGCTCCAGCACCGTCAGGGTGTTGCGGACCACCCCGTCGACGTCCGTGTTCCCGGCCACGCACGTCACCGCCCGCAGGTCCAGGTCCGGGTGGCGGACGGCGAACAGCAGGGCCAGGGCGTCGTCGACCCCGGTGTCACAGTCGATGATCACAGGTATGGGCTGACCGGTCACGGTGGACTCCTTCTGTCGTTCCGCCCCCAGGATCAGCCCCGGACGGGGCCCGCGTCACCGGGTCGCGTACTCAGCCGTCCGGCGTTCGGCGACGAGGCCGTCCGGGCCGAAGCGGGGGTCCGGGGGCGGCAGCCCCCAGCAGTGCACGGGGAGCACCCCTCACCCGGACGGCCCGGACCGCTGGTGGACCGCCGGAGGCAGTGGTGCCGTGAGTACATGCCCCGCCCCTCGGTCACCCGCCGCCCCGCCGCCCTCCTGCTCACCGCGGCCACGCTGCTCAGTGCCTCCTCCTGCCTGGTGCGCACCCCGGACCAGGCCCGGGACCCGGTGGCCACCTCGGCCCTGTCACCGGACGGGCAGGACGGCCCCGACCCCGCCCTGACCGGCGACCAGGCCCGGTCCGCCCTGGTCGGCGAGGCCGACCTCGGCGCGCCCTGGGTGCCGTCCGAGGGGGCGGCGACCTGGCGGGACGGGATGCTGAAGGCGACGACGAACGCGGCACCCGACTGTCAGCGGATGCTGGAGGCGCTGTACACCGAGGAGCTGTTCGGCGCGCCGTGGGGCGGCCAGGCCGCCGTGACCGCCCTGGACGACACCGACGACCTCGCCCAGCTGCGCTACCAGGTCGCCGCCCACCGCCCGGCGGACGTGGACCGCGTACTGGCCTGGCTGCGCACGCTGCCGGGCAGCTGCGGACAGTTCCTTGCGACGACCACCCGCGCCGGCGCCGAGGCCGTGCAGGTGGAGGAACTGCCGTTGCCGGCCGTCGGGGACGCCCGGCAGGGCCTGCGGGTCACGCTGACCGGCGAGGCCGACGCGGACGGCGACACACCCGTGCTCAGCGTGGACGTCGCCGCGGTACGCGTCGGGGACCAGTCGATCGTGCTCACCCTCGGCGCGCCCGGCACCGTGCTCCCGGACGACACCGCCCACCGGGTCCTGGAAGTCGGCGCCCAGCGCCTGGCCCAGGTCCGCGACGAAGCCCGCACCCAGGTCTGACCGCCGTCAGGGCCGGTCCCCGTCGAACCGCGTGTGGTGCCCGATCACGTCGTGCGCCACCTCCAGCGCCGTACGCCCGCGGGCGAACGCGTGCCCGCGCAGCCGCGCCAGCGCCTCGCCCGCGTCGACCCCCAGCTGGGCCATGATCATGCCGATGGCCTGCTGGATCGCGCTGTGCTCGGCGGTCAGGCCGCCCAGCCAGACGGGGTCCGGGCGACCGGTCTCCGCATCGTCCCGGAGCAGCGACGTCAACGCCGTGGTCAGGGCGTTCACCAGCAGCCGGGCGGTGTGCAGGTCGGGGCCGGCCAGCTCGCCGGGGCTCGTGCCGTACAGGTCGAGGGTGCCCACGCACACCGTGGTGTCGCCGAGCGGCAGCGAATAGGCCGCCCGGACCCCCACGGCCGTCGCCTGCTGCGCGTACACCGGCCAGCGCGCCACGGCCGGTCCGCCGGTCAGGTCGTCCGCGAACACCGGTGCGATGGTCTCGGCGGCGCACACGCAGGGCCCCTCGCCGAGCGTGGCCTGCATCTCCGCCATGCCGGCCGCCCTGTCGTCGCTCGCCCCGACCAGCACGGGCAGCCCCTCGCTGCGCAGTGACACGCTCGCGCCGGCCACCGGAAGCAGTTCGACGGCGGCCGCGCACAGCCGTCGGGGCAGTTCCTCGGGCGCCGCTCCCCGTACCGCCGCGGCCAGGGCCTGTGCCGGGTCCGCCCGGTGCGGTGCCGTGTTGCCGGCAGCGCTCGCGGGGCGCCGGCCCTGCTCCGGGCCGTCGGAACCGTCCGCGTACGCGCCGTCGTCCCTGGGCCGCACCTCCACCGCCTCCTTCAGTCCCGGCCCGGCCGTCCTCGAAGGGCCCTGAGCAGGTGCCCCTGCCCGCGGGAGGAGTCCCGACTACCCGGGGCCGGGGGCCCGAAACGGCCCTCGGTCTCCCCTGCGAGGGCTCACAGCGCCGAGTCGCGCGGGTGCAGCGGCCGGGGAGTGGGAGGAGTACCGGTGACCTGGGCGACGACCTGCGAGGCGACGTCGCGGAGCTTGACGTTGCGCTGCTGCGAGAGGCGCTTGAGGATCTCCAGGGCCTTGTCGGAGTCGCAGCGCCGCTGCGACATGACGATGCCGAGGGCCTGGTCGATGACCGTGCGGGAGGTGATCGCCCGCTGCAGGTCGGTGCTGAACCGCGTCTGACCGGCGATCTTCAGCGCCACGCCCAGCGCACCGGAGGCGTATCCGGCGAAGACCGCCGCCTGCTCCCGTACCGGCCGGGTGAAGGCCTCACGCTCGCTGGAGTAGAGGTTCATGACGCCGGTGACCCGCTGGCGCGGCGGCGTCAGCGGCAACGAGAGCATGCTGCACATGCCGTACTCGTTGCAGAGGTCCGGGAAGGGGCCGAAGCGGTCCTCCGCCGCCAGGTCCGGGACCTCGTGCGGTGTCCCGGTCCGCAGGGTCGACAGACAGGGCCCGTCGTCGATCTCGTACTGCCGCTGGTCGAACAGTTCCACCTCGGGGTCGCTGGCGGCCGCGGTGGTGGGCTGGTCGCCGCCCTCCGGACTGAGGGTGACGGAGCAGTGGGCGGGGACGGGCAGGGCCTCGGCGGTGAGGGTGACGAGCTCCTCCAGGAAGTCCTCGAGCCGGTCCGACTCCACCAGCAGCGTCTGCAGCCGGGCCAGCACCTGCTCTCCGTGGCCGGCTCGGTCGGTGTGCGCGTCCGTCATGACGAGCCTCCGGGGAAGTCGAACGTCGTACGGCCCTCCGGGTACCCCTCCGCGGCCGCCCGAGCCGCTCCGGACGCATCCGCGGCGCGGACCGCCGCCGCGCTTCACCGCGGGGCAGGCCGAACGCGGACACGAGGGCCCTCCCGCCGGCTCAGCGCCCGCCCGCGTCCGCCGAGCGGGCCGCCTGCGCCGCGCCGCTCACAGCGGCGGCTGGGCCGGGGCGGGGCCGAGGGTGGTGGTCCCGGGAGCGGTGCGGTGGCCCAGGCCCGTCCGGTAGGCGTCCAGCGCGGCCTCCACCCGCCCCGTCCGGCGCAGCAGGTCACCGAGCAGCCGGCACAGGTCGGCGAGGTCACCGGCGGCCCCGGCCCGCTCCAGCAGGCTCAGCGCCCGTACGTAGTGCTCCTCGGCCGCGTCGGTCTCCCGGGCGTCCTCCGCGATGATCCCCAGCAGGCGGTGCGCGGCCGCGGCGTGCACGGCGCCCCGCTCCGAGGAGAGGTCACCGAGCACCCCCCGCAGCAGCTCGGCGGCCTGAGCCGACTTGCCGCGCCGGTGCAGGACGTCGGCGAGCTCGACGGCGACCTGGCTGCTGTAGAGGGCGGCACGGGTGGCGGAGAGCATGGCGAGCGCCTCGCGCAACTCGTCCTCGGCGCGGTCCAGTTCGCCGTTCTGGGCGTACACGTACCCGCGCATCCAGTGGCAGTTGGCGAGTTCGGTCCGCAGCTGCAGCTGGCGGTACAGCTCGGCCGCCTTGGCCAGGGAGGCGTCGGCCTCGGCGATGCGACCCTCGGCGAGCAGGGTGCGGGCGACGGAGCGGTGCATCCGGGCGAGCAGCGCGGGATCCTCGACCTGCGGCGCGAGGGCGAGGGCGAACTCGGCGGCCTGGGCGGCGCGGGCGTGGGCGCCCATGTCCATGTAGGGGCCGATGACGCTGGCGTAGAGCAGGAGAAGGGCGTCCGGATCGTGCAGCCCGCCGCGGTTGAGCTCGTCGAGGGCCGACTCCAGCAGGTACACGGCGTACCGGAGCTCCCCCGCCAGGTAGTGGGCGACCGCGCGACCGCGCAGGGCGGGCACCCGCACCGGCAGCGGCTCGCGGGCCGTCACCTCCTCCGCGCGCTCGAAGTACTCCCTGGCCTCGGCCAGGTCACCGGTCTCCAGCGCGCACTCCCCGAGGCCGAGCAGCGCGGCGGCCTGCTCGCAGGCGAGCCCGTGCGCCTCCGCCTCGGTGAGCAGGGCGGCGTACTGGACGGCCGCCTCCTTGGCCTCGCCCGTCGCCAGGGTCCGCTGCGCCTCGGTGAGCCGCAGCCGCAGATCGGTGGCCAGGTGCGGGGACCGGCCGACGGCCAGCTCCTCGAAGGCGACGCCGAGCCGGCCCGCGATGTGCCTGAGCGCCTCGTCGGAGGCCCGCACCCGCCCCGCCTCCAGCGTCGAGATGTACGCGGGCGTGTACGCGGGCTCAGCCAGCTGCCGCTGGGTCAGCCCCCGCTCCGCCCGCAGCTGCTGCACCCGTCGCCCGACGGTCTCCGGATCGTCACGCTCCGACACCCCCAACTCCCCCTCCACCCCTTGCCGTTCGGCTTGTCCAGCCCCTAGGTTAAGCGTCGCATTAAACCTGCTTAACATGCCGCTGTTGTTGCGAGGTTGCCGTGCTCGGACGCTCATCCGCACGCTACGGACGCCACACCGCACGGTACGCCAGAGGCGTCGCCGCAGCCGTGGTCGCCGTCGCCGCCCTCATCACGGCGGCCAACGCGGGCCCGGCCCGGGCCACCCCCGAAACACCCTCCGCCCAGCATGCCCAGCACCGCTAGACAGCCCCTGGGGTCCTCCTCATGACCTCCCCCGCCGCCCGGACCGCCCGCGAACTGACCGCAGACCTCCCGGTCGCCTCGCTGGAGGACTTCTACCGGGATCTGCACCGCCACCCGGAGCTGTCGCTGGCCGAGCACCGCACGGCCGGCAGGCTCGCCGAGCGGCTGCGGGCCGCCGGTTTCGAGACGGCTGAGGGGGTCGGCGGTACCGGCGTCGCGGGGGTGCTGCGCAACGGGGACGGCCCGGTCGTGCTGCTGCGGGCGGACATGGACGCGCTGCCGGTGGCGGAGCGGACGGGGCTGCCGTACGCGTCCGGGACGGACGGCGTGATGCACGCCTGCGGGCACGATCTGCACGTCACCTGGCTCGTGGGCGCGGGGCAGGCGCTGGCGGCCGGGCGGGAGACCTGGTCGGGGACGCTGCTGCTGGTCGGGCAGCCCGCCGAGGAGACCGGGCAGGGCGCGGCCCGCATGGTCGCGGACGGGCTGTACGAGCGGTTCGGGCGGCCGGACGTCCTGCTCGGGCAGCACGCGGCGCCCGGTCCGGCCGGGCTGTACCCGCACGCGCCGGGGCTGATCATGTCCGCCTCGACGGACGTGGACATCGTCGTGCACGGCCGGGGCGGACACGGCTCCCGGCCCGAGGCGACCGTCGACCCGGTGGTGACGGCCGCGTACCTCGTCACCCGGCTGCAGACGGTCGTCGCCCGGGAGACCGCCGCCGCCGAGTCCGCCGTGCTGACGGTCGGCCGGATCGAGGCGGGCACCCGGCACAACATCATCCCCTCCGAGGCGCGTATCGCCCTCAACCTGCGCACCCGGTCCGACAGGGTCCGCGAGCGCATGCTCGCCGCGATCCGCCGCATCGCGCACGGCGAGTGCCTGGCGGCCGGGTGCCCGCGGGAGCCGGAGGTGACGGTGGGGTCGACCTTCCCGGTGACGGTGAACGACATGGACACCGACCGCCGGGTCGCCGCCGTGCACGGCGAGGTGTTCGGCGCGGGGACCGTGTTCGACCCGGGCCCGGCGATGGGCAGCGAGGACTTCTCCGTGCTGGCGGCGGGCTCGATCCCGTACTCGTACTGGTTCGTGACGACCACCCCGCACCCGGTGTGGGAAGCGGCCGGGGGCGCGGACCTGTCGGAGAAGCTGCAGGGCGTGCCGAGCAACCACAGCCCGGACTTCGCGCCCGATCTGTCCACGGTCGCCCCGGGTGTCCGCACACTCGTCTCGGGGGCACTGGCGCTTTTGTCAGTGGCATGACGATTTCCAGGGGGGTGAGCGAACTGCCGCCGAATGACAACACTCGGGTGTGTTCTGGAGTGCATGCGGGAGCATCTCGGTCACATCATGCGCGTGCGCCTTGGTGGGGAATATAAGTTCCCATATCGAATGCGTGACCTTTGCGTCAGGTTGTCGTTGGGTTCGGTGACAGATCTTCGAGCCGTGCAGGGGGGTGGGGGATGGGCGGGTTGCGCAAGGTGACGGCTTCGTTCGTGGTGCCCGGCCCGTCCGGGGTGGCAGTCCGAAGCAGCCTGAAGGGACTGACCGAGCGGGATGAGAAGGTGCTGCGTCTGGTCGGTGATTTGCTCGGCTCTCTGGCCTCCCGGGACCTGAAGGCCCGTTGCGCGGCGGGCTTGGACCATGACGGTGAGCAGTGGGCGCACCGCAAGCGTGCCCTGACCAGTGAGTCCTCCTCGCGGTGGGCGGGCAGTATCACCAAGGCCACGCATGACCAGTGGGCGCTGGCACGGCGCGGTCAGCTCGCCCACATCCGCCACCTCCAGGCAGATGTAGACATGATCGCGTACCGGCTGTCGCTGCCGATCGGGGCGAAAGGCTCGGGTGGCCGGCCGGGCGGTTACCGCTCGAAGCGGGAGTGGTTCGCCAAGTCCCGGCGCCTGCGACTGCTCGGAGATCGACTGGCACAGGCACGCGCAGAGTGTGAGGCCGGGCGTGTGCGGGTGGTGCGCGGCGGCAAGAAACTGCTGCGTGCCCGGCACAACCTCGAAGCTGCCCAGATGAGCGAGGCCGATTGGCGTAGCCGTTGGGAGGCCGAGCGCTGGTTTCTCCAGGCCGACGGTGAGTCGGAGAAGCGGTACGGGAATGAAACGATCCGGGTCAGTCCGGACGGTGAGGTGAGCATCAAGCTCCCCGTAGCGCTGTCCGGGCTGGCGAACGCGCCGCACGGCCGGTACGTGCTCGCCTGCCGGGTCGGCTTCCGGTACCGGGGTGAGCAGTGGGCCGACCGCATCTGCGCGAACCGGGCCGTCGCCTACCGCATCCACTACGACGTCGATCGGGGCCGCTGGTACCTGACCGCCTCCTGGCAGTACCAGCCGGTGCAGACGGTGCCGCTGGAAGCCGTCCGTACTACGGGTCTGGCCGGTGTGGACATGAACGCCGATCACCTGGCCGCCTGGCGTCTGGACGAGCACGGCAACCCGGTCGGTGCCCCGCGCAGGTTCGACTACGACCTGACCGGCACCGCGTCCCACCGGGACGCCCAGGTCCGACACGCCCTGATCCGCCTGCTGCACTGGGCCAAGCGCCACCACCTGGCGATCGCGGTCGAGGACCTGGACTTCACCGCGGAGAAGAGCCGGGAGAAGCACGGGCGGCGCAAACGGTTCCGCAAGCTGATCTCCGGCCTGCCCACCGCCAGGCTGCGCGCGCGACTGGTGTCCATGGCCGCCGAACTCGGCATCCCCTTGGTCGCCGTCGACCCGGCCTACACCAGCCGCTGGGGCGCCCAGCACTGGCAGAAACCCCTGACCACCACAACCCGCAAGACCACACGCCACGACGCTGCCGCCGTGGCCATCGGAAGACGCGCCCTGGGACACCCGATCCGGCGACGGACGGCACCGCCCCCACCGCACCAGCGTGATGCTGTGGGGCATCGGACCGTCCAGGCCGCACCGGGCATTCCGGGGCGTGAGGAAACCCGCCCCCGCATCCCCGGACCACGGACACGATCCGTCGGCGCCGGACGCGGAGCGAAAGCGGGCGACCAGCGTGCCCACAACCGTTCGGGACACGCGGCTGAGCACCAGTCCTGGCACCAGGACCCAATCCCGCTCAGTCTCTAGAAACGGTTCGAATCAGCGTGCATATGTCGCAGACCGTCACGGCCCTGCGGCCCTCCTCAGCTCGGCGGCGCTCGCCGCCGCTCCGGCCTTCGCCGACCCAAACAAGGTCCTGCCGGTCAAGTCGGTGGGCGACGCCGTCGTGGACGGCGTCCACCAGCGGGTCTTCATCAGCGACCCTAGCAACGGCAAGATCGTCGTCACCGACTGCAGCGGCACGGTCGTCAAGCAGCTGACCTCGCTGCAAGGAGTCACAGACCTGGAACTGTCGGCCGGCTCCGACACGGTCTACGCGGCGGTCCCCAGCGACACCGGGATCGTCGCCTTCGCCGCGGCCAGCGCGAACGGCGTGCCGGGCGGACCACTTCGGTGTCCTCACGCAGAGGACATGAACCGTCTGCGTCATCCCTCGCACGTCGGCGGAGAGACACATCCCGCATGACAGGGTGATCAGCCCTGCAAGCAGCGGCAGCCGATCCAGCCTTGACCACCCTCACACTGCCGACAGCTGCAGTTGCCACGCCCTCAGAGGCGCGTACTGCGAGAATTTCCGCCAACATACTGTTGACTCCACCCTCCAGAGTCACCGAAGAAAAGACCTCATTTTCCGATCTCACAGCCAGTCACGGTCTACGGTCACGGTGAGCCAATCACCCTCCGACAGGATGCAAACGTTTCCCGCACCTCTGACGAGCGCTTCGGTTGCTATCGTTCCGGCTAGTTCGACACCATCACACGATTCCGAACGGAAGAATCTTCCTTCACTTCTGCTTAGGTATTCCCAGGCGTCGACCGGCGTGATGTCATCAGGGTGGTTCAATCTCGCCACTTCGGCCGAGTTGGCTCATAGTTGCTCTTCGGCGTCTCGAAAATTTGAGAGTGACCGCTCCAGCATTATAGCGAGGCGCGAGGAAGGACCATCTTGCTGTCTCAGGTCAGCAGTCCGGGCGCCCGGAAAGCCAAGGACTAGGCTTCAGACCTGCCGCGCCGCAAGTGACCGACCCCGGCGACTCCAAGATCCCTGACAGCGCCAGGCCCTGACGGAATTACCGAGAGTGGGAAGCCAACCGTACGCTGGATGTCAGACAGGGGGCCTGCGGTGACGTACACCGCAGGCCCCCTGTCTTCTTCTTGCACGGCTCCGCACGCGAAGGTACGGAAAGGGAGATCAGAAGAGGTCGAGTGCGGCTGATTCCACGGCCCCCATCAGCCGACACTGCCCAGTCTCTCCATCCACGCATACGTAGCCAGTTCCGACGGCCATGTCTGATGGATCTCCGCTGCGGAGGTAGGCGACCGACTGACAGTCGAAGTAAAACTTACCTCCGACCTGGGCACTCTCTCCCTCGACGAGCGCGAAGTCCATGCGATCGTGGCTCACCTCCCTGTCGAGGAATTCTTTGGCAAGCCTGGCTGCCTGTTCCATGTCCAGCATCAGTCCGTCCTAAGGAGGGAGAAGTTCCGCCACGGCGAGAGGTCTGCGTGTCCTGACTGACCATCCAGGAACACAACGTCTCCCTTGACATTCACGACGTTGAAGACATGCGCCTGTCTTCCCTTCTGACCCATCACGATACCTCTGGCTCGATCTCCCGAGCTCTTTATCTCATTGACGATGCCCGAGAGCGTCGACGACTTGAACCTCCTACCGCCATACAACGCTTCGATCGGCTTGGTGGAACCTTCCTTGAGAGCGCCAGGAGCCGAAGACGGGGCCCCTTCAGCCAGCAGGCGATCCACTGCCACAGTGAATCGCTCCGGGTCTGATGGAGGCTCGATTCCCTGAGAGGATCGAGTCATGGCACGTCCGTCCCCCTACCCCGCTGAGCTTCGCGAACGAGCGGTGCGCATGGTTGCTGAGATCCGACCGAACTACCCGACCGAGTGGGCGGCGATGAAGGTGGTCGCGGCGAAGCTGGGCATCGGTGCGGCAGAGACGGTGCGGACCTGGGTCCGCAAGGCAGAGGTGGACGCCGGCCAGCGGCCCGGCACGACGTCCGAGGAGGCTGCGGAGATCAAACGGCTGCGGGCCGAGAACGCCGAGCTTCGACGGGCGAACGAGATCCTCAAAGCGGCTTCGGCTTTCTTCGCGGCCGAGCTCGACCGGCCGTCGAAGCGCTCGTAGCGTTCATCGACGCACACCGCGAGGTGTTCGGAGTCGAGCCGATCTGCCGAGTCCTGACCAGCCATGGACTGAAGATCGCGACGAGCACCTACTACGCCGCCAAGAACCGCACGCCCAGCGCCCGATCGGTCCGCGACGCCGAGCTGAAGACGCAGATCAGCCGCGTCCACACGGACAACTTCAGTGTCTACGGAGTGCGGAAGGTCTGGCGGCAGCTGCACCGCGAAGGCATACCGGCGGCCCGCTGCACCGTCGCCCGGCTGATGCGCGACCTGGGCCTGGAGGGCGCCCGACGCGGGAAGAAGATCCGCACCACTCTCCGAGACGACGGCCACGAGCGGGCCGCTGACCTGCTCAGGCGCGACTTCACCGCGTCTCGCCCGAACGAGCGGTGGGTCGCCGACTTCACCTACGTCGCCACCTCGTCCGGGATCGTCTACGTCGCATTCATCGTGGACGTGTACTCCCGGACGATCGTCGGCTGGTCCGCCGCCACCAGCAAACGGGCCAAGCTCGTCCTCGACGCCCTCGACATGGCCTTGTGGCGCAGAGACCGTGCCGGAACTCCCGCTGGAACGGGACTGTTTCATCATTCGGATGCAGGTAGCCAATACACGTCGTTCGCATTCACGGCGCACCTCCTCGAGGCCGGCATCGACGCCTCGATCGGCACCGTCGGCGACGCTCTGGACAACGCGCTCATGGAATCCCAGATCGGCCTATACAAAACGGAACTGATCAAGCCCCGCAGGCCCTGGCGCGGTCTCGCCGACGTAGAACTCGCCACCGCGGAATGGGTCGACTGGTTCAACAGCCAGCGTCTCCACACCGGGATCGGCAACATCCCGCCCCACGAACACGAGACCAACTACTACGCTCACCACCAGCCCCAACCGGCGGCTGGAGTCAACGCATAGAGCCTCCACTGATCCCGGAGCGGTTCAACCAGAACCAGAGACACGACCGTGACAACGAGTCTTCGTGCACGTATATGCATTGCGGATCCCCCTGGGGCAAGCCGAGACGACTGGGGGATCTTCGGCTGGTGGGACCGCAGGGAAACCTGTGGACCGTGGGTTGGCTGGATCCCTCGGAGGCAGCTCGAGAGCGTGCTGCATAACGCCTGCCCAGACAGGCTCGGTTGGAGTACTCAGACGAAAGTGGCGTGAACTCGTCAGACAGCTCGGTCAGTGAGGCTTTCTCGACGGTGATCGCTTCGAGATCCTTTTGCAGGCGAGGGTGGCTCGGGCGATGTCGCCGATCCGGCTGGGGCTGAGCGTGACGTGTTGCAGGGGGAGCCATCGCTGCTTGAGTTCGGCGGCGGTCCGGTGGACTCCCTGGCCGACAAGTTCTGGACCGCCCAGACGGGCTCTCCCCTGCGGGCGGGTGCTAGCGCGTCGTGCTGAACGATCCGCAACCATTGCAAGACTAGGGCTGCTTCATGCCCGAGGGATATGACCCATTCGCCATCCCGCCAGGTATGTGATGCTGTCCGCCGCGACAGGTCACTTCGCGGAGATCATTTCGTCGGGAAAGCCTCAGTCACCGAGCGTCAACGGCCTGGCAGACCCCGAAGGATCGTGTCCGTGGTCCCGGGTATGCGAGGCGGTGCCGTCCGTCTCCCGACCGGGCATCCCACTAACTGACGGCTCAGCCCTGTGTCTGGAGCTGCCGCAGGTGCTGCTGGACGTGGTCCAGCGCACCCTGCCGGCGGCCCGGCACCCTGAGTCTCAACTCCGCGAGCGCGGGCCCGAGTTCACGGGCCCGCGCTCGGTCGTCGATACGCCCCCACTGGTGGTGGGCACGGTCCACGGCCGCCTCCACGGCGGGCGCGTCCGCCGCCTGACCGGCGGCCAGCCGGGCCGAGGCGACGGTCAGCCAGGTACGGCAGCTGCGCACCGGGTCACCGGCGAACATCGCCAGGTCCGCGCGGACCTCGGCCCAGTGCAGCGCGTCCTCGGAGGCGGGCCCGAGCGCCCGCACCGCGGCCTGCTCGTGGCGCGCGGCGACGGCGTCGGCGTCGGCGTGCCGTCCGGCCCGCACCGCGGCACTGATCTCGGCGTGCGGGTCGGTGCCCGCGAGGCTCCCGGCGGAGGCCAGCACGAGGTCACGGTGGGCGCCGCCCTCTTCGGCGGTCCGGGCCAGCGCCTGCTCGTGCAACTGCTCCATCGGCGGCCGCGACCCGCTGCGCAGAAACGTCGCCACCGCCTTCATGTAGGACGGCGAGGCGACCTGCCGCCGGGGCGGCGGAGGCGCGATGCGCCCGTAGACGGCGTTGTTCCGGCCGCAGTCCAGCGGCGTGCCGTGCAGGTGCTCCCAGGTCTCGGCGTCCGCGTGCAGGTCGACGACCAGGGTGGTCGCGCCGGTGGGGCGCAGCCGGAGTTCCTCGCGGATCCAGTGCCAGGGCAGGGCCGTGTAGCGGACGGTGGCGGGGGTGGTGCGGGCCAGCGCCAGGTGCGGCAGGTGCTGGCGGCGGTCGAGCTGGAGCTGGCCGGTGACGAACACGCTGAGCGGTCCGGGGGCGGTCGCGGCGGCGCGCAGCCGGGTGAGCACGGCCTGCGGGTCCAGCGGGTCGGCGAGTTCCACCACGTTGGCGGTGTCGGTGCCGGCGAGCACGGCGGGGGCGACGGCCGCCAGGACGGGGAGCACGGAGGCCGCGTCCACCAGGCGCCCCTTGCCCACCGGTGAGGCCGCCAGCAGCAGCACGGTTCCGGGCATCGTCCCCCCTTTGGTCGGTCGGTCCGGCCGGTCGGCCCTCCGACCGGTCAGAGCAGCACCGTAACCGCTGCGGCCGTGCAGGTGGGGGTCAGGCCCGGAAACGTCCCCCCAGCAGGACGCCCTCGATGCGGCGCACCGCGAAGATCGTGGTGTCGTCCACCAGGTGGCCGCCGCTGTGCCGCAGCACGCCCTCGCGGACCAGCCGGGTCAGCCGGCCCGGCCGGGCGGCGCCCGGGTCGGCGGAGGTGGCGCGGGTGACCTGGTCCACCAGGTCGTAGAAGACGCCGTGGCCGTCCCGGGCCTCGGTCACCCCGTCCGTGGTGAGCAGCACGGTCTCGCCGGGTCCGAGGGGCACCCGGACGGGCGGGGGAGGCGGGGCGGCGGGGACGAGTTCGCCGAGGCCGAGCGGGAGACGCTCACCGGCCGGCAGGGCGCGCACGCCGGCCGGGCCGATCACCAGCGGGGGCTCGTGGCCGAAGTTGACGACCTCCATGGTGCCGTCGTCCAGGACCGGGAAGCCGATCAGCACGGCGGTGGCGAAGCGGTCGCCGTCCCCGCGGCCCAGCGAGGTGCTGTGGAAGCGGTGGCGGCCCATGCGCACCTCCAGGTGGGCGGCGACCGTCGCGAGGTCGGGCGCGTGGTAGCCGATCTCGCGGAAGGTGCCGAGCAGCGCGGCCGCCGCCTCCACCGCACCGAGGCCCTTGCCCTGCACGTCACCGAGGAGGACGCGGGTGCCGTTCGGACCGGGCTGGATGTCGTAGAAGTCGCCGCCGACGCGGGCCTCGGTGTCGGCGGCCAGATAGGCGGCGGCGTGCTCCAGGCCGGCCCAGCCCGGCGGCAGCGGGCGCAGCACGGTGCGGCGGGTGGTCTCGGCGATGTCCCTCATGTGCAGCATGCGCCGCTCGCCGCGCAGCCGGACCGCGCAGGCCAGCACGGCGAGGATGCCGCCGAGGGTGACCAGGACGAAGTCGGGCCACCCCACCTTGTACTGGTGGAACAGGACGCTGTCCACGAGCACGTAGTCGACGGCGGCGAGCACGGCGAAGAGGGCCGTGGTCCACAGCCCGCAGAGGGCGGCGGCGATCCCGGGCACCAGGACGATCCAGGAGATGATCCGGAAGTCCTCGGCGGTGTTGACGTCGACCGTGGTGATCCCGGCGAGCAGCAGCAGCGGCACCACCCATGCGACGCTCCGGCCCCGGACCAGCGGGGGTTGCCTTCGGCGCAGGACCTCGCGGTCGGTCACGGTGTGCAGTGCGGCCCGCCCTTCATGCCCCAAGGGAAGCACGCGAGTGGGCGGGCCGCATCCGGGAACCCGGGCTCCCCCGCCCACTTGCCAGGGTGTCACCCCGGGGTGTGCCCTGGAGGGCAGGGGCGAGGAGAGAGAGGAGTGCTCTCATGGCTCAAGCGGCACCCACGTCGGGTGCGATGACCCGGTACGGCCGTCCGCCCGACGTGTTCGACGAGCGGACCCATGCGGTCGCCAGGTGGGCGATGCCCCTGGTGCTCGCCCTGATCTACGGGTACTGGGCCGCGGCCAACACCCGCTACGGCGGTCCCGTCACCGGCTGGAACGTGCTGTTCGGCGTCGTGACGACGATCGTGTTCTTCGCCCTGTGCATGGGCGTGCAGGCCCTCGGCGCACACGTGCGGCGTGAGGTGCACGCCTTTCTGTGGGCGGCCCTCACCGGCATCGCGGTCGGGTTCCTGTACAGCCTGAGCGGCCGCGGTCACACGGTACTGGCGTCCACGGGCCTGGCCCTGGCCACCGCGGCGCCCGTGTTCGTGCTCATGTTCTACCGCTACTACACCCACGAGGACGCCGCCGGCCACCGGATCAGGTGATCATCCCTGGCCCGGCCGCGCGTGGGCCCCGGTGAGAGCGCCGGGGCCCACACGGTTCGCGTATCTCCCGGTATCCCCCGTCCCGCGTGGCCTCGTGTCCCGCGTGGCTCTGTGTCCCGGGTGGCCTCGTGTCTCGCGTGGCTCCGTGTCCCGGGTGGCTCCGTGTCCCGCGTGGCTCTGTGTCCCGGGTGGCCTCGTGTCCCGCGTGGCTCCGTGTCCCCGGACGCGGGGCCACCGGAGATGCGGGGCGCCACGGGCGACGCCGGGCCCCCCGAATGCAGCCGCTCCGCTCGCGCCTCCCGCCCCCCGGACGTGTCCTGGGAACGTGTCCCCACGTCCACGGAGCGCCCTGTCGGCCCTGCTGATCGCCCTGTCCTGCCTCCTCGTGCCGTTCGGCGCCCTGGCGGCCTGGGCGTCGTACACGCTCGCCGACACCGGCCGGTACGTCGCCGCCGTGGCGCCGCTCGCCACCGACCCGGACGTGCGGGACGCCGTCGCGGACACGGTCGGGGACGGCATCGTGCGCCAGGTCGACGTGGGCGGCCCGGCGCGCACCTCGGTCCGTCCCTTCGTGCACGACGCGGTGCGCTCCTTCACCCGGACCCGGGCCTTCCGCGTCGCCTGGGACGCCGGCAACCGGGCCGCCCACAGCGCCGTGCTCCAGGCACTGCACGACGAACGCACCGCACGCGGCCGGCCGGTCACCGTCGACCTCGCCCCCGTCACCGCCCAGGTGAAGCGCCGCCTCACCCAGGACCACGTGCCGCTGGCCGCCCGCATCCCGGTGCGGCACACCACGGTCACCGTGCTCCCGGCCCGGGACCTGGCCCATTTGCGGAAGGGGTTCCACGTGCTGGAAGTCGCCGGCCTCTGGCTGCCCGTCGCGGCCGTCGTCTTCGCGGCCACCGGGATCGCCCTCGCCGTCCACCGCCGACGGGCGGTCACCGCCACCGCCGTGGGCACGGCCCTGGGCGGCGCGCTGCTCCTCCTCGCCCGCACCGCCGGCCGCCGTCTCACCCTCGCCGGCCTGCCCGACGACGTCTCCCGTCCGGCAGCCGGTGCGGTGTACGACGCGCTCACCGGCACCCTGCGCACGGCCTCCTGGCTGCTGCTGGGCTGCGGCCTGGCGGTGGCACTGGCCGCCTGGCTCACCGGGTACGTCCGCGCACGGGGGGCCGCACAGCTGCTGCGAGGCCGGCGAGCGTCCGCAGCGCCCGAACCAGCTCCGGCTCCGGAGCCGACGCGAGCCCGAGCCTGACGGCGTCCGGTGTGCGGCTGGGGTCCACGCAGAAGGCCGTACCCGGTGTGACGGCGATCCCGCGGGCCGCCGCGGCGGCCGTGAAGGTGTCCGCCCGCCACCGCGCGGGCAACTCCCACCAGGCGAAACAGGCCTGCGGATCGGACCGTACGGCGAATCCGGCGAGCTCCTCGGCGACCAGTCGCTGCCGCCGGGCCGCGTCCGCCCGCTTGGCCGTCACCAGCCGCTCCACCGTCCCGTCCCCGAGCCATCGCACGGCCGCCTCCAGCGCGAACGCGCCCGCGCTCCAGCCCCCGGACCGGATCGCGGAGGCCACCGCCTCCACCCGGTCCGGCGGTACGACGGCGAACCCGACGGTGAGTCCCGGCGCGACCCGCTTGGACAGGCCGTCGACCAGGTGGGTGAGAGCGGGGGCGAGGGCGGCGAGCGGGGGCTCGGTCCCCCGGTGGAGGAACGACCAGATGCGGTCCTCGACCACAGGCAGGCTCAACTCACTCACCACTTCGGCAAGTTCGGCGCGACGCCGCGCGTCCATGGTCACCGAGGTCGGATTGTGCAGGGTCGGCTGGAGGTAGAGGGCCGACAGGGGAGCGGTCCGGTGGGCGGTGGCGACGGACCGCGGGCTGAGACCCCCGTCGTCCGCGGCGAGCGGCACCAGGGTGATGCCCAGCCGGGCCGCCATCTCCTTGACCAGCGGATACGTCAACGGCTCGACACCGAGCCGGCCGCCCGGCCGGACCAGGGAGGCGAGGGTCGCGGCGATGGCCTGGCGGGCGTTGCCGGTGAAGAGGATCCGGGCGGGGTCCGGACACCAGGCGCCGGTGCCGAGCAGGGCGGCCACCGCGTCCCGGGCGGCGGCAGTGCCGGTGGCGGCGGCCGGGCGGAGCGCCTCGGTGAGCGCGTCCGGGCGGAGCAGGGCGGTCAGGGCGGGGGTGAGGATCTCCGACTGGCCTGGCGCGGAAGGGTAGTTGAGCTCAAGGTTGACCGACCGGACGGGGGCGGAGGCTTCCGTCAGCGCCCGCCCGGCCGCCTCCGGACCGGCGGCGGCGCGTACGAAGGTGCCGCGTCCGACCTCGCCCACCACCAGCCCCCGCCGCACGAGTTCGGCGTACACGCGCCCGGCCGTCGAGACCGCGACCCCGCGCCGCCGGGCGAACACCCGCTGGGGGAGCAGGCGTTGACCCGGACGCAGCCGCCCGGCCGCGATCTCGTCGGCGATTCTGTCGGCGAGCCGCCGGAAGTCGTCCACAACTCTCCCCGCTCCGTCGTCCGGCCGGATTGCACCGAGGGCAAAGATGTTATTGCACCGAGTAGTTGATCACCCTAGGGTCGCCGTATGACCCCCTTCCTGGCATACGACGACAAAGCCCCCGAAATCCCCCGGGGGCTCCCACTCGTCCTCGTCCACGGCCACCCCTTCGACCGCACCATGTGGGCCCCCCAGATCGAGGCCTTCTCCGCCTCCCGCCGGGTGATCGCCCCCGATCTGCGCGGCTACGGCGCCTCCCCCGTCGTCCCCGGCACCACCCCGCTCCCCCGGTTCGCGCGGGACGTCGCCGACCTGCTGGACGAGCTGGAAGTGGAGTCCTGCGTACTCGCCGGGCTGTCCATGGGCGGGCAGATCGTCATGGACTGCTACCGGCAGTTCCCCGAGCGGATACGGGGCCTGGTCCTCGCCGACACCTTCCCGGCGGCGGAGACCCCGGACGGCAGGCGGGCCCGGGGCGCCATGGCCGACCGGCTGCTGCGGGAGGGCATGCGCGGGTACGCCGACGAGGTCCTGGAGAAGATGGTCGCCCCCTACGCCCCGCCCGAGGTGAAGTCCCACGCCCACCGCATGATGACGGCCACCCCGCCGGAGGGCGCCGCGGCGGCCCTGCGCGGCCGGGCGGAACGACCCGACTACCGCGACCTGCTGACCCGGGTCGGCGTGCCCGCGCTCGTGGTCGTCGGTGCCGACGACACCTTCACCCCGGTCTCCGACGCCGAGGCCATGCACGCCGCCCTCCCCGACTCCACCCTGCACGTCGTCGAGGGCGCGGCACACATGCCCAACCTGGAACGACCCGAGGAGTTCAACAGGGTGCTGGGGGAGTTCCTGGCGCTGGTGGACAGGGAACGGCGACAGCTAGGGCCATCGCTTCACCGCACCGAGATCCAGGGCCGCTAACCTTACGTGTCCGTCCTGGCCAGGGATCGACGGAAACAACTCACTCGAAGGGTTGCGCACATGGGCCTTCTCACTCTTCTGCGGAATGCGTTCGGCCGGTCACGCAAGGGGCGTACCGCCGACGCAGAGGGTGCGGACAGCACGCTTTCGCCCGAGCCGACCGTTTCGTCCCCCACGCCGGAACCCGAACCGCAGCCCGAGCCCACGCCTCATGTCCCGGAGCCCCGTCGGGAGCAGGCCGAAGAGCACGACCTGGTCTCGGCAGCCTTCAACAACGTGACGGTCCCGGCCCAGACCACGGACCCGGAAATCCGACTGGTGCCGGTAGTCGAGCCGGAGTCCGCGGCCACGGTCGAGGCGGAGCCGGAGCCGACCGCCGAGGCGGCCCCCGAGCCCACCCCGTCCGCCAAGGCGGAGGCCGACCCGGACCCCGCACCCTCCCCGGCCCCCGATGCCGAGCCGCCCGTCGAGACCGAGCCGGAGCCCGAGGCCAAGGCGGAGCCGACCCCTGACGAGCAGCCGGACCCGGAGCCGGTTGCCGAGACCGCCCCCGAACCCGCACCGTCCCCCGAGCCCGACCCGGAGCCGGAGCCGGTTGCCGAGGCCACCCCCGAGCCGGACCCGGAGCCGGTTGCCGAGGCCACCCCCAAGCCGGAGCCGGACCCGGAGCCGGTTGCCGAGGCCACCCCCAAGCCGGAGCCGGAGCCGGACCCGGAGCCGGTTGCCGAGGCCACCCCCGAGCCCGAGCCGGTGGCCGAGGTCCCTGCCGAGGTCGAGCCGGAGGCGAAGATCGAGGCCGAGGAGGCGGCGAAGGCGGAGTCGGCGGACGCCCAGCCGGACGAGCCCGCAGCCGCCGACGGCGAGGAGACCCCACAGGGGCCACCCGCACCCGACGACGAAAGCAGCACGGGTGGTGCGGGTGGGAACGACCCGGCCGAAGGCGAAGCCGAGGCCGGCCAGCCCGCGCCCGCGACCACACTCGCCAAGCTGAAGTCCCGCGCCCCCGCCCTGGCCACCGCCTACAAGGCAGCCACCGCCACCCTCAAGAAGAACAACCTCACCGGCACTCGAGCGAAGCTCTACCTCGTCCTCGACCGCTCCGCGAGCATGCGCCCGTACTACAAGGACGGCTCCGCCCAGGCCCTCGCCGAGCAGACCCTCGCCCTCGCCGCCCACCTCGACCCGGAGGGAACGGTCCCGGTCGTCTTCTTCTCCACGGAGGTGGACGGCACCGGCGAGCTCACCCTCACCGACCACGAGAACAAGATCGACGACCTGCACGCAGGGCTCGGCCGCATGGGCCGCACCAGCTACCACGCCGCCGTCGAAGCCGTACTCGCGCTGCACGACAAGACTGCCGACCCCACCGCCCCCGCCCTGGTGATCTTCCAGACGGACGGCGCCCCCGACGCCAAGACCCCGGCCACCCAGTCCCTCACCGAGGCCGCGAAGACGCACCCCGCCGTCTTCTTCTCCTTCGTCGCCTTCGGTGAGCACGACAACAAGGCCTTCGACTACCTCCGCAAACTGAAGACCGACAACACGTCCTTCTTCCACGCGGGCCCGACCCCCCGCGAGCTCACGGACACCGAGCTCTACGAGGGCGTACTGGCGACCTGGCGCCCGTAAGCCGCGCAGCTGCTCCAGCCCCGCGGAACGCCGCCCACTTCTCAGCACCTAAAACGGGAAGCGGGCGGCGTACCCGTGTCGGCTACGATTTCAAGGTTCGTAGACGACCCGGAAACCGCGAGATCGTCACTCCGTGCAGCGACTTGGGAGCAGCCCGCGATGGCTCGACACCTCATCACCAGCGCCCTTCCGTACATCAACGGAATCAAGCACCTGGGCAACATGGTGGGGTCCATGCTCCCGGCGGACGTGTACTCCCGGTACCTCCGCCAGCGCGGCCACGACGTCCTCTACATCTGCGCGACGGACGAGCACGGCACCCCGGCGGAACTCGCGGCGAAGGAGAAGGGCCTCCCGGTCGCCGAGTTCTGTGCCCAGGCCCACGACGCCCAGAAGGCGGTCTACGACGGCTTCGCGCTCGCCTTCGACCACTTCGGCCGCAGCTCCAGCCCGGAGAACGTCGAGATCACCCAGCACTTCGCCCGCCGGCTGAACGAGAACGGCTTCATCGAGGAACGGGCCATCCGCCAGGTGTACAGCCCGGCCGACGGCCGTTTCCTCCCGGACCGCTACGTCGAGGGCACCTGCCCGCACTGCGGCTACGACAAGGCCCGCGGCGACCAGTGCGAGAACTGCACCCGCGTCCTGGACCCGACCGACCTGATCAACCCCCGCTCCGCGATCTCCGGCTCCACCGACCTGGAGGTCCGCGAGACCAAGCACCTCTTCCTCCTGCAGTCGAAGCTGCAGCACGAGGTCGAGGCCTGGGTCTCCCGGCACGAGGAGGACTGGCCGCAGCTCGCCTCCTCCATCGCCCGCAAGTGGCTGAACGAGGGCCTGCACGACCGGGCGATCACCCGGGACCTGGACTGGGGAGTCCCGGTCCCGGCGGACACCTGGCCGGAGCTCGCGGCCGAGGGCAAGGTCTTCTACGTGTGGTTCGACGCCCCGATCGAGTACATCGGCGCGACGAAGGAGTGGGCGGACGCCGCCCCCGCCGGAGAGACCCGGGACTGGAAGTCCTGGTGGTACGAGGCGGACGACACCGTCCGCTACACGGAGTTCATGGCAAAGGACAACGTCCCGTTCCACACGGTGATGTTCCCGGCCACGGAACTCGGCGTCCGTGAGCCGTGGAAGAAGGTCGACTACGTCAAGGCCTTCAACTGGCTGACGTACTACGGCGGCAAGTTCTCCACCTCGCAGAAGCGCGGCGTCTTCACCGACCAGGCCTTGGACATCCTCCCCGCCGACTACTGGCGCTACTTCCTGATCGCCAACGCCCCGGAGTCGGACGACTCGTCCTTCACCTGGGAGCACTTCACGGCCACCGTCAACAAGGACCTCGCCGACACCCTCGGCAACTTCGTCAACCGTGTCCTGTCCTTCTCGAGGAAGCGGTTCGGCGAGGAGGCCCCGGCGGGCGGTGAGCCGGGCGAGGCGGAGCGGAAGCTCGGCGAGGAGATCGCCGCCCTGCTGGCCGAGTACGAGACGCACATGGAAGCCCTCCAGTTCCGCAAGGCCGCTGCCGCCCTGCGCGCCCTGTGGTCGGCCGGCAACTCCTACCTGGAGGAGAAGGCCCCCTGGCTGGAGATCAAGACCGACAAGGACGGCGCGGCCCTCACCCTGCGTACGGCTATGAACCTGATCCACCTGTACGCGGTGGTCTCCGAGCCGCTCATCCCGGCGTCCTCGGCCGCGATGCGCGACGCCTTCGACCTGAAGGACGACACCGCCACCTGGGTCACGCCGGACGAGGCGAAGACCCTCACCGCCGTCCCCGCCGGCACCGCCTTCTCGGTCCCGCCGGTCCTGTTCGCCAAGCTCACGGACGAGGACCTGGCGGCCTACAAGGAGCGCTTCGGCGGCGAGCAGGACTGACGAGGCGCCGCGAGGGGCACCGCGGCGAACGCGGGCCCCCTCGCGGCGTGCCGTGCCGTACGACGATCCCGTGCAGCCGAGTCAGCGACTCTGGATGCCGAGCGAGCCTTCGGGTATCTATGCTGATGGCGCGTCGGACAGGAGGGGGCGATGGCGACTACGGGGGAGACGGAACCGGAGACGGCGTCGGTCCGCAACGAGTTCGCGCTGGAGCGGTACCGATACATCCTGCAGCAGATCAACGCGGTGAACGAGAACGCTCACCGCTTCCTCGCGCTGTACCAGACTCTGGCCACGGCACTCGTCAGCGGGGCTCTCGCCCTGTTCGTGGGTTATCGGAAGTGGCAGCTCCCCCCGACCACCGCGCGCGGCGGCGTGATCGGGTTATTGACCCTGACCACGGTGGTCGCAGCCTTCACCAGCACACTGATCGTCGTCGGTGCACTGGCCTGGCTCGACTACCGCAATGAGGAGTGCGATATCACCGATGAGGTGATCGGCCCGGACTTCCGCAAGCGTCCGCGCCCGGGCAACTTCCTCCGCTGGTACGAAACATACGTGCTGCTCTTCATCCTGGTCTCGGTGATCACCATGTGGTTGCTCGCCGGGGTCTTCCTCCTGCCGGCGATGAGGTGAGCGTCTCCGGTGCCCGAGCACGGCTACATCAGCACCGTCCTGTGGCGGGACACTCTGGCCCCCCGTCCGGACGCTGACGCGCACGCGGAACAGCGTGAACGGCTGCGCACTTCCTATCTGGACCTGCGCAGGAAAGCGGCCGTTCTCCTCGACGAGAACGCGCGCAGCATGCCCGGCTTCACCGTGCACGACATCACCCACGTGGACGCCTTGTGGGAAACGGCCGACCTTGTGTGCGGCCCCCAGGTGACCTTGAATCCCGCCGAGGCCTATGTGCTCGGTTGTGCCTTCGTGCTGCACGACGCCGCGATGGGCGAAGCAGCCTACGGGACGAGTGTGCGGGAGACCCTTGGCGAGGCACGGTGGCGGGATCTGGTGTCGGTCGCCTACTACCACCGTCAGGGATGCTGGCCGGATCAGCGGGAGCTGGAAGAACCCCCCGGCGAGGTCGTCGAGGTGTGCCGGGCGACAGCCATCCGGGAAACCCACGCTGAGCAGGCCCGGCGTCTGGTGGATCAGGCCTGGCGGTCCAGTACGGGCAACGACATCCACCTCATCGACGACGTCCAGCTGCGCGAGGTCTACGGGCCGCTGATCGGTGAACTGGCCGCCAGCCACTGGTGGTCAGTGGACCGGCTCGCTGAGGAGTTCCGCCACGAGCAGGGATCGCTGCCCTGGCAACCGAGCGAGTGGACCATCGAACCGCTCAAGCTCGCCTGCGTCCTGCGGCTCGCCGACGCGACCCAGATCGACAGCCGACGAGCTCCGTCGTTCCTGTTCTCCCTGCGCGACCCGCAAGGAGGCTCCCGCGAGCACTGGCGCTTCCAGGAGCACATCAGCCGCCCCCGTCTGAACGGCGACCGGGTCACCTACTCATCGCTGCGGCCCTTCCTGCCCGAGGACGCCGGTGCATGGTGGCTGGCACTCGGCTATCTCCGCACCATCGACCAGGAGCTGAAGGCGGTCGACGCCCTCCTGCACGACCACCGCCGGGAACGGCTGGCGGCTCGAGCGGTCGCCGGCGTCGATGCCCCCGAACGCTTCGCCCAGCACTTCCGCGTGCAGGGTTGGCGCCCGATCGACGCAACCGTCAAGGTCTCCGACGTACCCGCCCTGGTCAAAAGCCTGGGCGGCGAGCAGCTGTACGGCGACAAACCCGAAGTGGCCGCGCGAGAACTGATCCAGAACGCGCAGGACGCCGTCCTGGCGCGTCAGGCGCTGCAGCCCGGCTTCAGGGACGGGCGCGTGGAGGTCCGGCTGATCCAGACCGGAGGTTCCTGGTGCCTCGAGGTCCGGGACAACGGCGTCGGCATGGACGAGGAGACCCTCATCCACGGCCTGCTCGACTTCGGCAACAGCGGCTGGAGCTCGGCCTCCGTTCGGGGCCGGCTTCCCGGGCTCGCCGACGGCGGCTTCGAGCCGAGCGGACGTTTCGGCATCGGCTTCTTCTCGGTCTTCATGCTCGGCGACCGCGTGGAGCTGATCACACGCCGTTACGACGCCTCCCTCCAGGATGCCCGGCGTCTTGTCTTCGACGGCCCGTCCAACCGGCCACTGCTGACACCGCTGACCAACCAGGGGTGGGTTCCGGAGGGTACGGCGGTGCGTGTCACGCTGTCGAAGAGTCCCAGCGACAGGCGGGGTCTCCTCTACTTCACGGAGGACGACCGGCTCACCCAACTGGTGCAGCGCCTGGTCCTGGACAACGCGGTTCCTGTTCACGTCTGGGAGCCCAGCACGACAGAACCAGTGGTCCATGGCCGGTTCTCCATGGCATCAGGTTCGCCGGAGGAGATCTTCGACCGCCTCTACCCGCCCGTGGCCGACAACTGGCGCGCCGGGGAGGAGAAGCACCGCCTGCACATGCGTGACGACTTCGTCGGGCGTGCGACCGAACTGCTGGACGGCGAGGGTCGACGGATCGGGCTGGCCACGCTCCGGAACGGCCTGTTCTACCAGGGGTACCGCAGTTACAGCGGAGCGGTCACGGTCAACGGCTTCCTCGCTGACCAATCGGCCGCTTTCGCGGGGTATCTCGCGGGTCGGCCCAGCCGGGCCTCACGGGACCGGTCCGACCTGGTCGCCGACCAGGAACAGGTGCGGCAGTGGATGCGGACCCAGGAGCAAAGGCTCCGCGAAACGGGTCAATTCGACGACTCCCTGCAACTGGAGTTGGCCGCCGCCCTGCACGCTGCGTTCAACGACCTCAGCGACGACGTCGCGTTCGCCATCACATCCCAAGGCCTGCTCCGGCCGTCCGGCGCAGTCGGCTGGGCCGCGGAACGGGACGAGATCCTGATGACCTATGGCGGGCTTCCTCTGGCCTGGAACAGCCGGCCCCCAGAGGTCTACAACTATCAGTCCGGCCAGCGACTGCAGCTCCCGGACAACTGGATCATCCTGTGCATGCGGTTGCTCCCCGTACCACTCGGGGAGGTGTTCCTGGATGTGGACAACCGCGATGCCACCTACGCCTCCGCCCGCCACCACACCAGTCTGAGCTGGCAGAAGAGGTGGTGGCGCATCTCGGGTGGTCTGGACGGACTGTTCCTGCGAGCCGTGTGCCGAGCCTGGTCGTGCACCGTGGAGGAGCTGCTGGCTCCGATCGAGCGCCGCAACTGGTCGGACACCGGTCATCTGGACGACGACAGCGTGGGCCCCGTCCCCGGCCTCCTTCTGCGCCGTCCCTCGAAAGCAGCCTGACCATTAGCCTTGGCAGGCATGCAGACCGAGACAGCTACGCCCGGAACGTCGAAGGCGTACTACGTCACCACACCGATCTACTACGTCAACGACGCTCCTCACCTGGGCCACGCCTATACGACCGTCGCAGGCGACGTGCTCACCCGCTGGCACCGTCAGCGCGGCGAGAAGGTGTGGTACCTCACCGGCACGGACGAGCACGGTCAGAAGATCATGCGCACGGCCGAGGCCAACGGGGTCACCCCGCAGGCGTGGGCCGACAAGCTCGTCACCGAGGCCTGGAAGCCCTTGTGGGAGCACCTGGAGATCGCGAACGACGACTTCATCCGCACCACGCAGAAGCGGCACACCGACCGAGTCCAGGAGTTCGTGCAGGACCTGTACGACAAGGGCGAGATCTACAAGGACGGCTACGAGGGCCCGTACTGCGTCGGCTGCGAGGAGTACAAGCTGCCGGGCGAGCTGCTCGACGGCGAGGGCGAGTACGCGGGCCAGAAGCTCTGCCCCATCCACAAGAAGCCGGTGGAGATCCTCAGCGAGGAGAACTACTTCTTCAAGCTGAGCGAGTACGGCGAGAAGCTCCTCGCCCACTACGAGGCGAACCCCGACTTCATCCAGCCCGAGTCCGCACGCAACGAGGTCGTGAACTTCGTCCGCCAGGGCCTGCAGGACCTGTCCATCTCCCGCTCGACGTTCGACTGGGGCATCCCGATCCCGTGGGACGACAAGCACGTGATCTACGTGTGGGTGGACGCGCTGCTGAACTACGCCACTGCGGTCGGCTACAACGAGAACCAGGCGAAGTTCGAGGACACCTTCCCGGCCGACGTCCACCTGGTCGGCAAGGACATCCTCCGCTTCCACGCGGTGATCTGGCCGGCGATGCTGATGGCGCAGGGCCTGCCGCTGCCCGGGAAGATCGCCGCGAACGGCTGGCTGATGGTCGGCGGCGAGAAGATGTCGAAGTCGAACCTGACCGGCATCAAGCCGCAGGACCTGACCACGCACTTCGGCGTGGACGCCTACCGCTGGTACTTCCTGCGCGCCATCGCCTTCGGCCAGGACGGCTCCTTCTCCTGGGAGGACTTCTCCGCCCGCTACACCAGCGAGCTGGCGAACGACTACGGCAACCTGGCCTCCCGGGTCGCCGCGATGGTCGGCAAGTACTTCGGTGGCGAGCTGCCGGCGTCGACGGCCGACGGCGAGGCCGAGAAGGCGGTCCACGACGGCCTGGCCAGGGCAGTCGCCGAGGCCGACCGCAAGATCGGCGACGAGCTGGACTTCCAGGGCGGCATCCTGGCCGTCTTCGACTTCATCAAGCAGGTCAACGGCTACCTCACCGAGCAGGAGCCGTGGAAGGTCGCCAAGGACGACTCGCCCGAGGGCAAGGCCCGCCTGGCGACGATCCTCTACACGGCGGCGGAATCCCTCCGCGCGGTGGCCGTCCTCCTCAACCCGGTCATGCCGGACACCTCCCAGAAGCTCTGGGACTCCCTCGGCGCCGAGGCGTCCCTGGGCGCCCTGGCGGACCAGAAGGTCCAGGAGGCCGGCGAGTGGGGCCAGCTCCCGCCCACCTCCACCGTCACCAAGGGCGCGGTGCTCTTCCCGCGCCTGGAGGAGAATCCGACCGCGTAACTCGCGAGCCGTACGGCAACGCGCCCCGCTCCCGGTCCTCACCGGAGCGGGGCGCGAACGTTTCAGCTGTCCTCGAACGGGTGAATGCTCCCCATCACCCGGACAGCGCATCTCGTGATCGTCGAGATTGCTCCCATGGTCACTTCGACACACGAGGCCTCGCACCGGATCTTCCAGGAGCATCCCGAGGTCCTCGCCCCCGTCTTCGAGGCACTGGGCCTGCCGCCTCCGGCAAAATCGATCATCGAGGCGATGTCCCCCGACGCCACGGAGATCCGTCCCATGGAACGCCGTGTGGACACCGTGCTCAAAGTCGAGCCGTCCGAGGGTGACCGGTTCATGGTCGCCGTCGAGAAACAGACCGAACGGGTCCCGGGCAAAGGAATCAGCTGGGCGTACTACGTCGCGTACCTGCATGCGAAGTTCGGAGTCCCCGTGCTGCTGGTCGTGGTCTGCCACAGCAAGCGGACCGCGGAGTGGGCGGCAGGACCGTTCGAAAACCGCGTCGGCCCCTGGGCCACCCAGGTGACGCGCCCGTTCGTCCTGGGCCCGGACAACGTTCCGGAGATCACCGACGTGTCGATGGTCACCGAGAATCCGGCGCTGGCGACGATCTCTGCCATCGTGCACTGCGAGAGCGAGAACCACCCCGCCATACTGAACATGCTGGCCGGCGGAATCCGGTTCTTCGACAAGGCCACAGCTAAATACTGGTGCGAGTTCGTGGAAATCGGCCTGGAGAACACTCCAGCCAGGGAGACATGGAAAGGGCTTCAGAAAATGATCGCCACCTACTTCCCCGGCCGGGGGACCCTCTTCGAGCAGACGTACCTGGAGGGCAAGGCCGAAGGCGAGGCCAAGGGCGAGGCCAAGGCCATCCTTCGCTTCCTCGAAGCACGGGGCGTCTTCGTCCCCGAGGAAGCCCGCGACCGCATTGCCGACTGCACCGACCTCGACCTCCTCAACCGCTGGCTGGACCGGACGCCCCACGTGGAGAGCGTCGACGAGTTGTTCGCGGAAGAGTCGGAGGTCTCCGAGGTCGCGTCCGACGGGCCCCTCGCATGAATCGGCGGCTACTGATCAACCAAATGAGCCCCGAGCTTCAGGAGAAGGTGAGGAGTCGGCACCTGACCACCGCCTTCTGCATGGCCATCGGGGTGCCTCCCGAGGAGGCGATCGCCGACCAGAACGCATACCTGAACGAAATCAGCCGACGCGATTCTCTGTCCCTCGATGACGTCACCTTGCTGCGCGCCTTGGCGGGGGACTGGACCGATGAGTACAGGATGGCGTGGAGGGCCGGCTTCGCGGAGGGACGGGCCACGGCAGTCCTGCGGACCTTGCAGAGGCGAGGCATAGAGGTAACCGCCAACACCTGGGAGCGCGTTACCGCCTGCACCGACCTGGCGATCCTCGCCCGCTGGCTGGACTCGGCCTTCACAGTCAAGAACGCCGAGGAACTGTTCACCGCGCACCCCGGTCACGCCCAGCCCTCCGCTCCTTGAGCAGCTGCCACCGACGGCCTCACGGACCTCGGGCCGCATAGTCGCGACCAGGGCCCGGAAAGGACATACCTCTCCGGGCCTCTACCTCTGTGGCTCAGGGCCGACCGGGGAAGATCCGCTCAATCGGGGCGACCCCGGCTACCGCACACCTAGTGTGATGCGCCAGAAATCCTCGGGCTTAATTCTGCTCTGTTTTCTGGCTGGCGGTTCCGACCTTGGTGAGGTAGTCGGCGAGGGAGTTGAGGATCTCGTCGGCTGTCTTGGTCCAGGTGAAGGGCTGCGGGTTCTCGTTCCAGGTGTCGATCCACGCAGCGATGTCGTCCTCCAGTGCCTTAACGGAGGTGTGGACGCCGCGGCGGATGAGCTTGTCGGTCAGCAGGCCGAACCACCGTTCTACCTGGTTCATCCAGGAGGAGCCGGTGGGGGTGAAATGGACGTGGAAGCGGGGGTGTTTGCCGAGCCACGTCCTGATCTCGGCGGTGTTGTGGGTGGCGTAGTTGTCGCAGACGAGGTGCACGTCGAGTCCGGCGGGCACCGCCTTGTCGATCCGGATCAGGAACTTCTTGAACTCGATCGCCCGGTGGCGGCGGTGCAGTGCCGATATGACGGTGCCGTCGGCGATGTTGAAGGCGGCGAACAGGCTGGTGATGCCGTGCCGCAGATAGTCGTGGGTACGGCGTTCGGGCATGCCCGGCATCATCGGCAACACCGGCTGGGACCGGTCCAGCGCCTGGATCTGGGACTTCTCGTCCACACAGAGCACGACCGCCTTCTCGGGCGGGTGGTGGTACAGGCCGACAACGTCGACGACCTTGGCGACGAACTGCGGATCGGTGGACAGCTTGAAGGAGTCCTGCAGGTGAGGCTTGAGGTCGAACCGCTTCCAGATCCGCCCGATCGTCGACTTCGACAGGCCCGTGCGCTGGGCCATCGAAGCCCGTGACCAATGCGTGTCCTGGCCCGGGACCGACTCCAAGGTGGCCACGACGACCTCCTCGACCTGGTCAAGGAGGATCGAAGGCGGCCGGCCCGAGCGCGGCTCGTCATGCAGACCATCGAGGCGTTTCGCGATGAACCGGGCCCGCCAGCGATCCACGGTCGACCTGTCGATGCCGAGGTCGGCCGCGGCCTGCTGGTTCGTCCCGCCCTCCGCGCAGCGCAGCACGATCCGGGCTCGCAACGCGAGAAACTGAGCGGTCTTGGCCTGTCGCGCCCACTGCTGCAGCTGCCTGCGCTCAGCATCGTCGAGGACCAGGTCGGCCTTCGGCCGGCCAA
>NZ_JBSFIK010000065.1:0-36202 GCF_053597535.1 Streptomyces sp. NPDC001348 | reverse complement strand
CTCGGCTGGGAGCCCAAGCACCCCGGCCTTCTGGAGGACCTGGAGAACATCCAGCCCTGACCGGCGACCGGGCCGTCCGTGCGGCCCCCCTGCCGAAGCGATCCCGCGTTCCCGCCCCTGAGCGATAGACCTGACTTTTGGAGGGCCAGGTGACGGCGGCGCGGGTGGCCGAGCACGCCGAGACGGCTGCCCCGCGGGAAAGGAGCCGACCTGGGCTGAGGTCGAAGAGCCCGGGCGGCCTCCGGATGCTACGTCTGCTTCGAGGACGAGGTGGGCCGCAACCGGCGGGGACGCCCCAAGCCGAAGTCAGTCGTCCCCGGCGGCACGTGTGGCGAGGTCCTCTTCCGTGATGGCTCGGACGACCCGGCAAGGGGTTCCGACCGCGACGGTCATCGGGGGGATGCTGCGGCTGACGACGCTTCCGGCGCCGATGACTGATCCGTAGCCGATGCGAACGCCGGGCAGGACCACCGCGTTGCTGCCGATCCACACCTTGTCCTCGATCACGATCGGTTCCGAGAACCGCCCGAAGTCGGCGCGTCGCGAAGGATGCACCGGGTGTCCTGTCGTGGTCAGTGTCACGCTGGGAGCGATCATGACGCCGTTGCCCATCCGGATGTCCACGTCGTCGACGAACGTGAGGTTCACGTTCCCGAAGAAATCATCGCCGATATGGACGTTGCTGCCGAACCCGGCGTGGAACGGCGGTAGCAGCACCGTGCGTTCACCGACCGATCCGAAGATCTCGACGAGCAGTGATCGGCGCTTCTCCGTTTCGCCCGGCGGTGTGTGGTTGTACTCGAAGATCTGCTCGGTGCGGCGCCGGGGGGCCTGGAAGGCCGCTTCCGACTCGGTGTAGACGAGCCCCTTGGCGATCCGGGAGAGGACTTCTTCCTCGTGAGCATGTGGCACGGTGAAACGCTTCCTCTGTCCGATCCCTCGGGCGCAGGCCCGGCGCGCCGTTCGTCGACCACGCGCGTTCAGAGCCTACGTACACCGTGAAGGCGCCGTGATCCCTTTTCGGACAGCCGGGTGGCCCTGGGTGCCGTCGTGCCCGACCTGGTCGCCTTTGGTCAGTGACCGCCCAGAGATGTGCCGCTGGCCCAGGACGAACAGGCATCCCCCTTGTTTCTCGAAGCCGGAGTGAGGTGACAGCCATGACCGGACGCGAACGCCGGCTGCTCACCAAGACCACGCCCGAGTGGCTCGCGCTGCCCGTCTCGACGGGCTGACGTATCGCTGATCCGCGCAATCACTCGGTCCGGGTCTTCGGTGCAGGTCTGTGGGATGCGTCTGTTGTCGGGATCGAGGGCGCGGTCGTTGTTGATCCGCGTGTTTCTGTTCTGGTGTAGAGGACCTCGCGGGCCTGTTCGGCGGTGCGGATGAGGTTTTCGCTGACGAAGTCGAGGAATCGAGCGGCGTTTTCGAGGCGGGTGGCGGCGGGCGTGCCGTGGCCGAGGATGTCGGCGCCCTGCCGTGCGGTTTCGATGAACTGGTCGTTGGCGCGGGCGCTGCGGACCATCGACTGGTACCAGAGGTCGTCATCGACGACGTAGCGCTCGCGGCGGCGTTCGTCGCGTTCGCGGCGGACGAGCTCGAGGCTTTCGAGGAACGTGATCGCTTTGGAGACAGAGGCGGGGCTGACCTGGAGGCGCTGGGCGAGTTCCGAAGCGGTGAGGCTGCCGGTGTCGGTGACGTAGAGGCAGCCCAGGACCCGGGCCATCATCTTGGGCAGGCCAGAGGTCATGAGGACGGTGGTGAGGGACTCCTGGTACTGGCGCACGGCTTCGGCGTCGCGTCCGTGGGGCTGGGTGGGTGCCTGTGCCTTCCGGGGGACGGTCTGCCTGCGCCGCTGGGTGCGTTGCTGGGTGGCGCGGTGGGCGAGGTCGGCGCGGTAGGCGGTGGGGCCGCCGTTGCGCATCACCTCGCGTGTGATCGTGGAGGTGGGGCGGTCCAGGCGCCGGGCGATCTCGGCGTAGGCGAGGTTGTCGGCCAGCCCTGCCGCGATCTGCTGACGTTCGGCCTGTGTGAGTCTGCCTCCCGGCATCGTGCCCCCTTTTCATCACCACGGGAGCCCCGCGGTGCTGCTCGGTGTTGCCTGACGCATCCACCATAGCGTTCGCCTTCAAATCATTGCAACGAAGTCAGGTACCGTCGTTGCGTTAAACGAGAAGGCGTTGCAACGATAACTGACATGTGAGCTGCAGGATTGCGTCTCTGATGCAAGAGGTCAGTTGCCATGATTCTGAAAGCAACGTAGCTTTTCTGTTGTAGGAAACAGAGCGAGTACAGGAGAGCACGATGCAGAAGTTCGACACCCCCGCCCCGATCTCCGCGATCCTTGACGTCCCCGCCGGCCGCATCCAGTTCATCGCCGCCGACCGCACCGACACCGCGGTCGAGGTGCGGCCCGCGAACCCCTCCAAGAGGCGCGACGTCCAGACCGCCGAGCGGACCACAGTCGCCTACGCCGACGGCGTCCTGCGGATCCACGCCGCCGAACCCGAGAACCAGCTCTTCGGCCCCTCCGGCTCCGTCGAGATCACCGTCAAGCTGCCCGCCGGTTCCCGCGTCGAAGCCAGGACCGACGCCTGCGAGCTGCGCGGTGTCGGCCGACTCGGTGACGTCGTCTTCGACGGCGCGTATCGGCGGACCAAGGTCGACGAGGCCACGAGCGTCCGTCTCACCGCGGTCGACGGCGACGTGGAGGTCGGCCGGCTCGGCGGCCCCGCGGAGATCAGCACCGCGCGGGGCGACATCCGTATCGCCGAGGCCGTGCGCGGCACGGTCGTGCTGCGCACCCAGTCCGGCGACATCACGGTCGGTTCCACCGCCGGTGTCTCGGCCGCCCTGGACGCCGACACCGCCTACGGCCGCATCAACAACGCCCTCAAGAACGACGGCACCACCGAACTCGAGATCCGCGCCACCACCTCCCACGGCGACATCACCGCCCGCAGCCTCTGAAGAAGCGGCCACCAGGAAACCCCCGGCCGGGTCCGCCGCCCGTCCGAGGGGCCTGCGATCCACACACAGGCCCTGCGTGAGCCCTAAGAGACGCCGTACGCCACCAGGGACAGTGCATGGCGATGAGCAGCACCCCGACGACCTGTGAAGTGACCCTGGTCCAGCAGCCACGCTATGTCGACGTCGCGGACGAACGCTGGGACGAGAACGCCAACCTCATCGCCAACGCCCGCCAGGGCATCCCCCGGCTCATCGCCGAGGACCGGCGTCCGCGCCGCATCCTCGAAGCCGACGAACGGCAGCCCGACGGCGGCTGAAGTGCGCGACCTGCGGCACTTCTCTTCGCCGACAGCCCACCGGGGCCGGACCGTCGGTACCTCTCCCGCACGACGTTTGCCCGCAGGGTCCCGGAGTTTGCCCCATTGACGCACGCCAATACTGCGTCGCGTTCCCTAGCCTTTGGACGTAAGGACGAAGCCGAGCAGTCCGGGCCTGGTACGAGAGCGAGGTCTTCCCCAGATGCGGATGACGCTGACTGAAGGTCAGGATGCCTTTCGTCAGGAGAACATCCGTCCTGTCCCACGGCCTGTCCGGGCACACACCGGACAGGCCGTCGCCACCCCCACGCCCTGGCGGCTCCTGCGTTCCGCTGCTCGACGGCCGGAATCACCAATTTTGTCCAAGCCGTCGTCACCCTCCATCTGACCAGCTCAGACTGAGGATGGAGAAGGATCAGTACCTCCCAGAAAGGCGACAGGGAAATGGCCGAATCTCGTGGCGTCCCGCTTTGGAATTCACTGACGGTCGAGAGGCGATTTATACCTGACCAGGGGCGTATGACCTATCAGCCACCCCAAGACCGGTTCACGATCGTGGCTCTTCTGCGGGGCTTGTGCCAGGTCGAATACCCGGACGGTTCTGGCTGGCATCAGACCACACTCGTCTTCGGAGACACCTCTCGCCTCGTCGGCAAGAGCGCGGTGCGGCTCCGGCGTCCGCCATCAGGGAAGCAGCGCGTCGAGGTGGCCTTCATCGCACTGCCCACGCAGCACTTTCGGTACTACGCGGACGAACATCCGGAAGTCGCCGTTCGTGACCTGTCGGCTCTGGAGACTCCGCGGGTTTTCGACCCGGTGGCCGCGGCAATGGCCCCTGCGTTGCTGCGCGCCCGGGATGAGGGGGCGAGCGAGCACTACGCGTTCAGAGCGGCGCACTACCTGACCGCCCATCTGCTCCATCCGCAGCACGACCTGCAACCGGACACTCCGGGTCTGAATCCGGAGCGACTGATGGCGGTGACCGACTACATGCGCGAGCACCTGGCGACGCATATCACGCTCGAAGACATGGCCAAGGAAGCGCTGCTCAGTCGCTACCACTTCTTACGTCAGTTCGCCGCCGCCACGGGGAAAACCCCCGTACAGTACCTGACGGAGTTACGTGTCGAGACCGCTTGCCGTCTCCTCACCACGAGCAACGAACTCATATCCCGGATCGGCAGTCGCTGCGGCTTCCCCAACCCGGAGAATTTCGCCCGCGTCTTCAGAAAACACCTGGGCTGCTCACCGCTCCAGTACCGGCAGCGAACCCAGCCGGCATGACCCTCACGCGCCACTTCTCCCGTGATCACAGCCGGTGACGGAGAAGCGCTCCGGGACGGTGGATCAGCCGTCGGACCCGGAGCGCTTCAGTGGTCGGCAGGGGAGGACGGGGCCCCCGGCTCAGGGCCCCTGTACCGCCGGTCTCAGGCGTTGACCGTGGCCTTCTCGACCCGGTCGACCACGTCCTGAACCGTGCGCAGTTCTTTGAGCTCCTCGTCGGGAAGGTCGACCTGGAAGGTCTCTCCCACCGCCACCGCTATCTCGATGAGGGCGAGCGAATCGATCTCCAGGTCGTCCACCAGCCGCTTCTCCGGAGTCACCTGGTCTGCCGGCACACCGCTGATGTCCTCGACGATCTCCGCGACCGACTCGGTGATCGTCTTCTTCTGGCTCATGTACGCCTCCGCTGCTGGTTGGTTGTGCCCTTCATGGAAGAGCCCTCATCGAAGAGCTTTCTTGCCGTCCGCTCTGGCGGCAGCGGCGGCGAAGCGCTCCTGCTGCCTCTCCGCCTGGTGGTTCAGCGCGTCCAGGTACACCGCGAGACGCTCGCGCTCCTGGTCCGCGGGACCGTCAAGCCCCTGCAGCTCGAACAGCTGCCAGTGCTTGAGCAGCGGACGCACCACTTCGTCATGGTGAATGCGCAGGTTGTAGATACCGGCCCGGGCGATCACCATGGACTTACGTCTGAAGTTCGGGATCATGGTCCCCGGCATCGCGAATTCGGTGACTTCCTTACAGATGGCCCGGACTGTGGCGGAGGGGTCGATCTCCATCCCCGCCTTCACCAGCGACCGGTAGAAGACCATGTGCAGGTTCTCGTCGGCAGCGACCCGGGCGAGCAGGAGGTCGGCGACGGGATCGTTCACCAGCCGGCCGGTATTGCGATGCGCGATCCGCGTCGCCAGCTCCTGCAACGAGACGTACGCCAGGGATTCGAGCGGGCTCTGGTGGGCGCTCTGATAACCGGCCTGCACCACGGCCATGCGTTCGGCTTCCAACTGGTCGGGGTCGAGCGCCCGGGTGACCAGCAGGTAGTCCCGTATGCACATGGCGTGGCGTGCCTCTTCGGCGGTCCAGCGGCCGATCCAGGTGCCCCAGGCGCTGTCGAGTCCGAAGCGATGCGCGATCTCGCGGTGGTAGCTCGGCAGGTTGTCCTCGGTGAGAAGGTTGACCTCGAGGGCCGTCTGCGCCTGCGGGGTGAGCCTCGACTGGTCCGGGTGCCACGGCACCTTCCCGAAGTCTCGGCCCTCGTCCCACGGCACGTACTCGTGGGGCATCCAGTCCTTGGCCATGGCCAGATGGCGGTCGAGGCTCCGGGCGACCACCGGTTCCAGCTCGGCCAGCAAGTCGATCGTCATGCCGGTCTCCTGGGGTTCATGACTTCGCGAAGGACAGCACCACGTTGTGCCCGCCGAAGCCGAATGAGGTCGACAGCGCCGCTGCTGGAGCCGCCTGCCGGGACTGGCCACTGACGAGGTCGAGATCGATGTCCGGGGCCGCCTCACCGAGGTTGCGGATCGCAGGGATCACCGCGTGCTCCAGGCTGAGCACGGTGAAGACGGCCTCGACCGCTCCTGCCGCGCCGAGCAGGTGCCCCGTGGCGGACTTGGTCGCCGTGACCAGGGGGTGGGTGCCCACGGCCCGGCGGAGTGCGTCGGCTTCGGCGATGTCTCCGGTGTGCGTGCCCGTCGCGTGCGCGTTGACGTGGGTGATGTCCTCGGGCGCGAGGTCCGCGTCCCGCAAGGCCTCTTCGATCGCCCGGATCTGCCCCTCGGCGTGGGGTGCCGTCATGTCGTACGCGTCCGACGTGACGCCGGCACCGGCGAGCAGGGCTCGGGGCCGTACGCCCCGGGCTGCCGCGAATTCGGCCCGCTCCAGCACGAGGACGCCGGCGCCCTCGGCCATGACGAAGCCGTCGCGGTCCTTGTCGAAGGGTCTGGACGCCAGCTCGGGGGTGTCGTTGCGGGTGGACAGTGCTCCCATGCGGGCGAACCCGCCGATGGAGAGAGGGTGCAGGCAGGCGTCCGTGCCCCCCGCCACGACCACGTCGGCGCGTCCTGCCCGGATCAGCATCGCTCCCACGGCCAGTGCCTCGGCCCCGGAAGCGCAGGCACTGGTCGGCGCGTGTGTCCCGGCTCGCGCGCCGAGCTCCAGGCTCACGACCGCCGCCGCGCCGTTGGGCATCAGACGCTGGATGCTGAAGGGCGACAGCAACCGCGGCCCGAGCTCTTCGAGCCGATCGTTCTGATCGAGCATCGTCAGAGCCCCGCCGACGCCCGTACCGACCACCACGGCCAGCCGGAGCGGATCGACGTCTGGGGAGCCCGCGTCCGCCCACGCCTCGCGGGCGGCGATGAGTGCCGCTGCCTGACTGCGATCCAGCCGCCGTCTCTGGACGCGGTCCACGACATCGACCGGGTCCTTTCTCAGGACGCCTGCGATACGGACGGGCAGCCGGTCGGCCCAGGGAGTATCCAGTTTCGAGATACCGGACTCGCCGGCCAGGAGAGCGGACCAGGTCGACGGCACGTCGCCACCGAGCGGAGTCGTGGCACCCATCCCGGTGACCACGACGTCCATCCTCTGCCTGGTAGCGGCGCTGGATCGGTCAGTTCGCATAGTAGGCAGGTTTCGCGAGGGCGTCCGCGGCCATGTAGCCGCCGTCCACAGTGATTTCCGTGCCGGTGACGAAGCGAGCGCCGTCGGTGAGCAGGAACGCCACTACCGAGGCGATGTCGCTGGGGAAGCCATTGCGCCCCAGGGGAGTCAGTCCGGCTGAGTCCGCGGGTGCGTCGGCGTCGATGTAGCAGGGCGACACCGCGTTGACGCGGATTCCCGCCGGCCCGAGCACGTTGGCGAGGCTCTTCGTCAGGTTGGTGAGCGCGGCCTTGCTCGCCGAGTAGGCGAGTGAATCGAATGAGCCCGTCGTGCCCGCCGTACTGGAGATGTTGACGATCGAACTGTCGGGTGGCATGGCGGGGGCGAGTGCGATGGTGGTGGCCAGAGGGCCCCGGAGGTTGACGTCCAGCACCCCGTCCCAGGAGTCCAGAGTGGACTTCCAGGAAGTGAACTGGATCACTGCGGCATTGTTCACGATCCCGTGGAACGGGCCGCTGGCGGCCAACCGGCTGAGCGTGGCCGCTGATGTCTCCCGGTCCAGGTGATCGAGGTGGACCATCTCCTCGACGCCGAGGGCGAGGAGTTCCTCCGCGTCGGCCGCGCCGGTGTTGTACGTGCCGACGACGGTTGCTCCGTGCTTGGCCAGCTCAAGCGCAATGCCCCGGCCGATGTCCTTCGAGGCTCCGGTGACCAGTACGCGCTTGTCCGTGAGCATCATGCGTCCACCTCCGATGTCACCGGGTGTGCCTGCCGGCCATGAGCGACGGCCAGGACGTGGGCCAGTCGCCGAGCGAGAGCCAGGGTGGTGAGCGAGGGGTTGGCGGCCCCCATACGGGGAAATGTCGCCGGCCCGCAGGCGTAGAGGTTCGGCACGGCGGCGAACGCGTGGCGGTCGTCGAGTACGCCCCCCAGCGGTAGCGTGCAACCCTCGTGGTCCTCGGTACCCAACAGACTTGACCAGGTGAAGGGCCCGTCGGACGCCTCCGCACCGATCGACTCCGGCAGCACGAACGCGTTGGTGCGAACCGGACGGTCGAAGTCGTCGAAGGCCAGGGGCGTGGCGGTGAGACCGAACTCGGTGGCCAGCTGGTTCCAGACCTCGTCCAGCACCCGGCGCTGGCGTTCGACGACGTCCCGGTCGGCCGGCGCCAGAACCGCCGTGACGGTTGTGCGCCACGGATACCCGCCGGTCGGCTCGCACGTGACGTGGCTACCGGTCCCGGGCACCTGCTCACCGGTGAGCCGCACGTCGAACAGGAGGACGCCGGGGTCGGGCCGTTCGACCGTGATGAACAGGTTGGACCGGACGTCGTCCTCACACGCGGTCACGTACGAACCGGGTACGACGTCCGGCAGGCCAGGAGATGTCCTGTCGTCGCCCGCGTCGCGCACGCGCAGGAAGAAGCCCTGAACGATGTGGTCGGTGAGCCCGTCCAGCCGGGGCGGGCGACTTGCGTCGATCGCGTGGAGCGCCTGGATGGCAAGTCTGCTGCTCTCGACGGTCCCGGCGGCGAGGACCACCGAGTCAGCGGCGATCCTGCGGGTTTGGGCGTTCGGGCCGGTTCCCCGGACGTGGACGCCGCAGGCCCGCCTGTCCCTGATGTCGACCGAGAGGACCTCAGTTCCGCACAGGAACCGGATGCCGCGCGGGCCGTCGAGCGCGACGCCCGTCACCGGGTGCCGCCAATGGTCCAGGGGGGAGTAGGCGTACCAGCGGCCCTCGTCACCGAACCGGGTTTCGGCCTGCGGGGTGCGGACGAGACGGAATCTTCCTACCTTCAGCGCCGGTTGCTGTGAGTCGAGCCGGTTCGGATCTACGCCGAGGTCTGCCGCGACCTGCTCGTACAGTGCTCCGCCGCCCTGCCACGAGCCGCGCAGGTCCGTCACGATGGACTCCGGCCAGTCGGCCAGCGCCCAGTCCTCGACCGGCAGGGACGCGCCGTACCAGTACAGCGAACGTCCACCGAGGCGCTTGCGCAGACCGGCGGTCACGGCGTAATGCGGGGCGGACTCCGATGTCCAGCAACGCTGGAAGTGCGGGTCGTCGGCGGGATCGAGGAAGGTGCGCAGCGCTTCCTCGGGGTTGTGCGCGGAGTTCACGTGCAACAGGTCGTGCGCGGGTCCGGCTTCGATGACCAGGACGTCGTCGACACCGAGGGCGTCCAGCTGCCGGGCCACTTCGAGGCCGGCCAGCCCACCTCCGGCGATCACCACCCGGCAGTGCGGGGCATCGGCGTCCGGATCCGCGGACCACTCCCACTCGGCGAGATCCGGGGGGAGATGAGCTGTCGACATGGTGGTTCTCCATTGAGTTCGTCGGGTCCGTGCATGCGGCCTGCGGATCGCGGTCGCGGTGGGAACGGGACGCGGAAGACCGGCCGGTCGCCGCCGAACACGTCCTGGGACTGGACGCTCTCTGCCCCGTCGAGCACCGTGTGGATGAGTGAGGCACGCGAGCCGCATGCGGCCGGCATATCCGTGATGCTTCTTCAGGAGTGAGGCGGTTCTCCACCCGGGGGAGTGGAAGAATGCCGAGCTGCTATCGGAGACCTGTCCTGGATCCTGCGCACGACTGAAGAGGGCTGGAGAGCGGCCTTGGCGCAGGACGAGGGGATTTTCCACGTCAGCCGCCGGACGACAGTATGTGCGTCAAAATATTGATCCGGCGTTGCGTTGTTTGGAATCCTCTGGTGCGGTGCCGTGTTTGTCAACTCCGGCCGGTGCGCTTTCTCTTGCGGTTCCGGTTTCGCCTCCCCTTGTTCCTGTCGGCCGACGCCGCCATGCAGGTACCGGCCGGCGGGGCACTCATTCTGAATTCTTGGTTAAATATGCTGGTCAGGGCAGCCGCACGGAAGTCCGCTCCCAACTCTAAGGACTCACGCGGAGAGCGGTTGACGGAACTTGCGCAGTCCATGGCCGATGTTGCGTGTGATCGCGTGGATCGATGCACGACATGTTGGCCCTTCCCCCGGATCACCGACTCGACGCGCCGCCTCAACTGCGCACACGCCCGTGGTGTCGGACGATCCGTACACCCACACGCAACATCGGCCATGGACTGCGCAAGTCCGGTCAACCGCTCTCCGCTGGACTCCCTAGAGTTGTCCCTCGACAAGGAACGACAAACTCGCCTGTCATAGCGGGCTACTCGGTCCTCGCGGCACGAGGAGAATATGAGACAACCGGCCGGGGTTGACAGGAATGGCGTCGCACCGGAGGATTCCAACAACGCAAGGTCTGATCAAGGATTTCGCGCAAACGCCGTCGTCCGGTTGCTGATGCTGAAGAGATATCCGCTTCTTCCACCGGGCACGAGCACGGCCGATTCCGGAAGGTCAGCCCGGCCTCCCTCCCCCCGGGGATATCGTCGCGGCAACCGATGCATCCGCAGGGCGTTCGGCACTTCACGGACTGCCGTCTGCCTAATCCAGCCAGCCCGTAACCGGAGGGTGTCTTGGACTCTGAGGAACTGGACGCAGTGAAATCGGACTCCGTGAATTCGGATGTGACCGTGTCAGGTGGAGGACCTCCGTCACTCCGGAAGAACGACGGCGGGTTGGGCGGTGAATCGCTGGGCCGTGGGGACGCGGCCGCCTCGGTCACGGCCTTCGACCACGTCAGGCTGGACGTAACGGACATCGACGTCGCCGAGCGGTTCTACGCCGACGCGCTCGGGCTGTCCAGCGTCGTGCGGTACGAGCTCGCCGATCGCATCATCCTGCAGATGGCGCCGGACGGCAGACCAGCAGGGGTGGAACTGTGGCAGGAGCGAAACCTCGTGCCGGCCCCGCACCCCACCCACCATGTGGCGTTCCGAGTGGCGGACGTTCCGGCACTGGTGGAACACATTCGCGCGCTCGGCTACCGAGTGGTCACCGAACCACACCGAATCGAGCAGGAGACGGTGGCGTTCGTGGCCGACCCCGATCACCACACCATCGAACTCAACGACTTCCTGGGGCGCCCGACAGTAGGAGCACCGGCATGACGGCCGACACTTCGACCGCTACGGACTACCTGAAACAGCTCACCACGGCCCTGCCAGAGCTCAACCTGACCCGGGTCACGGACTGGGGGGCACGGCTGGCTCAGCTGGGCAGCGACGGCCGGCGGCTGCTGGTGGCGGGCAACGGCGGGTCCGCGGCACAGGCCCAACACCTGACGGCTGAGCTCGTGGGACGGTTCCAGAGGGAACGCCCGCCGATATCCGCGTTGTCGCTGCACGCTGAGACGTCTTCGGTCACCGCGATCAGCAACGACTACGGTTACCAGCAGGTCTTCGCCCGCCAGGTCCGGGCGCACGCGCGTCCAGGCGACATCGTGCTGCTCATGTCCGGCTCCGGCCGCAGCGCGAACCTGTTGCGCGCCGCGGAGGCCGCGCGTGAGGCCGGCGCCGTGACCTGGGCCCTGACGGGGCCGGCGCCCAACCCGTTGGCGGCGCTGGTGGACGAAGCGGTGACCGTGGTCGCGGAGGCGTTGTCCACGGTGCAGGAATGCCATCTCGTGGTCATCCACCTGATGTGTGCCGCCATGGACGCGGCCGTCGCCGCCAGGGACGACACCGCCACGGACGCCGTCGATTCCGCCCCGTCCGGGCCGCCGCCCTCGTCGGCGTCGTCATCCGGGCCGGTGGCGGAACGCCGGCCGGCTGCGGCACGCGGAGACCGCACGCACCTGGTGGTGGTCGGCGACGCGTTCCTCGACCGCGACCACCTCGGCCGTGTGGAGCGGGTCGCGTCCGACGAACCGGCCCTGGTCGTGAGCGGTGGCACCACGCACGTGCGCCCCGGTGGCGCCGCGCTGGCCGCTGTACTGAGCGCGAGAGAGGGCTACCAGGTCACCCTTGTCACCGCGCTCGGGCAGGACACGGGCGGAGACCAGCTCCGCACGCTGCTGGACGAAGCGCGAGTCGAAGTGGTCGATCTCGGGCTGGACGGCTCGACAGCGGTGAAAACGCGGATCCGCGCCGCCGGGCGCACCATGATGATGCTGGACGAGCACGACGTCTGCCCACCGGTCGGGCGGGAGGGCGAGACGGCACTTGCCGCGGCACGGCGCGTGCTGATGGCGGCCGGAGGCGTCCTGGTGTCCGACTACGGGCGAGGCGTCGCCGCGCACACCGGCCTGCGTGCCGTACTGGCTGAGACCGCCCGGCGATCCCCGTTGGTCTGGGACCCGCATCCGCGCGGTGCGGTGCCGGTCCCCCATACCGCGGTCGTGACGCCGAACAGCCGGGAAGCCCGGGTGATCGCCTCTCTCGCGGGCGGCGACACCCTGTCCGATGACGTCGAAGCGGCACGTGCGGTCGGGCGCCGGTGGGGGCCGGTCCAGGTGGCGCTCACCCGGCACGAGCACGGCGCTGTCCTCCTCGCCGACGCGGAGCTGCCGCCGCTGGTCGTGCCCACGAAGGTTGCCGCGGGAGGGAAGACCGATCCCTGCGGTGCCGGTGACTTCTTCGCCGGTCACCTCGCCGCCATGCTGGCCTGCGGCCAGTTACCCAGCGAGGCGGTGGCATCGGCGGTGGAGGCGGCCTCGGCGTACGTCGCGGCGGGGGGTCCCAGGACCCTGGACCACCCGCCCGTCGACGGATCACCGATGACGGGGCTCGCGAGTGCCGGGTCCGCGGCGACCGGGCAGGGGGCGGTCGAGCTCGCCGCCGCGGTCCGTGCCAGGGGCGGCACCGTGGTCGCCGCCGGCGGATGCTTCGACCTGTTGCACGCCGGGCATGTCCAACTTCTCGAACAGGCGCGCCAACTGGGTCACTGCCTGATCGTCTGTCTGAACAGCGACGACTCTCTGTCCCGGCTGAAGGGCCCCTCGCGCCCGATCGTACCGGCGGCACAACGCGCTCTCGTGCTCGAAGCACTCGCTTCCGTGGACGCCGTTCTGGTGTTTGACGAGGACACCCCCGAAGCGGCCATACGCGCGCTCCGACCCGCGATCTGGGTCAAGGGCGGCGACTACTCGGGCATGGAAATTCCCGAGGACAAGCTGGTCAGCTCGCTCGGGGGACGGACCGTGGTCGTACCCTTCATCGCCGGCTGGTCGACGTCCTCCCTGATCGAGTCGGCACGGGCGCGGTGATGACGAGACTCCGTCCCATGCACTTCCGCACGTCTCCTCCACGGCCCCTCACGCGGCCCGGACCACAAGGGCGGCAGTCATGAGCCGAAAGAGCGTGCTCGTCACCGGGGCGGCCGGTTTCATCGGTAGGCACGTGGCGCGGGCCTGTCTGGAGGCCGGGTACCGGGTGACCACGGTGGACCTCGCCACGCCGCCGCCCGACCTGTGCCGGGACACCACCGTCCACACCGGTTCGTTCGACGACCCGGCGATCCTGCGCACGGTGGATGCCGGCCAGTTCACGGCGGTCGTGCACCTCGGTGCGATCAGCAGCACGGTCGAGGAGAACTGGCAGGCGCTGGAGCAGACGAACATCACCGGACCGGCGGCGCTGGCGGAGAGCTGTGGGCGCAGTGGCACGCGTTTCGTCTACGCGTCCTCCTCAAGCGTCTACGGTGAGATCGCCGGCCGGTGGCCGGTGCCGGAAACCGCGCTGGGGTCTTCCGCGTGCTCCGGCCCGCTGAACGCCTACGCCCGGTCCAAGGCCTTGTTCGACACACACATGACCACTCGGTTCGACGGCGACGACGGACCGGGGTGGGCGGGACTGCGGTTCACCAACGTCTTCGGCACCGGGGAGCGGCACAAGAAGTCGATGGCGTCCATCATCGGCCAGCTGCTTCTCGCAACCGCACGGCAGGAAGCGCTCACGCTCTTCTCCGACACCCTGGAGGCGTGCCGTGACTACGTTCCCGTCGCCGCGATCGCGCAGACCTGCGTACTCATGGCTGATCCCGCGGCGCCCTCCGGTATCTACAACCTCGGATCGGGGCACGCGGTCAGCTTCGCCGAACTACTCCGCTGGTGCTGCGACTTCGCGGAGACACCGCTGAACGTGCGACTGGTCCCGAACCCCCACATCGGGCGGTACCAGTACTGGACCTGCGCTGACATGTCAGCTCTGGACACATCGCTCCCGGCGCGGCCCCGTCTCGGCCCGGACGACCTGCGCAGCGCGGCCCACGAGTTGTACCTGCATTTCAAACACACCGACAACCGCAGCTGAAGACACGTCAGCCGCCAATACCGAACGTGCCACTCGATGGCATCACCGCTGGGATGGAGATCGCATGAGTATTGAAACGGTCGTGGTGAGCAAGGATCAACTGGACATGCTCATGCCTTTGGTGGTCGAGCAACAGCACGACTGCGGAAAGGAGGTCGACCTGGCGAGCACCCGGACCTTCTTCGAGGGCATCGTCGGCAACGAGGCGAGCTTCCAGATCATGGCCGTCGAAGACGGGGTCGCCGTGGGCCTGGTGATGGTCGATCCCATTCCGAACCTCCAGTTCGCCGACAACGTGGCGTACGTGCACGACGTCTATGTGACCGAGTCCCTTCGTGGTGTCCGGGGCATCGGAGCATTCCTGGTCGCCGCGGGGTTCGTCGAGGCGATGCGGCGCGGCTACGAGTTCGCCGAAGGCGAGACCGAGCCGGACAACCGTGCCGCGCGGAAACTCTACGACCGTATGGCGAGGAAACTCGGAGTCGGCTGCAAGGAGGTGGACTCGGTGCGTTACCTCCTGGACCTTCGTCCTGGTATCGAGCGGGCGCGCAACGAGCCCGAGTATCTGGACCGCCTCGCCACCCCCAGGCTCCTCAGCCGCCTCAGCCCTCGACCGGAAGTCAACAGCTAGCGCGGTCGTCCATACCGCGCCGGCAGTACCCGACTGATGACGGCCGTGACCACGCCACCGCGACGGGCACTCGCACGATCCAGTGGGCCGGCCGGCCACCAGTCGTTGGACGCTGACCCAGAAGGGCAAGTATGCGTACGGCAATGGCCGTCATGAACGAAGGCGTGGGCAACGGCATCATCACCGCGCCACTCCTGTCCGCGTTCGAGCGGCGCCATCCGGGATGGCGTTATTTCATGGCACCGAACATCGCACTCGACACCGAATGGGTGCGTTCGGCGGTCGGCATGCAGGGTGCTTGCGGGACCTTCCCGGCACTGTGGCGACGATTCCTGCCGGCTGATCGTCAGGAACTGTGGAACTTCATCGATCGCAACGGTGTGGAGCTGGTCGTCAACCTCAGAATGGAGTCCCCCGAAGAGGACGGCAACTACTTCGAGTTTCGGGCCGAGGCGACGAAACGGGGGGTCGAGTGCTGGGACCTGCACGAACTGGGCGATCGGCCGCAGCGGCTGCCCTTCGGTGAGCAGGCCGCCAGTCTCCTGCGCGCGCACGACGTCCCCGTCGACCTGAGCCGCTCGGCCTGGCTCGCCGACCGGCGGCAACCACGTCCCGGCGTGGTCGGTTGCTACGTGGGTGCCAGTGCCGCGGTCAAACGCTGGCCGGCTGACGACTGGTCGACCCTGATCGCGCAGCTGACCGACCGGGGGCTGAACGCCGAGGTCGCGGTCGGCCTGGGAGCGGACGAGCAGGCACTGGCACGGCGGCTGTCCTCGGCGCCCGGCGTCACCGACACGGTGTTCCTGCACTCGCTGGAGGCCCTCCGCGACTGGATCGCCGGGCTGGACGTGCTGGTCGGCAACGACACGCTGGCCGTACACCTGGCGGCCGCACTGGGTTGCCCGGTGGTCACGCTGTACCTGGCGACCGATGGTGACATCTGGTCACCGGTGGCGGCCCCCGAGGTCTCGCGGGTCGTGCAGAGCGCCGTCGCGCTGTCCTGTTCCCACATGAAGCCGAACGGCACCTGCCGGCGCTACTACACCGGCTGTCCGGCTCCGTGCGCGGCCGGTGTGCGACCGGCTGATGTGCTGATCGAACTGGACCAACTGGAGTGGAGTATGCGGCAAGTCAGTCACCAGAAGGTGGTCAAATGACCCGTCGGCGCGCGATCGCGGTCCTCGGCGGCCGGCCCGGCAACGCGGGAGCCGATGTCCTCCGGCTGGCGGAGATGATCGGCAAGGAGCTCGCCCAGCGCGGCTACGGCTTGGTGAGCGGCGGCGAGGGGGGTGTGGCGGCCGCGGCCAACAAGGGCTGCCAGGCGGTCGGCGGCGACACGCTCGCGCTGTTGAAGTGGAACCGTCTGTCCGACGCCGAGGACGGGACCACATGGGCCCTGCCCACGTCGATGGACCTGGCCCGGAGCAACATCCTCAACTGGTGCGGCGACGGCATGATCGCCTTCGAAGGCCGGTACGGCACGCTCACCGAGATCGGTCTCGCCCTGGACACGGGACGCCCGCTGCTGGTCCTCGGCAACCACCCTTTCCTGACCGCCGAGGCATTCGCGGCGCCCACGTGTCGTGTGGTGCCGGACCCGCGGCCGGAGGACGCCGCCGAACTGGTCGATCTGCTGGAGACACTGATCGCGGCCGGCGAGCAGGCATCGGTACGGCCCGGTGCCGCCGTAGTCGAGGACGACCAGGTCGACGAGAGCGGTATCGGGTTGCGCCGCGCGATACCGGAAGACCTCGAGCTGTTCCGCCGGACGTTCGGCGACGCCGACGTGCTGGCGTGGCGAGCGCTGGAACCGACCGACGGTGTACTCAGCCGATTCCAGCACGAACGCTGCCTGGTGGTGCTCGAGCGGAAACGCCCGGTCGGCTTCCTGGAGTACCGCACGGAGAGTGATCCCACGTTCGATCACATCCGGATCGAGGCGCTGGCGGTGTCCGACGCGGCCGACCGGGGCCGGGGGATCGGGACACGGGCGCTGAGGCTGTTCGCCGGGTCGGTCTTCGCCGCCGGCCGGCACCGCATCACCGCGGCGCCCAATTCCGAGAACGCGGCTGCCCTGCGGTGCCTGGAGAAGGTGGGTTTCCGGCAGGTCGGCCGGATGCGGGCGTACGAACGCCATCGCGGTGCATGGCGGGACGCGCTGCTGCTGGATCTGGTCCCGGGCGACCTGGCCCGCGGACCGTCCACGCCACCGCGGACCGCGGTCGGGCACGGATAACAGGACAGAGCCAGACGAAAGGAGGGATCGCCATGGCAGGACCAGGGGTTTCCCGTATCGGCCTGGAGGAAGAGGCCGAGCTGCTGAGCGTCGTACGCGAGCGAGAGCTGAGCCGTTACCGCTTCGACGACCACGACGGCTCCGCGCTCCCGTCGAAGGTTTCACGGTTCGAAGAGGAATTCCGCACGCTGACCGGTGCGCGCCACTGCCTGGGCATGAACAGCTGCACCAGTGCTCTGTACGCCGGGTTGCTCGCCGCGGGCGTCGGTCCGGGCGACGAGGTGATCGTTCCGGGCTACACCTTCATCGCCTCGATCGCCGCGGTCGCGCACACGGGGGCCGAGCCGGTGCTCGCCGAGATCGACGAGAGCCTGCTGCTCGATCCGGCGGACGTGGCTGCGAAGATCACGTCGCGCACGAAGGCTGTGATGGCCGTGCACATGCTCGGAGCGCCGTGTGACCTCGACGCCCTGCTCGACGTCACACGTGAGCACGGTCTGCTGCTGGTCGAGGACTGCGCGCAGGCCGGTGGTGGCACCTACCGCGGCCGGCACCTGGGGACCGTCGGCGGACTCGGCGCGTTCAGCCTCAACGTCTTCAAGACCTTCACGGCGGGCGACGGTGGCGTGCTGCTCACCGACGACGACGATCTGTACGAGACGGCGTTCGCCCTGCACGATCACGGCGCCGCGCCGCTGCGGTCGGGCGTCACCGACGGGCCGCCGCTGTTCGGTCTGAACCTACGGATGCACGAGCTGACAGGCGCGTTCGCGCTCGCCCAGGTGCGCAAGCTGCCGGACACCCTGCGGACGCTGCGAGCCAACCGGGACAAGTTCGCGGACGCGATCGGCGACCTGCCAGGGGTGACGCGCCGCCGACTGCACGACCCGGACGGTGACTGCGCGACGGTGCTCGCGTACACGTTCGCGTCCGCGGCCATGGCCGCCGAGGTGGCGGCCCGGCTGGGCACGATCACCCTGAGCCACTCGGGAAAGCACAATTACGCCAACATGCCCCAGCTGCGCCCGGATCTGCGGACCCCGGCACAGTCGAGGATGCGCAGGCCGGATCACGCCGTCCTGCGTCGGTCCTATCCGCCGGGCAGCCTGCCGCGCACGGACGACCTGCTCAGCCGCAGCATCGCGTTGAGCGTCGGGGTGGTCGACTCCTACCTCGGCAGCGGGGTAGGCATCGACGTGACCGCCGAGGACGACACGATCGAGGCAGCGGCGCGGCTGTTCAGGACCACGGTGGAAGACGTGGCCAAGGCAGCGTCATGAGGACGGCAGGGGATCTCGGCGCCGCATCGGAACCAACCGCGACGACCTTGCCGACGGCCGTCGCACCGCGCGCCCGGGGCGCCGCCACGGCGGCGGGGGCTGAAGCGGCTCTGCCGGCTCGTGCACGGGCGTCGCGGGGGAAGAAGCGCACCGGATGAACGCCGTCACGTTCGAGTACGGTGCACGGGCGGCGACGGATTTCCTGGACCGGCACCCGCTCTCGGCTCGGACGCCGTTCCAGACGTGCGGCTGGTGGCGGGCGTGGATACGGGAGGCGGCGGGCGCCGAGGGCGCGACACCGGTGCTGCTCCACGTGACGCGTACCGACCGGCCCACCCTGGTGGTCGGCCTGCAGTTGCACCACGACGGCAGCACGGCGCTGCTGCGCCCGCTGTCCTGGCCGTGGGCCGACTACCACGAGGTCGCGGAGGTGGGCGGCACGTCGCCCACCGGCTCCGAGCCCGACATCGGGGCGCTGGCTGAGGCGATCGACCGGTGTCAGCGGGAGTTCGGCGCACGGCTGGAACTGAGTGACCTGATGGCCGACGGACCTCTGCTGCGCGCCGTGTCCGAGCTGGGCGCCGTGTCCCGGCGCTCGGACACGGTCTTCCGGCTCGACCTCACCGACCCCGACGTCGTCCGACGCGTCAGCGAGCGGCGGGACGTGCGGCGAAAGCGACGCCGGATCGAACGGCTCGGCACGCTCCGGCTCACCTGTGCGAACACCTCGGCACGGGTCGCCGCCCGCCTGCCGGCGTTCATCGGCCTGCATACTCGACAGTGGCGTGACCGGCCTGACGCGGTGGCGCCCTTCGACGGCGGCGTGGTCGACCGGACGTACGAGGCTGTCGCGGCCGAACCGTCCAGTGCCGCGCGATTGCACGAGTTGTGGCTGGACGACACCCTGATCGCCGGATGGTTCGGCTTCTGGCACGACCGCACTTACTACGCCTACCGAGCGGCCTACGACCTGGACCATGCTCGTGACTCGCCGGGGCACCTGCTGACAGCCGCGATGGTCGCCGAACTCGCCGCCCAGAGGACGGACACCTTCGATCTGACGCGCGGCGCCTACGCCTACAAGCTGGAGCTGCCCAGCAGTTGCTCGCCCACCATGACGGCGAGCCGGGAGCAGCCGTGCCGGGCGTGATCCCGCCCTGAGCACGAGCGGCGCCGATGCGCGCCGCCCAGGCGGTCGTCTCACCACCGCCCGGCAACACTCGGACTACAAACAACCGTGGGGTGTCAGTGGAATCGTTGGCCGACGTGGAGACACTCGTGGTCGGCGCTGGAATGGCCGGTCTCGCGACGGCGGCGGAACTCGGCCGGCGGGGCCGGGGTTCGGTTGCCGTACTGGAGGCCGGGCCCGACCGGGGCCGCACACACATCCAGAACCAGTACTCCTCGGCAGAGGCACTCCGGCTCTGGCTGCGCCCGGAGACGGACCCCGACTTCCGCCGGCCGTATGAGACGGCCGACGGCGCGTACCGCGACTTGGCCGGCCTGCGTCGCCGGGTCGGCGGACGCTCGCTCTACTGGGGTGGCGTACTGCTGCCCGTCGAGCGCTGGGCCCTGTCCGAGCAATGGCCGGAAGCGGTCGTCACCGAACTGACCGAGACGTGGGACGGAGGGCCGTCGCTGTACCAGCGGGTCGTCGACGACGTGGTCGGCTGGGGCGCCGAACCTCCCGGAGCGCCCGGGCTGACCATCGGCGCACTGGAGTTCGACCGCACGCCGCACGCCACTCGCCCGGAAGCCGGCGGAGGGTGGAGCGCTTTCAGCCCGTTGGCATGGTGGGACGACGACGGCGACCCGAGGGTGCGCCGAGTGCCGATCCTCGCCGGCCATGACGTTCTGGGAGTCCGTGTCGAACACGGCAGGGCGACTGGCGTGCTGGTACGCACCGAGGACGGTGAGCTGCGCGACCTGCGTGCGAACCGGGTGGTGCTTGCCGCCGGTACGGTCGTGAACAGCCGGCTGGCGATCCAGGCCCTGGCGGACTCGGACGCCACCGCACCGCGTGAGCTTCCAGGACTCGTGGACAAGATCTCACAGGGGTTCACGGTCACCTTCACCGATACCGAACGGCTCCCCGATGCGGTCAGGGCGGCAGCTCACGATGGCCACGTCTACCATCGGACCGGTACCGCCGGCACCCGGTCCAACCATTTCGTGCGTTTCACCCAAGGGTTGAACCGCACGGTCAACCTGGACACCTGGACCATGGGCGAGCAGCGCCGCGGCCCGCACAGCCAGGTACGCTGCGAAGACCACGGCGCATGGCCCTGGCCGACGACCGTGCATGCCCCACTCGAAGCGGCCGACGAGGCGGTGCTCGCCACCCAGCAGCACCTGCTCGGCGAACTGTGGGCCGAAATGGCGCGACTCCTCGGCGTTCCGGCTGACCCGCTCCAGTTCTCGTCGCGGCACGGCTCGCCCGATCTGGCCGATCGGCTGACAGCGGTCCGCGGCACGACACCCCTCACCTACAGCTTCCCGCTCGGCTCCGAGCAACACGAGGCGGGCACGTTGGCCCTCGGTGAAGTCCTCGACGAGGATCACCAGCTCACCGCCGTACAGGGGCTGTACGCGTGCGGACCGTCGGTGATGCCACGCACCGGAGCGGCGAACCCGTCGTTGACCACGCTCGCACTCAGCAAGCGGCTGGGAGCGATCCTCGCGAAGTGACAGTCACCGCAGGCAGTGGGCAGAGAGGGAATCCTCATGCAGGGAATGGCGATCGCGGTTTCCGGAACCGAGTTCACGGAAGCCGACGGTGTGGACGGCCTGATCGACATGGCCGGCTCCGCTCAATGTGACGCGGTGGAATTCTGGTATCCGAAGAACGCCCTGCGCGACGGTGTCGACGCCGCACTCCGCAAGCTGGACCGCGCCGGGCTGCGGACAGCCTGTGTGTCGACCCCCAGTCAGCTCTACGGTGCCGGCGAGGCGGACGGCGTCTCGCTTCTCCACGAGGCGATCACACTGGCGGCGCGGACCGGCAGCAACCGGGTGAACACCTACTTCGGTCACGCGCCGGAGGTCGACGACCAGCGTGCGATCGCGGCATACGCAGGCGCGCTCGCACCGGTCCTCGACCACGCCGCGGCGGAGAACGTGGTGATAGTGCTGGAGAACGAGTTCGACGCGTTCGGATGGGATCCGGCCGGGTCGGACATCAGCAGACGGCCGGCAGCGTTGGCTGCGCTGTTCGCCCGGGTCGACTCGCCCTGGTTCGGCTTGAACTTCGATGCCGCGAATTTTTTCTGCGCGGCGGTCTCCCCGGCCCGCGACGCATTGCCCATGCTTCTGCCGTGGGTGCGTTATGTCCACGTGAAGGACGTGCGTCGAGCGTCGGCGGAGAACCCGCCCGACGGCTGGACCAGGTACACCGATCACGGCAGAGCCTACGACACGGCGCCTCTCGGCACCGGGGAACTGGACTGGCCGACGATGATCGGAAGCCTGGCGGCCACGGGCTACGACGGGTACCTCACGCTCGAACCACACTGCACGCCGTCGATTCTGCCGGCCGAGACGGCCTGGGCAGCCGCCCACCTGCGCGACGCGATCGAAGCGCACGCGCCGTCCAACCGGTGATCCGCAGGCATCCTCCAACGGGGGCAGCATCACAGCGGTTGCCCACCCCGGGCCCGAGTTCGACCTTCCCCCAGAGGAGTTGAGCATGACGACGTCAAGTCGCGAGCACGTCCGAGCACCGGCCACCACGCGGCCCGCACTCTCCTTCCTGAGGGCGCGCACCCCAGACGTCGAACTGTGCCATGCCTTCAGCACCCGTGCAGCGGCATGACCGGCCCCGCGGGTACCAGTGCCCCTCGGCGCCCCGCGGTGTTCCTCGACCGCGATGGCACCCTCACCGAACCCCGGCACTACCCGTCCCGCCCCGAGGACCTGGTACTTCAGGCGGGCGTCGGTCCACCGCTGCTCGCCCTCCAGCGCCACGGTTTCGCCCTGATCGTGGTCACCAACCAGAGCGGACTGGCCCGTGGCCTGGTTCCCGAGGCCGCCATCGCGCCGATGCACCGGCGGCTGCGGGAACTCCTGGCCCGCCACCAGGTCCGACTGGACGGGATCTATCTGTGCCCGCACCATCCGGGCGGTACCGTGCCGCGGCTCTCCATCGCCTGTCCGTGTCGCAAACCCGCCGCTGGAATGCTCCACCAGGCAGCCGACGACCTCGGCCGTGACCTGTCCTCCTCATGGATGGTCGGCGACTCCGCGTGCGACGTCGAAGCCGGTCACCGCGCCGGAACCCGCACCGCCCTCGTCGGCGCGCTGCCCCCCGCAGGTGTCGAACCGACCCTGTACCGGACCACGACCGCCCAGGCCCTCACCGCCATCGCGGCCTTGGAGACCGTCCCCATCCGCCCCAGCCCCTTCGGAGTGGCCCCCCCGTGACACTGCCGTGCCCGATCGCGCCGTACCGCGGAGCATTCCGCGCCGCTCGTCTCGATCCGGCCGGGCTCGGCCTGCGGCCTGAGGCTGATGAAGATCCCCGAAAACTCCACCGCCGTCCGGCTGATCAAGCAGACTTGCTGTTGTTTCCCAGGAGAAGGGAAGGCAAGCATGGCGAACAGCGCGCTCCTGGTGATGGACGTCCAACGGGACGTCGTGGCCATCGCCGATGACGGTTCCGGATATGTGCCGCGCTTGCGCAGGGCGATCGACGGCGCTCGGGCTGCCGGCATCCCCGTGATCTACGTGGTGATGCGGTTACGGCCGGACCACCGGGAAGTCAGCCCTCGCAACAAGGTGATGACAAACGTTGTACGGGCCGGCCTGTTCATCGAGGGGTCCCCGGGCACCGAGATCCATGACGATGTCGCTCCCCGGCCGGGGGACGTGGTGGTGACCAAGAGGCGGGGGAGCGCGTTCTCCGGAAGTGACCTCCACTTGGTACTCAGGGCTCGCGATGTCGACAGCCTTGTTCTCACCGGCATCGCCACCAGCGCGGTAGTGCTGTCCACCCTGTGGCACGCCATCGACCTGGACTTTGGCCTCACCGTCCTGGCGGATGCCTGTCTGGACACCGACCCCGAGGTGCACACGATGCTCGTGGAGAAGCTGTTTCCGCAGTGGGCAGATGTCGTCGCCGTCGAGGACTGGCTCAAAGCCATCGCACCGCAATAGCACGGGGCAGTCCGCACCCTCGTGTGCGGGGGCCCGTCGCGGCGCACAGGCATCCGCTGGGGCGAACGGACACTCTCGGATCCCCAGCTTGATCATTCCGGCGAACTGATGGTGGGACAACACCACGTCGCGCTGTCAGGGACAGTCCAGGGTTGTGATCAGGGTGATCACCGATGGGCGGCGGCGATGGCACACGGCAGAGTTGGCGTTGTCAACGAAGCCCGTCAACGCCGTGGAGGAAGAACTTCGATGTGCATCCGCCTCGCCGTCGCCGTCCTCGCCGTCGCCACCGCTCTCACCGCCGCGACCGCCCTGCCCACGGCCGCCGCCGCGCCTGCTGCCGGCACCCCGGCGTCCGCGAACCCCACCGTCCAGAGCATCGTCGACCACCTGCCCGACGACGCCGTCGCGGGCGCGCTGGTCAGATGGGACGGTATGGACGCCATGGCCGGCCCGGTCACCGCTGACGCCTATGTCCGGATCGGCAGTGTCACCAAAGTGTTCACCAACACGGTGGTACTGCAACTCGTCGCCGAGCACCGGATCAACCTGGACACACCGGCGCGGAGATATGTCCCCCAGGTCCTGCCCGAGCTGTATCACCGCGTCACCGTGCGTCAACTCCTCGACCACACGAGCGGCTTACCCAAGCCTGCCCCCACCCCCGGTCCGGCCGACGGACCCGGATGGCAGTTCAGATTCGTGACGCCCGAAGACTTCCTCCGCGACTCGTTCGCCGCAGCCACCGACGCGCCGCCCGCCCCCGGCTCCGAGCAGCAGTACAACGGTCTCAACTCCTTCGTCCTCGGTCTGATCGTCGAAAAGGTCACCGGTCACTCCTTCACCGACGAACTGCAGCGCAGGATCGTCCGGCCGCTGCATCTGAGCCACACCAGCCTGCCCAGCGCAGACGATCCGATGATCCCCTCGCCCCACGCGGAGGTGTACGTCGACGGGCAGGACGTGACCGAGCAGAGCCCGTACCCGTGGGCCGAGGGAGGCATGGTCTCCACCGCCGCCGACCTGGACCGCTTCATCACCGCGCTGTTCCGGGGCAGGCTGCTCCCTCCCGCTCAGCAGAAGTTGGTGTTCGAGGTGCCGAACGTGCAGAGCTCCGCCGCCAATACGAACTGCGTCGGCCCCACGGCCTGCTACAGCGTCGGGGGACTCCTGCGCTACCCGTTGCCGAACGGCGAGTACGTCTGGGGCAAGACGGGTTCCCGCCCCGGCTGGGACAACGGTGTCTTCGCCACCCGGGGCCTCGAACACCGCGTGGTGTACTCCCTGAACCCCACGGGGAACGGCAACGACCTTCCGTACATCAAAGCGATCGTGAACGCCGCGCTCGCCGACTGGCAGCCGGACCACGCATCCAGCCCGGTGCACGGTGAAGCGCACGGCACCGCACGCCACACCGTCTCGCCTTGCACCCTCGTGGAGCTGGGCATGCCGGCCTCCCACCACATCGCCGACCGGGACGGCACCTCACCCCTGCTGCCCGAGTGATCGGCTTCCCTGACAGAACACCTACGAATGCTCAGGGCGCGGAACGTTCCGGCACACCAGCCGGAGACCGGGTGCGTCCCACAGACCGGAAGTTTCACCAAATGCACCACGACGGCCAACTAGCCTGACAAGAAAAACTGGGACGGTGTGCATTCGGATTCCGGTCCCCCCTGCGCACGCGTCATCCGGAAGGGTCGTCCAGGAGCGCAATCGGAAGAATCCCCTCTTCGACGTCCGCCCGGCGAATACGGATACCGAGACAGCCGCTCACGGCCTGCCACACCACGGCGGGTACACCACCGTGGCGTGCACCGACGAAACTCACCCACTCGGGTCTCCGCTCGAACTCGGGCGGCCCTGGATCCACTGCTCCGAACGCCCGTAAGGCCGTGTCCAAGGCTGCCACCTTCCCGGTCGTATCCACCTGTCGGCCGCTCAAGGGGCTGTCCCCGAACTCGGTGAACCACACAGCGCCGTCACCGCCCGGAGCGTAGGCGAACCGACAGGGCTGAACCGCGATGTTCGGATCGAGGCACACCGTTTCCTCTCCGGGGAGCGGCCTTACGACGGGATCGTCGTAGAACCAGCGCTCGCACCACGTTGCCGCACCCCATCCCTCCAGGACGTAACCCCACTCGCCTGACGTCCCGTACATACAAGGCCGCAGCGATGCCGTCTCCGTGGCGAAGCCGAAATCCCGGTACCGGACAGGAAGGGCCAGTTCGTCCTCCCGCGCCCCAAGGCGCCTGAGGAGTTCAGTCACAGGGAGCCCGCGCACCGCTGTCAGCGATACGCCGCCTCGCATCCCCGGGCCACACATGGGCGGCTCATAGCAGTGTTCTCCGAGCCACCGCAGGTTGTCGCTCATGCTGGGCCTCCGGCCACGATCGAACAGCCCGCAATGGGCAGGGGAGGGGTAGCCAGTCCGGTGGACATGGGCGGTCCCGGTCCACCATCTCCTGTCGACACGGATTCCCGCACGAGGCATTGGGTGAATTCGGTCATCTCAGGGGGATTCCAGCAGCGCACGTAGGGCGGCCTTGTCCGGCTTGCCGCTGGGTGCGACGGGGACCTCGGTGATGGTGATGACCCTGACCGGGACGCTGGCCTCGCCCAGTTCCCGAGCCACCAGCTTGATCAGCGCGTCCGCCTCCGGCGCACTTCCGGGCTGCGGAACCACGAAAGCGTGGATCGCCTCGCCGGTGCGGTCGTCCGGAACGCCGACGACATACGCCTGGTCGACATCGGGGTGGGAGGCGAGGACCCGCTCGATGGGGCCCGCGTAGTGAAGGATGGCATTGACGATGACGATGTCGCGCGTGCGTCCGGTCAGCCGCAGGTACCCCCGCGCATCGAGCCGGCCGAGGTCCCGGGTGCGGACCCAGCCGTCCCGCAGGACCTCCGAGGTCTCCCGTGGATCCTCCCAGTAGCCGCAGAACGCGTCCGCCGTCCGCACCCACACCTCGCCCGTCCGGTCCACGGGCAGGTCCCGGCCGTCCTGGTCGCGCACGGTCATCTCCACGGTGCCGAGGGCGCACCCGACACTGTCGGCGAGGCCAGGGTCGGCGACGAGCTCCTCGGGTTCGAGGACGCTGAGCATGCCCGTCTCGGTCTGGCCGTAGGCGTGGTGGGCCACGGGCCCGAGCAACTCGGCCGCTTCCCTCAGCCGGTGCGGGGCAAGGGGGGAACCGGCCACGACCAGGGCGCGCAGACTGCTCGTGTCCACGGTCCGGTCGCGCACCACGTCGAGGATGCCGTACAGGCGAGGCACCGTCGTCAGGCAGGCGGTGATGCGCCGGTCGGCGAACACGTCGGGGAAGCGCAGGGGGTGCTCCGGTATGACGGCGGTGCCCCCGCCCAGGAGCGACAGGCTCAGGTGCTCGAACATGACGGCGCTGGTGAGCGTGCCGAAGAGCAGGAAGCGCGCGTACCGCTGCGCGAGCCGTCGGGTGCGGTCGGTCCAGCGGGCGGGTTGGAGACTCCAGCCCTCCGACAGGGCGCCGTAAGTCACCATCGTGCCCTTGGGCCGGCCGGTGCTCCCGCTGGTGAGGTGGATGACGCCGATGTCCTTCCGGTCACCCCGCGGCGTGAGGTCGTCGGGGACTGGCACGAAGCCCTCCGGAGGCCGAAGCGCGCCACCGGTCTCCAGCAGTGGCGTTCCGCCAGCCTCGGCGGCCAGTTCGGGCCGGCTCCCGGCGTCGTCCGTCACCACGGCGTCGACGTCGCGGGCGAGGATGTCACGGAGATGCTCACGGGTCAGCCCCGGGCGCAGCCCGACCACCTGACAGCCGACGACATGGGCGGCGACACGGACGGCGAACGCCTCCGGCGTGACACCGGTGTCCAGGACCACGCGGGCTCCGGCGGTCAGGCCCGCACCCCGCAGGCCGCGCACGAATCCGGCGATCAGAAAGAGCACCTCTGCCCTGGTGACCGGGCGTCCCCCGTACTCGAAGGCAGGCAGACCGGGTGCGTTGCGGAACGCGTCGACAAACGCTTGCGGAAAGACTTCCCTGGACTTCTCGTCCACTTCGTCTCCACTCTGGTCCGGAAACAACCGACGAAAAGCCGGCGCGGATGGCTGGAAAACGACCATGTCGAACGATGGACGGGTGTACTCGGCCGTCAATGACGACTCACGTTAACCGACAGGGCAAATACGCCACCCCGAGGAGTGTGTGACCTACATCACATGCATGCGGGGTGGCTACGTGCTTTAAACGGCAAGTACCGTCTTTCCCGCCCTCACGGAAGGCAGGACGACCTCATGTCTGATTTAGGACAGGTTGACTATCTCGTCATCGGCAGCGGCCCTGCTGGCCTGCAAGCCGGGTACTTCCTGGAGAAGAACGGAAGAGATTACCTCATCGTTGAGCAGAGCAACGCTCCGGGAGCTTTCTTCACTCGTTTTCCCCGGCATCGGACACTTATCTCGTCCAACAAGGTGCACACCGGCTGGAGCGATCCGGAAATGCGCCTGCGTGTCGACTGGAACTCCCTCCTCTCGGACGAGGGTCCACTCTTCACCACGTACTCCCCGCGGTACTTCCCTCCGGCCGACGACTTCGTCCGCTACCTGACGGACTTCGCGCGGACGCAGGGACTGCGCATTCGCTTCGACACCCGTGTCGTACGCATCGCCCGGCCCGAAGGAGGCCTGTTCGCGGCGACGGACCAGTATGGCAACGTTGTCCGGGCCCGGCGGGTCATCGTCGCCACGGGCGTCTCGCAGCCGTACGTACCGCCGATCGAGGGCGCCGAGGAAGCCGAGCGCTACGACACGGTGACCGTGGACCCCGCCGACTTCACCGACCAGCGCGTTCTCATCATCGGACGCGGTAATTCCGCGTTCGAAACCGCCGACAATCTCATCGAGACCGCCGCTGTCATCCACGTCGCCGGACCCGGCTCACTCAAACTGGCCTGGCGAACACATTTTGTCGGACATCTGCGGGCCGTCAACAACAATTTCCTGGACACCTACCAGCTCAAGTCCCAGAACGCCGTACTGGACGGCGACATCCTGCGGATAGCGCGGAATCCCGATGGCACCTATGTCGTGAGCGTCAAATTCGCGCGCGTTGCGGAAGTGGTGAAGGACATCCCGTACGACCGGGTCATTCTGGCCACCGGATTCCGTTTCGATGCCTCCATGTTCGACGACGACTGCCGTCCCGACCTCGTCGTCAAAGACCGCTTCCCGCAGCTCACCAACGCGTGGGAATCCGTGAACGTGCCCGATCTTTATTTCGCCGGCACCATCACCCAGTCTCTCGACTTCAAGAAGTCCACCAGTGGCTTCATTCACGGTTTCCGGTACGGGGTGAAGGCGCTGAGCCGCATACTCGAACGCCGTTACCACGACCGGGAATGGCCGCACACCGCCCTGCCCGCCGCCACGGGCGCCGTGAGCGACGCGGTCGTCGCGCGGGTCAATCGCACATCGGCACTGTGGCAGTTGTTCGGGTTCCTCGGCGACGCGGTGCTGGTACGCACCGACGGCGAGGTGCGCTACTGCGACGAGGTCCCGGTGGCGCATCTTCACGAGGCCGCTGCCCAGGGCGAGTTCGGGGATCTGGCATCCTATTTCGCCGTCACGCTGGAGTACGGCGCCGACCACGACCAGGTCGACCCCTTCGACGTCACCGTCAGCAGGACGCCCCAGCGCGACACCAGCGGCCTCGACGCGCGCTATCTCCATCCCGTGGTACGGCAGTTCCTGCCGGACGGCACCGGCAAGCCCGTCGCCGAGCACCACATCACGGAGAACCTGGAGAACGAGTGGGACGACCCAGACGTCCACGTCGCCCCGCTGCGTTCCTTCCTCGGTTCCCGGCTTCCCGCCGGGGGCGACCTCTCGACCGGCGGGAAGCTCGCCGCGCCCCCGGCATGACCGGCCCGGAGACCGGCCCTCCCCACGAGCCGGCCGAACTGGCACGCCTGGCCCGCCATGAACTGCGTCCGGAACACTACGACTTCTTCGCCGGCGGTGCGGGCGAGGAGACGGCACTCGAGGAGAACGAGGACGCCTTCGGACGGCTGGCCCTGCTTCCCCGGGTGCTGCGCGGCGGCGACCGTCACACCCGGGTGGGTGTGCTGGGCCGGGAATGGCCGGCGCCGCTCTTCGTCTCGCCGACCGCCTTCCACCGTCTCGCCCATCCTGACGGGGAACTTGCCACCGCACGCGCCGCCGCCGCTACCGGCACCCCGCTGGTGACCGGTATGGCCGCCACCACCGCCGCCGCGGACGTCGTCGCCGCGGCCCGCGCGACAGACCCGGAAGCCGTGGTCTGGTTCCAGCTGTATCTGCAACCGGAGCACGGGATCACTGCCGAACTCGTTCACCGGGCCGAGCGAGCGGGCTGTTCCGCCCTCGTCGTCACCGTCGACTCTCCTGTCTTCGGCACGCGCCGGCGGGACCTGCGCAACGGCTTCCACGACCTGCCCCCCGGCCTTGCGGCCGAGAACATGCGGGACCTGCCCGGTTGCGCGCCAGGCAGCACACGTGACATCGCCATGTGGCCGGCCGGCTGGGACGACCTGCGGCGGCTGCGCGAGCTGACCGACCTGCCCCTCGTCCTCAAGGGCGTGCTGCACCCCGAGGACGCGCGCGTGGCCGTCGAGCAGGGCGTGGACGCGCTGCTCGTGTCCAACCACGGAGGACGGCAGCTCGATGCCGCTCCGGCATCGGTCGAGGCACTCCCGGCCATTGCCGAGGTCGTCGCCGGACGGGTGGCGGTCCTCATGGACGGAGGGGTGCGCAAGGGCTCCGACATCGCCCTTGCCCTGGCCCTCGGAGCACGGGCCGTCGGTGTGGGGCGGCCCGTGCTGTGGGCCCTGGCGACGGGCGGCGAGGACGGTGTGCGGGAGATGTTGACGGCACTGCGCGAGGACTTCGACCGGGTGCTCGCCCTCTGCGGAGGACACCGGCCAGAGGACCTCACGGGCGACCAGGTGGTAGCGCGCGGACTCCCGCGCCGTTCGGGGGCAGGACGGCGGACATGGTGAGCCGGAAGACGGCAGCGGCCCTGGCCGCGGGTGGTGCGCTGCTGCTGTCCTCCCCAGCCTGGCTGCCCGGCCGCGTCGTCGCCCTGCGGATGAAGATCTTCGCCCGCGTCAACGGCGCCGAGGGCATGACCTTGCCCAACGCCGTCTTCGGCCCCGACCGCTTCCAGGAGGTCTACGGCCATGCCGCCGCCGGGGGCCGCAGCAAGGGGGCGGCCCTGTCCGACCTGTTCTGGTACTGGCTCGGACCTGGCGCCGACGTCCACCAGGAGCACCTGGAGGCCGGCGCCCGCTACGACGAGGTGGCCCGGCGGACGCTTGCCATCCTCTCCGGCCCGTCCGCCGAGCTGTACGCCGCCGCCACACGGACCACCCGGCGCATACTCCAGACGGAGCACACGGGCCGCGTCCAGTCCGTGCGGCTGCGCGACCTGATGATGCCGGTATGGGCCGAGTTCTTCTACGGGCTGGTGTTCAAGGAGCCCTGTCCGGCCGAGGCCCGGCGACTGATCGTCGCCAACGCCGAGGACGTGGTCAACGCCCTCAAGTGCACCCGGCTGCGCCACATGCGCCGCAGGAACCGTCTGACCCGCTATCTGCTGCGCCGACTGGCCGCAGGCGAAGTACCGCACAAACTGCCCGACGGACTCTCCGCCCGCCAGCAGGCGTTCTACCTCCAGGGCACCTTCTTCAACACCGCGGTCGTCCAGATGTCCGAGGCGATGGCCCACCTTCTGCTGGTCCTGGCCCAGCACCCGGACATACAGACGAAGGCGGCGGCCACACCCGACGACGACCGCTACCTGTCGTACGTCATGAACGAGACCTTCCGGCTGTTCCCGCTGTTCGGGGTGGCCCACCGCATCACCACCGCGGACATCACCCTTGACGGTCTGCCCACCATCCCGGCGGGCTCCGTCCTCACCTTCAGTTACCCCGATTACCACGCCACCGGCTACGCCGATCCCGAGCGCTTCGACCCCGAACGCTGGGTCGGCCTCTCCACCAAGGACGCCCACCACATCCCCTTCGGTGTCGCCGCCAACCGGCCCTGTCCAGCCTGGCGCCTCGCACCGGTCGTCATGCGTGCCGCGACCCGTGAAGTACTGGCCCGGTACGTGCTCGACTCGTCCGTCAGCCACACCCGCTCCATCCCACACCGCGCTCCCTGTCTGCTCCTCCCGCGCGACCGGCCGGTCCCCGAGAGGACGAGGCGCGTGCTGCGCGCCGCACTGACTGCCCGCGATCGGGCCGAGGACGTCGGACGCAGTCTGCTCCAACTGGTCCTCGGGACCTGGATGGTGCTGGACGCCCGCCGTACCAGGCCCGCCGCGACGTACTTCGCCCGGCACGACACCGAGGGCCGCCCGCTGGCCGCCGACCACGGTGCGCCGGGTGCCGGGGCGGGTTGGGACCAGGCTGCGGCCACCTGCCCGTACACGGGCCGGACTGGCTGACGGCGGCTCCCCCGATTCCTCATCAAGGAGTCACTGTTGTCGACCACCGAGGCGGGCCCGGCGTCCTTCCTGGCCGTAGCCCTCATCTTCGTCGCCTTGACCGGCGTCGTCACGGCGATCCGCATACAGGTCAAACGCCTGCGGGAGCGCTCTCCAAGCCGCACGGCCGGTTTCACCACCTTCACGCCGACCGCCACAGTCCCCGCGGCCGACCGGACGCCCATTGCCGCCCCGCTCAAGCGTCGAGCATGCCGCCGCCAGAGCCCCCAAGACGCCGACGACCGGCCTTCCGTGAGGAGTTGACCATGTCTGCGCCACCTGATTCGCTGATACCCCGGCCGTTACTGTTCTGGACGGGTGTCGCCCTCACCTGCGCGGGCGTCGTCGAGCACCTGTGGATGTTCATCGACTCCGCTTCCGTGAACTTTCGCATGTCGATGATGGGAATGTCGTCGGTGATGTGGGCGGCCATGGTCGCCATCGTGGTCGGCGTGGTGCTCTCCGGCTTCGCGGTCGTACAGCCGCGGACGTCCGGTCCCGGGGGCGCCCCCACTCCGGCCCGCACCACGACGACGGGCCGGCGTCGCCTCATCGCCATCCTGAGCTTCGCACTCCTGGTGGATCAGATGAAGCCCGCCACCCTGGCGTTCATCTCGCCCGGCTTGCGTGCCGAGTACCACCTCAGCGCCGCCGACGTCTCGTGGCTGCCCACGGTGGCGCTGACCGGTACCGTGCTCGGTTCGCTCGTCTGGGGGCGCGCGGCGGACCGCATCGGCCGTCGGGCCACCATCCTCATCGCCTCTCTCCTCTTCCTCGGCACCACGGTGTGCGGTGCCATGCCGACCTTCGGTGGCACCCTCGTCACCTGCGCCCTCATGGGGATGGCGGCGGGAGGCATGCTGCCCGTCGTCTACGCCCTGATGACGGAGAGCATGCCGCCCGGCCGACGGGCGGCCATCATGGTCCTGCAGGCCGGGCTCACCACCACCGGCGGCTACATGGCCGCCTCAGGGCTGGCCGCCGTTCTCATTCCTCTGGCCGGCTGGCGCGTGACGTGGTTCGCCCAACTCCCCCTGGTCCTGATCCTGATCGCACTGAACCGCTGGATTCCCGAATCGGCCGCCTTCACCGCCCGCCGGACACGGACGAAGCAGGTCCCAGCCTCCGCCCTGTTCACACGCCCGCAGACGGCCAAAACGCTGGTCATCAGTGCCTACGCACTGGCCTGGGGCCTGGTTTACTGGGGGTTCATCACCCTTCTGCCCAGCCAGCTGGAGTCTTCCGGCCGTCACGGCATGTCCGCTGCCACTCTGCTGTTCACCTCGTCGCTGCTCGCCATCCCCACCTGCGCGATCGGCGCATGGCTGTACATGCGCTGGTCGGCCAAGGGCACCATGGTCGTCTACGCGGCCCTCACCGTCGCGGCGCTCCTGACACTGGCAGCCGTCGGCATGGACGGCAGCCGGCCCATCCTGCTCGCCACCGTGATGCTGCTGTTCGCCGGCACAGCCGGCGTCATCGCGCTCATCGGCCCCTACACAGCCGAGATCTACCCCGTGGCCATCCGGGGCACCGCCGGCGGATGGGCCGCGGCCATCGGCAAGTCCGGCGGCGCCATCGGTCCGCCCTTGATCACCCTGGTCCTCTCGGCGCCGGGAGGTGTCCGCACCGCCGCAGTGCTCGTCGCGCTCCCCATGACCCTCGCAGGACTCGTCGTCGCCGTCCGCGGGAGCACCCCGCAGGCCATCGCGCAGCTCCCTGATGGCACCACCCCGCTGGTCGCCGAACCAGACGATTTGGTCGGCAGCTAGGCTGCTTCCGCCCGGACCACGGCGACAGCGCACCTGCCCGGCAAGGGCGTGTTGTCGGGGCCCGGCACCGCGGAGGACCTGGCCGTGCTCGCTGACGCCTTCGCTGGACAGTCACCCGACGGGGGGATTGTGCATGGCGCGTCCATGCCCTGTATCCCACGGAAGAAACTCCTCTTTTGGGTGCTTGTAGTGGCGATGTAAGGGCATTCGGTGGTCAGGAGGTTGATAACGATGGTTCCCCTGCTTCTGGTTCTTCTTCTTGCCCTGATCCTCTTCGGTGCGGGCTTCGCACTGAAGGCGCTGTGGTGGATCGCTGTGGTCGTGCTGATCGTGTGGCTGCTGGGCTTCGTCGTCCGGTCCGCGGACGGCGCAGGCGGCAAGGGCCGCTGGTATCGCTGGTAGGCACAGCCCCTCGGCGTGAGGGGCGCTACTTGTAGCGGAGATCGAGTGGGGCCCGGCCGGGCAGGCCGGGCCCCACGTCGTGCGAGAGGGCGCATCCCGCTCAGGGGGAGGGGATGGATCGGGCGTACCGGGCGCATCGTGGGGTACTTGTGGTGTGCACCGGTCCCGCAGAAGTAGCAGTGGAACCTGCGCCTCCTGATTTCTGCGGGACCGTTGCACACGGCGGAGGTGTCCTTGCGCTTCGCGCTCTCGTATTTGTCGGCGGGCTTCTGGTGGCGCGTCCGACCACACTCCAGTGGCGTGCATGCCGACCACCGCGCAGGCGGACCGGACTACCCAGCGGCCGAACATCATCTGCGACGATTCGGCTGGCAGCCATGACCTTGCTGCGCACAGCCGGGCGTATGCGCCCGGCTGTGCGCACCGTTGACAGGGCGGGCACGGCCCAGCGATGCGGCGGATCGAGTCGATGCTGCTCTGGTGTGCGCGCCGATGTGCATGAGCACTACGTCTGGAGCGAGTCCCGCTGCCCGGCGTACGCCCTCGGCCCCGCTCACAGCCTTGCCGATCATCAGCTCCGGTCGGGCTTCCCGTGCTGGGTGTCTCCATGCGGTCGGGGGAGGGGAGCGGGTCGGCGTGGGGTGGTGATTGCGGAGGGTCCGCCGTCGCGCATGCAGGGCAGCAGTTGCCGGATCTTCTCGCTGTACAGCCCGGCCGCGTACAGCTCCTGGATCCGGACGACCCCCTGGCCGCCGCGCCCGGACCCGTATCCTCCACTGCGAACAACGACCTCAATCAGATCCAGCACCGGCCTGAGGTCTTCCCCGTGCCGTTGCGCCCGCGGTCTCCAGAAGGGGAAGGACTTCGACCACACCGTTTCCGCCAGCGCGAGCGGAACTCTGGCAGCGCCGACGCCCGGCCGTCGCCGAGACACGCGACAGCGACACCGCACTCGACGTAGCCCCGAATGCAGGGGAAGCCCGAGCCTCACCAAGCCGACATCACCCGTTCAAGCTCAGTAGCCGCAGCCCGAGCCGCATCCTGGCGAACCTGTCCGGTCAGCACCATCAGTGTTGCGCTGCGGAAGTTCCACCGATGACTTTCCGGCGGTTGGGCGGTCTACCCGTCCACGAAGGGAGCGCACCATGCGCAAGATCATCGTTTGCACGTTCCTGACGCTGGACGGCGTCATGCAGGCGCCGGGCGGTCCGGACGAGGACACTGAGAGCGGCTTCGAGCACGGCGGCTGGCAGAAGCCGGTGTCCGACGACGAGGTCGGCACGGCTGTCGCCGGTTGGTACGAGCACTCCGACGCGATGCTGCTCGGCCGCAAGACGTACGAGATGTTCGCGTCGTATTGGCCGACCGCCGATCCCGGCAACCCGTTCACCGATCGGATGAACAGCATGCACAAGTACGTGGCGTCCCGGACCCTGACGTCCGTCGAGTGGCAGAACTCCACGCTGCTGGAGGGCGACGTCGTCGATGCCGTGCGCAAGCTGAAGGCTTCCGACGGCGGCGACATCAACGTCGTCGGCAGCGGTGACCTCGCCCAGACCCTCATGCGGCACGGCCTCGTCGACGAGTACCGGCTGACCATCCATCCGGTGATCATCGGCACCGGCAAGCGGCTGTTCGCCGGCGGAGCGATCCCCGCTGCGCTGGAGCCGGTCAGTGTCTCGACGACGAAGAGCGGCACCATCGTCGGCGTCTACCGGCCTGACGGTAAGCCCAGTTACGACAGCTACTAGTAGTGCTTGGTCAGGTTGATATCGGTTCTGGCATGTTGCGGTGACAGGTGGGGCAGGCGCCGGGGACTGCTGCAGGGTTGGGTGACACCTGACCTGGCTTGCTGAGAAGCAGCCTGGAAGGATGTCGCTGTGCCCAAGCCGTATCCGAAGGAGTTC
>NZ_JBSFIK010000064.1:16860-38880 GCF_053597535.1 Streptomyces sp. NPDC001348 | reverse complement strand
GGGGAGTTGGCAACCGACGACAACGCCGGTGGGGGCCCCTCCCGCTCGAGCGAAGTCGAGAGTGGGGGAGTGCGTGCCAGGCCCCGCGACCCCGGCATGATCCACAAGACACCCCCCTGGGGCGCCCGGTGCGGGCTCGTCGTCTCACCGACCCGCACCGGCCGGCCCACCGGCCCCACCGGCCCCACCGGGCGTCCCGCGCCGGCCCAGCAACTCCGCCAGCCCGCGCCGGGTGGCGGCCAGCAGCACCCGGTCCTCCGCCCGCAGCACATGGCTCTCGTCCACCTCGGGCCGCCCCTCCAGCGCGAGCACCCGCCAGGCCCCGGCCCGGAACGCGTCCTGAACGGTCCGCCCCTCCAGCTGCGGATGCCCGCCCACGTCCACCACGGCGAACAGCAGCACCCGCCGCTCCACCGGAATCGCCCCCAGGATCTGGCGGCCGAGCATCGCGCCCGCGAAGGCGGGCGCGGCCAGATGCGTCACACTCCGGCTCCGCGTCTGCGCGTGCGGGTGCGCGGCCCGCAGGGTGCGGTACACGGCCGTCGCGAAGTCGTCGTCGTACAGCCGCAGCACCACCCGCAGATCGGGCCGCACGGACCGCGCGTACAGCACCGCCTCCAGGTTGGTGGTGTCCGCGCTGGTCACCGCCATCAGGGCGTGCGCCCGGTGGATCTTGGCGGCCTCCAGCACCCCTTCCTGCGTCACGTCACCCAGGACCACCGGCACCCGCAGCCGCCGCGCCACGGCCAGCCCCCGCGCGTCGGGGTCGGACTCCACGCACACCACCGGGATGTGCAGCTCCCGCAGCCGCGTCAGCACCCGGGTGCCGATCTTGCCCAGGCCCAGCAGCACCACGTGCCCGCCGAGCCCGCGGGGCGGCTTGCGCAGCGCGGACGCGGTGCGGAAGGTGCCCAGCGCCTCCAGGACCGCGGCCAGCAGCACCGGGAGCATCAGCAGCCCCACCAGCCCGGACAGCAGTTGCAGGATCTGCCGGCCGAGGGACTGGCCGATGGCCGGGTCGTCGATCGCGAACATGTCCAGCAGCGTCAGGTAGAAGGCGCTCAGCGGATGGATCCCGGTCACCACGGACAGGGCGACGGCCAGCGCCACCACGCACCCGACCATCCCGGCCAGCGACCACCTGAGCCGCCGCGAGAACAGCGACGCGAACGGCGGTACGCCCGCGACCCCGCGCCCCGCCGCCGGTGACGCCCCGGCGGAGTACGACACCTGCTCCAGCACCACCGTCCCGCGCCCGGTGGCGGCGTCCACCTCCGCCGGGTCGGGCAGCAGCCGCGGCCCGTGCTCCCCGCTGCCCTCCGATCCGTCCGCCCCGGCCGGGTCACTGCTGGTCGCCGACAGCAGGGCCAGCGTGCACAGCCCCGGGTCGGCGACCTGCCCCGGCGCCGGCGGGGGCCGCTCCACCGCCCGCAGCAGCAGCTCGTCGGTCTGCACGACCTTGCTGGTGCCGGCGACCGCGGTGGCGGCCAGTGCGGGCGCGGCGGTGTCGGCGTCGGACAGCACGACCGTGGACGCGTCGCCCGCGGCCGCGTCGTTCCCCGCCAACGCGGCGGCCTGGTCGAGGAGTTCCTCGATGTGCTGTCCCAACCGGCGGTTGTAGAGCCGGAGGACGAGCCGCAGCCGTGGGTTGAGCCGCCGGGCGGTGAGCGCGGCACGGATGTTGGTCTCGTCGTCCTCGTACACGAGGGCCAGTGCGACCGCCTGCTCGACACCCGCCTCGGCGAGCACGGCCTCGCTGGGTTCGACCTCCTCCAGGAGCCGTTCGCCGCGCGGCGGTTCGCCGTTGCCGCCACCGTTGCCGTTGCCGCCAGGAGCCCCGGGACCGCGCCCCACGGCGGCACTCACCACCCGGTCCAGCAGCGCCGCCGAGGCGGCCCGCGCCCGTCCCACGACCGGTGGCCGCGCGGTGCGGTCGTTCGGCGGTACGACGAGCGTCACCTGCTCCCCGTACACCCCGCGCAACTCGGCTGCCAGCCGGTGCGCGAGCCCGTCGTCCCCGCACACCACCATGCGTGCGGGCGCACCACTGTGCCCACTCTGATACGGAACGCTCGCCACAAGGGGAAAGACTGCCCCAACGGGACGGGTGGTTCCAGCGATCACCTGAACGCCCGGAGCCCGAGTGCCGTACTGATGGGGAGGGAGAAGACACACCCAGACCGCGGGCCGGCGCCCGCACGCGGAGGTACCCACCCGTGGCCATCACCGAGGAAGCCCCGCCCGGACGGGTCCCGCCCGACGCGCCGCCCGACGAGCGGTCCGACACGCAGTCCGACACGCGGGCCGGCGCGTCGCCCGGAGCCGGCGGACGGCGGGGCCGGGAGGGCTGGCACCTCAACTCGCCGCTCGCCCTGACCCTGCTGCTGCTCCTGGTGGTGCTCTTCCAGGGCCGGGTCCGCGGCGCGCTGTCCGCCCCGGTGATGCAGAGCTGGATGACGGTGTTCGTGGCGGTGGTCGTCCAGGCGCTGCCCTTCCTCGCCCTCGGTGTCCTGCTGTCGGCGGCGATCGCGGTGTTCGTGCCGCCGGCGTTCTTCGCCCGGGCCCTGCCCAGCCGGCCCGCGCTCGCCGTGCCGGTCGCCGGGATGGCGGGTGCGGTGCTGCCGGGCTGTGAGTGCGCTTCCGTGCCGGTGGCCGGGGCGCTGGTCCGGCGCGGGGTCACCCCCGCCGCGGCGATCGCGTTCCTGCTGTCCGCCCCGGCGATCAACCCGATCGTGCTGACGGCCACGGCGGTCGCCTTCCCGCGCGATCCCGAGATGGTGCTCGCCCGTTTCGCCGGGAGCCTGCTGGTGGCCTGCGTGATGGGCTGGCTCTGGCAGCGGGTGGGCCGCACCGACTGGATACGCCAGCCCGCGCACGCCCCGCACGAGGGGCAGAGCAAGGGGGAGGCGTTCTGGGGGTCGGTGCGGCACGACATGATGCACGCCGGAGGCTTCCTGGTGCTCGGCGCGATGGCCGCGGCGACGCTGAAGGCGGTGGCCCCGGCGAGCTGGCTGCGCACCGCCGCCGGCAACCCGGCGGTGGCGGTCCTGGCCCTGGCCGTCCTCGCCGTACTGCTGTCGATCTGCTCGGAGGCGGACGCGTTCGTGGCGGCCTCGCTCACCCAGTTCTCGCTCACGGCCAAGCTGGCGTTCCTGGTCGTCGGCCCGATGATCGACCTGAAGCTGTTCGCGATGCAGGCCGGCACCTTCGGCCGGGGCTTCGCCGTGCGCTTCGCCCCCGCCACCTTCGCCCTCGCCATCGCGGGCGCGGTGCTCACCTCGGCGGTGCTGCTGTGAACCGGCAGGCCCAGGCGGCGGTCCTGTTCCTGACCGGCGCGGCCCTGCTGCACGCGGGCCTCACCGACCTCTACCTGCGCTATGTGAAGGCGGGGCTGCAGCCGCTGCTGCTGGCGGCCGGGGCGGTGCTGGTGGTGACGGCGCTGGCGACGGCCTGGTACGAGTGGAGACGTGGCCGCGGCAAGCCCTCGACCGCCCCGGAACACGACGACCACGCCCCGGAGCACGACGACCACGGTCACGCCCACACGCACCGCGAGCCCCGTATCTCCTGGCTCCTGGTCCTCCCCCTGCTCGCCCTGATCCTGGTCGCCCCGCCCGCCCTGGGCTCCTACAGCGCCATGCGCACCGGCACGGCCCTGCAGCACCCGTACGGCTACACGACCCTGCCCGCCGGGAACCCGGTGCCGATCAGCCTGGTCGACTACGCGGGCCGCGCGGTCTACGACCACGGACGCTCCCTCGGCGGCCGGCAGGTCCGCATCACCGGGTTCGTCGCCCTGGACCGCACCGGCACCCCCTACCTGGTCCGGATGGCCCTCAACTGCTGTGCCGCGGACGCCCAGCCGGTGAAGATCGGCCTGACGGGAAGGATCCCGCCGGTCCTGCAGCCGGACAGCTGGCTCCAGGTGACGGGCGCGTACACGTCGAAGCAGGTCAGGGACCCGGTCAACAACGGACCGATCCCGTTCCTGAAGGTGACCGCCGCCCGTCCCGTGCCGACGCCGCACGATCCGTACGACGAGAGCTGGAACACCTGACACCGGCGGCGGCCCGGCTCACGGGCCGCCCGTCCCGCCCCGGTCGGCGCCCGCCCCGGTGGCGCCCCCGTTCCAGTCGTACGGCCCGCCGCCGCGCCACTCGATCAGTTCGGGATCGTCGACGGCCTGGTCCACGGCGGGCAGCCCGGCACGGTGCACGAGATCCAGCACGTCGAACAGGTCGTACGCCGTCCCCACGCGCTCACCGCGCACGGTCACCTGCCGCCCACCGTCCGCGGCCGGCGGCAGCACCACCACAGGAGGACCCGTACTCATGCCACCACCATGCGCCAGGCACGCCCAAAGCGCAGCACGTCACAGCTGTCTGGCGGGCCAGTCCAGCAGCCGGGCCCCGATCACGGCCGTCTGCAGCATGTACCGGTGGGCGGGATCGACCGGGTTCGCGCCGGTCAGGCGGTGGATACGGGACAGCCGGTAGGTCAGGGCGCGCACGCTCAGCGAGAGCCGGCGGGCGGCCTCGGCGGCCACACAGCCGCACTCGAAATAGGCCGTAAGGGTGTCCAGCAGCGGCTGGGCGCCGCCCCGGGCGGCGGTGAGCGGACCCAGCGCGCCGCGCACGAGGTCGGCCAGGGCCTGCCGGTCGCGGGTGAGGACGGGATAGACGAGTAAGTCGGCGGCGCGCAGCACCGGCTCCGTCATCTGCAGCCGTTCGGCCAGCTCCAGGGTGCTGAGCGCCTCCTCGTACGACTGGACGACCCCGCGGGCGCCGGGCTGGGGGCGGCCGATGGCGACCCGGCCGCCCTCCGTGGCCGCGTGCGCCTGCTGGGCGAAGTGGGTGAGGATCTCGTCCTGGTCGCCGGGCGCGACGCACAGCAGCCGGCCGCCCTTGGTGGTGAGCAGGATGCTGCGGTCGCCGAACCGGGCGAGGAGAGCGCGTTCCACCTGCCGGGGGACCGGCCCGCTCTCGTCGTACGCGGTCGGGCCCTCGGCCACGGCGACCGCGTGGGCCTGGGACAGGCGCAGGCCGAAGCGTTCGGCGCGTTCCGCCAGACGTCCGAGGTCGCTGCGGCCGTAGAGCAGGTCGTCGATGAACTCCCGGCGGGCGGCCTCCTCCTTGCGCACGGCGTGCCGCTGGGCGCGCTCGTAGCCCTCGGCGAAGGCGTCGACGGCCTGCTGCACGGCGGCGAGGGTGCTGTCGGCGGACCCCTGGTCGCCGGGCCAGGCGGCACGGGTGGCGGCCAGGTGGGCGCGGACCAGCGAACGCAGTCCGTGGCCCGCCTCGGCGGCCTGTTCGCCCAGGACACGCCGGTACTCGATCTCGTCCCGGGTCAGCCGCCGCCCGGTGGCGGAGACGTCCGCCAGGAGTTGTGCGTACCCGTACAGATAGTGGCCGGGTGGTTCCTGCTCCGTCATGACTTTCCCCGTTTCCGATCCGCCGGCGACGCCTTCCTCACGGACTCCCCTGCGGCTCCGGCAGGCAGACATTAATGAACACTGCCGGGAACCGGCAATGCGCGGGCGTGCGCCGGGCGTGCACCATGACCCACGGGGAGCACTGCGGATGGTCCCGATGCCGGAGCCCGGCAGACTACGAGCTCCGGCAACGGGGCCCCGCAGAGCCCGGATCCCCGACGCGCCGGCACCGACCGACGCGGCGTCCCTGGCCGTGCACGGCATCCGTCCGATGACCGAGATCACGCCCCTGGGCGACACGGACGCGGCCTACTGGCGGATGCTGTCGGGCGCCCCCCGTTTCCGGATGGTGCTCACCGCGGGCCGACCCGGAGGATTTCGACCGGTACTCCCTGGAAAAGTCACAAAATGAGCAAGGGCGTGTGCGAGCGCCGGGAATGTGGTGGAGTGCAGCTCCGCGGGAGACCGCGGATCTGAGCACAGGGGGTGGGGGAGTGCCGCTTTCGGCATTGGCGAACTCTGCGGAACTGACCCGCGACTTACGGACTCTGGCCGCGAAACCCCAGCTGCAGCGCCGTGCGAAGGAACTGCGGGCGCTGGCCGACGACCTGGCGCGCGGTCAGGATCTGGACGTCTGGGCCGAGATCGACCTGATACGGGCCTTCGCCCGGCCGGAGTGCGTGGAGTCGCCCGGGGCCGCCGCGCCGCCCCCACCGACCGCCCCCGGCGCCAAGAGGGCCAACCAGGCCACGTGGAAGGGCTTGTGGGACTGGCTGCGCAAGGTCCGGGAAGGGCCGTTGGAAGCCGCCCTCGGGGTGATGGTCTTCGTGCCCCTGCTGGTCACCTGGGCCGGACTGCGCATGGCCGGTGAGGCGTACGGGGAACTGGCGGAGGACGACCCCAAGGAGGCGTCGCGGCCGTTCCTCCAGTTGTGGCAGTCGGGCTTCGACGGGCATCTGTCGTCCTACGAGCGGTTCGACAGCGTGGCGCTGACGGCGGTCGGACTGATCGGCTTCCTGGTGCTGCTCGCCGTGTGGCACGCCTGTGTCCGCGCCCGCACCGAGCGCGAACTGGCGGACCAGGAGGACGAGCGAAACGCCGTACTGGCCGAGCTGGTGTCCGTACTGACCCGTGCGCAGCTCCTCCTCGTCACGCACAGGCACGGCTCCCCGCAGCGGTTCGCGGCCGAACTGACCGTTGCCGCCGGTCAGTTGCGGTCCCTGACCCGGCAGGTGGCGAAGAGCCACGACAGCCTGGTCCTGGTCGCCGAGAGCGCCGACAGAGCCGTCACGGCCCTGTCCGCCGCCACCGACCGGCTGTCCGACGAGGTGCCGCAACTGGGCGCGGCGGCCGACCGTATCGAGACGGCGGTGCGCTCCGGGGCCGACGCCCTGCGCGACGCACAGGCGACGGCCGTCGACGCCGTCCGCAGCGCGCAGGACAGCACCACCCGCACCGGGCAGGACAACGCGACTGCGGTCCGCGAGGTCGGCGACCGGATCGTGCAGGCCGGCACCCTGATCGACACGGCGCTCAAGAAGCTCACCACGGTGCAGGGGGAGCTCGTCACACTGTCCGGGCAGGCGGTCCAGGCCACCGACCGGGCCTCCCAGTCCATGGTCAGCAGCGCCGGCCGCACCGGTGACGCCGTGGACGGGATGCGCAAGGCCACCGAGCGGTGGGACGCCGCGGCCGCGCACTGGCAGGACGCCGCCGCACGGCTCGACGAGGGCATCCGGCGCCTGGCCGGGAACACCCACGGCGTGTCCGGCAACGGGGCCCGGCCCGGAGCACCCGCATGACGCGGCCGGTCCGCCGCCGCGGGCGGCTCGGCACCATCGCGCTCGCCGGCTGGCTCTTCGCGGACTTCCTGCTCGTCCTCGCCCTGGTCGCGATGGGCGACCAGGCCGACCCGTTGGCGAACCGGCATCCGCAGCCCCGCCCGACCGCGGTGCACAGCCCCACGCCGAGCCCCACTCCCACCGGCCCGCGCTCGGTCTCCAAACGCCGGTTCGAGTTCCATGTGTCGGGCACCGACGACTCCTCGCTGATCCGGCAGATCAAGAAGGCCACCAAGGCCCGCACCGGTCAGGAGGCGGCGTTCGTCCTCACCTTCGGCGGCACCCGGGACGGCACGGAGTACGCGCGCAGGATCAACAAGCTGCTGCACCGCGCCCAGCCCCGGATGTTCGGCCGGAACACCGCGACGGAGGACTTCCTCAACCTCACCGCCGAGGCCGACACCGCACGCCTGTGGGTGTACTACTACACCTCGCCGAGCTGAGCGGCCCGCCCCGGCAGGACCGCGTACGCCCCGGCGGAACGGACGGATGGAGCGACACGTGAACGGTGGTACGGCACCGGCGCCGGAAGGCGCCGGCCCGGCGGCCGGGGGTTCGGTGCTGCCCGCCATACCGGCCCTGCCCGGCTTCGCCGCCCTCAGCCGCAGACTGACCGACCTCGGCTTCCGGCACGCCGCCGAGCCGCTCCTGCTGGCGCCCCGGCCGGGACCGGCGCCCCCGGCGGCGAAGGGCACGGGCACGCCCACGTTCCGGGTGCTGGACGGACTGTGGCTGTCGGGCCGCGGAGGCAACTGGCAGCGCGTCGACTCCGCGTTCCTCAACGACTGCCGCAGACGCTGGGAGGGCAGCGGCGACCCGCGGGCCGACTCGGTCCGGGGCCTGCTGAACCGGCTCCGCCGCCGTACCCGCGGCGATGCCATGCACCTGCGCCGCATCGTCCTCTACCAGCTCGCCTGCCTGCTCACCGACCGCGCCGGCGGACCGACCCGGGAGGCGGCCGAGGCCCTCGGCGTGGACCCCGCGGAGTCGGCGGCCCTCTGCGCGGCCGTCGCGGCGGGCTTCCCGCCGAACGGCCCGGCCCGGCAGGCGTGCGAGCAGATCACCGACGCCCTGCTGGCCGGGCGGCTGCACCGGGCCACCCGGCTGACGGCGCTCCTGCCCGACCGGCCCGACGACCCCGCCCTGGCCGCCACCCTGGCCGAACTGCGCAGACGTACCACGGCCGCCCGGTCGCTGATGGCGACGGCGGCCCGGCGCCAGGCCGCCGGCAGATCGGAGCCGGCGGCCCAGGCCTGGCTCGGCGCCGCCCGCATCGCCGTGGACGATCCACGGGCCCGGGCCGGACTGCTGGGTGCGGCGGCGCTCCTCGCGGACTCTTGTGGCCCGGGCGGCGGCCCCGTCCTGCACACCGGGCTCGACGAGGACACCGTCACCCTGGAGTGGCAGCCGGTCGGCGCCGCCGGAAGACGCCGCGGCCCGGCCCGGTACTCCGTGGTGCGGTTCCCCGAGGGCGCACCGGAGCAGGCCGTCGAGATCGCGTCGGCAGGCTCCGCCGGCACCGTCCTCGACACCGCCGTCCCCGTCGCGACCCGGCTGCGGTACGCGGTAGTACCGCTGTACGGCGACCGTGCCGCCGGCGTACCGAGTGTCTCCGGTGTCGTGCTGTCGGTCCCGGAGGTGCGGGACCTGACGTGGAAGGCCGTCCCGGACGGCGTGTCCCTCGGCTGGCAGGCCCACCGGAAGGCTGCGGGCGTCCGGGTGCGGCGCGGGACGCGGCCGCCCGTGCCCGGGGGACGCGCCGGCCTGGTCGACCGGCCGCTGCCCGCGGGCGACCACTCGTACCGGGTCAGCAGCGGATACCGGGCGCCGACCGGCGAACTGCTGTGGTCCCCCGGCCGCACGGTGTCGGTGCGTGCCGAGGAGTGGCCGTCGCTCGTGCCGGAGATGTCGGTGGACCGGATCCACGACGACGGCCGGGTCGAGATCGTCTGGACGCCGCCGGAGCGGGGCTCCGAGCACCTGGTGCCGTGGACGCTGTGGCCCGTCGCACCGGGCGAGGACGTCACCGACCTGTACGCCGCTCTCCCGCCGCTCGGCGGCCCGGCGGCCGGCGGACAGGACGGGGCTTCCGGCCGGCGGCGCGTGACGTTGCGGCCGTCACGGGGCGCCGCGACGCGGGTCACCGCGGTGAGCGTCATGAGCGGGCGGGCCGTGGCCGGCCCCAGCGTGCTCATAGAGGCCCCGGAGGAGGTGACCGGTCTCGCGGTGGACCGCACCGGCGCCGACGCGGCACGGGTCCGCTTCCGCTGGCCGGATCCGGCCGTGCTGGTGCTGGTCCGCTGGGAGCAGCGCGGCCGGGTGCGGGAGCGGAGGGTGGCGCGCAGCCTGATGGGCCCGCACGGGGTGGAGATCCCCCTCAGCCCGGACGAGGCCGTTGTCACGGTCGGCGCGGTGCCGCGGCCGGACGCCACGGTGGTCGCCGCCGTCCCCGCCCGGCGGACCGTCCCCGCCGCCCCGCCCCCGTCACCGTCCCCGCCGTCGGCGCCCCCGCCGTCGGCGCCCCCGCCGCCGGTGACCGGCGGCGGGACCACGCCGCCCGCGCCCGTGCCGCCACGCGCGGCCGGTGGCCGGCCACCGAGTACCCGGCGTCTCCCCTGGTGGCGGAGGCTGTGGCCCTGGCGGCGCGCCCGGCGCGGGTGACACCCGGGGACGGTCGGCGCCCGTGCCCGGTGTCGTGCGGACCCGCCGCCCCCGCCCGTCAGACCCGTACCGTTCCCTCCGCGCCGTTGCCGAACTCGATGGTGATGCCCGAGCGCAGGGCGACGGTCCGGCCGGGTGGGACCGGCTGGGGCGTCCCGTCGGGCCGGCGGGTGGTCCAGGTGTCCTTCGAACGGTTGGTGAGGCCGAACCGGCCGGGCTTCTGCGGGTGTTCGGTGACCTCCCCGACGACCGCGGTGAAGTCGTGCTGCAGCGGGTCGCTGACCATGTGGTGGGCGTAGACGTGCCCACCGCGCACCAGCCGGATCGGGCGGGCGCTGCGCACCGCGCCCATACCGACGAGCAGGTCGAGCCGGGGCGGCAGGTCCAGCCGGTGCGCGCATTTCCAGCAGTCGGGCCCCGTGTCACCGGGCTGGTCCAGACTCAGCTTGCCGCACCGCGCGCACACCAGGGTGTTGTCGAGGACCGTGCTCAGGGCGTCGCGCCACTGGCTCTCCCGGACCCGCTCGTCCCTGTTCGTCAGACCGACGGTGAACGTCTGGACGAAGAGTTTCCGGAGCACGTCGGGCAGGGCGTTCCAGGTGGCGATCACGGTGTCCTGCTCGCCGCGAACCGGACGGTTGCCGGTGTCGGCCGGGTCGTAGACGAACACCGGCCGGGTGCCGTAGAGCCTGCGCTGCGCGGCGTCGTCGAAGCAGCGGATCTGCAGCGCGAGGGCCCCCTGGAACGGGTGGTGGTTCATGAACAGCATGAACAGCAGCACCGCCAGGGAGTGCAGATCGGTCTGCGTGTCCGGCATGGCGCCCGGATCGCCGCGTACCAGTTCCGGTGCCATGAAGTCCATGGTCCCCGCGATGGCCGCGGCCTCGCCCTCGAACACCGCGTTGTCGTTGTCGCAGACCAGGATGTCGCCGTTGACCGGGTCGAAGAAGATGTTCCCCCAGTTGATGTCCCGGTAGGCGATGCCCCGGGAGTGCAGGGCCCGGTACGCCTCGACGGTGTGGATCGCGGCCATCACCAGGGTGCGCGGGGTGACCCTGCCGACCGAGGGGTCGCGGCGGAAGAGCGCCTGGAGGTCCCTGAACCGGTCCGGTCGCAGATCCATCAGATAGCCGAAACCGCCGCTCAGCGCGTTCGGGTCCCAGACCACCGACCGCGGCCACAGGAAGCGGTGGTCGCGCCAGTTGAGCCCGATCAGCCCCTCCAGGATGTCCCGCTGCTGATCGGTCGCCTGCGCCGGGTAGTACCACTTGACCGCCCGGTCCCCCTGAGGGGTCTTCGCCAGGTACACCTCGCCCTGGCCGCCGCCGCCGAAGAGCCGGCCGACGGTGATCGGGTCGCCGTTGTCGGTGACGAGCCTGTGCCCCTCGGGCAGGATCCCGTTCACGATGGTCTTCCTTCCGTCTCTTCCTGTTCTTCCCGGGGGCACCGGCCGGACCCGGCCGGTGCGTACCGCGCGGCGGGGAACGCGCCGACCAGGGTCGAGTCGTCCCCGGAGTAACTGGCCGCGTGTGCGAGCCAGTTCTCCAGCTGGTCCTGGACGGCGCCCAGCCCCTGGTCCCGGGCCCGGTCCCGTAACCCGTCGGCGAAGCTGACGAACCCCTCGTGGTCGGTGAAGCTCTTGGACAGCCCGTCCGTCGAGATCAGCACGGCGGTGCGCCGGTCGTCCGGCAGCCGCTGCCAGTGGATCCGCATCTGCCGCCACGCCTCCGGCTGGCACAACGAGTCCGCCTCGTCCCCCAGCTCCGGCCCGTCGTACAGCGGCACGCAGGGCGCCCCGGACTCGTCCACCAGCACGATGTCCCCGTCGCCCAGCTGCCAGCAGAGCAGCAGCCGCCCCACGGCCACCGCCCCGACCAGGGTGCTGCCGTACGGGATCAGGTCGGGGCCGCCGGACCGGACGGTCTGCCAGTCCCCGCCCGCGGGGGAGTTGCACTCGTGCAGCGCCACCCGGTCCCGCCATGTGTGCACGATCTGCTGGGGCAGGCTGCGGGCCGCGGCGAGCACCGCGGGCCAGTGCGCCTCGTCACCACCGCGACGCACCATGTCCTCGGCGAGCGCGCCCGCGCAGGCGGCGAACGCCTCCACCGCCCAGCGGGAGCCCAGGTCGCTGCGGAAGTGCGCCTTGGAGCCGTGGCCGTCCGCGACGGCCAGCAGCACACCGGCGCCGCCCGCGACATACCGTGCGACGCGGCTGTCCTGTGAGTATTTCTTGTTACGGCCCTTCACCGCGCCCTCCAGCAGCGCCCAGGCCGTACCGTCCGGCGTCGCTGTCACCAGACGTCGTCGTCATCGTCTGCGACGGGCGCCGGCGGCGGAGGCGGCACGTTCTTCGCCAGCGGGGTGGTCTGCGCGTTGTCACCACCCCCCACGGGCGTGGACGATGCGCGCACGGCCATGGTCGAGGCCCAGCGAATGGCCCGGACGAGCTGCTGCGGGTTGGACGCGAGTATGGGGTCCATCTCCGGGTTGGCCAGGAACTCCTTCAGCACGGCCTTGTCGGCGTCCTGGCCGATGGCCACGGCGACGCGCACCGCCCGCTTCCCCCACGGGGTGGCGTCGACGGCCCGCATCCCGGCCCGCCAGTCGTCGGTCGGCTGACCGTCGGACACCAGGGCCAGTACGGGCCGCAGCGCCCGTTCCGGCATCGGGGGCATCTCGAGTGCCGTCGCCGCGAGCTTCAGCGCGGCGCCCAGGCTCGTCCACCCGGAGGTCTTCACGTCGTTCCATGTGAAGTCGTGGATGGGCGTGGGTTGTTCGACGTGCCAGTTGGCCTTCTCGGCGAAGGTGATGGCGCGTACCAGCAGGCTGGCGGCCGGGTTCTCGTCCGCGGCCTTGCGCATCTCCGGGATCACCTCGCGGATGGCGAAGTTCAGCTCTCCGATCTTGCCGTTGATCCTCATCGAGTCGGAGCAGTCGAGGATCCAGATGAAATGAACAGGACGGTTGGCCATGGGGCCGCCTGGGATGTCGCTCACGCGGGTCCTCCCTGTGGCCGGACAACGGCGTCCGGCTTCGCTCGTGGTGCGGGTGTCTCGTGGGGGGTGGTCTGTGGGATGCGGGTGCGGCCGTGAATGCGGCTTACGTGGGGGGCGGGTCAGTCGGGGGCGGGTTCCGGGGGCGTGGGCCCCGGACCGGCTCGCCCGTTGACGAAGTCGTGCCAGACGCGCACCCATTCGGCGGGCTCGTGCGAGTCGAGGGATCGGGCGACCTTTTCGATGTGGTCGACGCCCGTGCTCCGGCGCAGCCGCGCGACGAGGTCGCCGAACACCTCGTCGACGAGCCGTGCCACCGCCCCTTTCCAGGCCGTGGAGGCCGCGAGGTTGTCCTCGCGCCAGGCGATGAACAACCGCGCGGCGTCGTGGTGGCTGCTCGCCAGGGCCTCGACCAGGCGCTGTTTCCGCGGGGGCGTCAACTGCGCGGTGACGTAGTGGGCGAGCAGGTCCTCGTCCAGCGGACGGCTGAGCCGGCGGACGATGTACGGGTCGTACAGCTCGGCCGGTTCTGCCTCGGCCAGCCGGACGGCGAGCTTCCGGGTGAAGTGGGCGCGCATCGACTCCGGCACACGGTGCGTGCCCAGCAGGGTCTCCATCCGTTCGATGGCTTCGTGCGGCGCGATGTCATGGGCTTCGAGCTGCCGGCCGAGGGTCAGTACCGTCGCCAGGTGGTCCTGCTGCGGGGTCAGTCGCGCACCCATGGCGACGAGTTCGCGGGCGAGTGCGCCCAGTTCGTCGACCGGTGCGTTGGGCGCCGTGAGCAGTCTGGCCAGCAGGCGGTCGAGTCCCGCGTCGACGACCAGGCCGTGGGGGCAGAGGACCAGCAGCGCGACGGCCTCGGCCGGACCCGGCCCTCCCCGCGGCCAGGTGAGCCACCACATCAGCTGGAGCATCCACGGTTCGCGCTCCGGCGCGGCCGGTGACGACTCCAGCAGGGTGCGGAACAGCTGCAGGCCGCCGACCTGGTTCGTGCGCAGGCGATGGGCCTGCAGGACGAGGCGCAGCCGCAGCGGCGCCTGGTCGTACCGGCCGGTCAGCCAGGCCCCCAGCGGCGAGGCCGCCAGCTCGACCAGCTTCTGCGGCGCTTCGCCCGGGTCGGACTCCGCGAGCCGGTCGAGGAGAAGGCGCTGGAGGCGGAGGGGCAGCCGGTCGAGCAGCTCTCCGGTCGCCGGGTCCGGGGACGCGTTCGGCCCCACCAGATACCGGGCGAGCCGTGCCGCGACCTTCTCCTCGAGTGCCTCCGGCGCAGACCGGCCGCCATCGGTGGCGGACCCGCCGGGGCCTTCCCGTGCGGCGGACACGGCGTGCAGGATCTCCAGCAGGTAAGCCCACTGCGCGGGCGGCCCGTTGAGGCGGGCGTCGACCGCCACGACCAGCCTGGTCACCACCTCGGCCCGGTCCGCGCCCGGACCGAGCCCCGCGAGGATCGTCCCCAGCCGGTCCTCGGCACCTTCCGGTACGCGCGCATCCAGGTCCCCGAGGACGGCGGTCACCTCCGCCCGGCTCAGCGGAGGGGACGAGGCGCCGGCGGGGCGGGCCGCCCCGGGATGGGTGCCGACCGGGTCCGTGGGGATGTCACCGCGCTGGGCGTGCATGGCGCCGCCGGGAAGGTTGGCGTCGTCCTCGGGTTCCGCGGCCTGGGTCGCCGGCCGCCGGCCCGCCTCGCCGAGCGCCTCGGCGTTGCCCGGCCGGGACGCCCGTCGGACGAGCCCCGGCATCTTCCAGCGGTTCGGGTGCAGCAGGTCCTGCAGCAGGTCCTGCAGCGGGCCGAGGTCGAAGGGAGTCGCGCCGGTCCCACGCGCGTACGCGGCGCGCGGGGCCCGGCCCTCGTGCCACACCTGGGCCGCGACCTGCGCCCAGGTGTCGGGCCCGGCCATCGGCGGGCTGCCGGGTCCGCCGAGCCCGTCGTGCACTCGGTACAGATGGTTCAGCGTCGTCTCGTCGTGCCGCTCGAACCCGGATTCCGGGCCGATGCCGAGGATCTGCTGCGGTGCGCTGCCGGGGTCGACGGCGCACAGGTCGAACGTCAGGGCTCGTGCGTGGACGGCGGGCAGGGAGGCGCAGGCCAGCGCGATCCAGTGGGCGACGGTGTCCGGATCGCGCTCGGCGATCACGATCTGCCGCCCGGCCGGTGCGGAGAACAGCCGCCGGACGTCGGCGAGAAACGGCTCGACGCGTTCGGCGTGCTCGGCGGCGAACCGGGCGAGGTGCTCGTCGTCGCACCACTCGGGGATGCCGTCGGCGGCGACGTCCAGTGTCCACGACGTGTCCCACAGCGGCGACCGCCATGTCTCGACGGGTGTGCGGTCGGGCAGCCCGTCCGGGCCCGCGGGCAGATGGCAGGCCGTCACCTGCCGGGCCCGGGCGGCTCCGTCCGCGGCGACCGTCCGGCACAGCAGCGTGTCGCCGCCGCGCGTCCGGGTGTGGCTCAGCACCGGTCCCGGCACTCCGGGCCTCGGCCGCGCGGCGTCCGCGAGCAGCGGCTCGGCGCTCCGCGGGAGCTCCGCGGGCAACCCGGCACGGCCCACGGCGGAATCGGGCCGGGGGACTGCCGCCGGCTCGTTCGGGTGGAGCGCGTCACCGAGCCGGTACAGCCTCATGGCGTCGCCGCCGGCTGCAGGGCATCCGCCGCCGACCGCAGGCTCTTCTCCGCCGACTGCAGGGTCGCGGCCGCCGACCGCAGGCTGTTCGCCGGTGCCCGCAGGGTCCCCGCCGCCGACTGCAGGGTTCCCGCCGCCGCCAGCAGGCTCTTCACCGGCGGCTGCCGGGTCTCCGCCGCCGACCGCAGGGTCTGCGCCGCCCCCGACAGGCTCTTCTCCGCCGACTGCACGGCCTGTGCCGCCGACCGCAGGCCCTTCGCCGGCGTCCGCAGGGTTCCCGCCGCCGACCGCAGGCCCGCCGCGGCCCGCCCGCGTGTCATCCCCGTACGCCCGTCCACCGCCTCAGCCGCCGATCGCTTGGATGCCGACCGCCTGGGCGATGCCCTGGACCAGCGCGAGCAGTCCGCTGCCCGCGCCGACGCCGGCGCTGATCAGTTCCAGCCGCCGCCGAATACGGCCCGTGTCCGGGGCCGACCCTTCCTGATCGCTTCTGATCAGCTCGCCGCGGATCTCCTCCGCGTGCGACCGCAGCGGCGAGTTCACCCGCGCGAGTTCGTCGACCAGCCGCTTCGACAGTGCGAGAACCGCCTCCGCCTGCTGGTTCACGTTCATCGTGTTGTGGTCGCCCATCTGGACCTGTCCGGTGACGGGCGCGTTGAAGTTGTAGGTGCTCATCGTCGTCCTCCGTGTGAGGTGGTCGCGGCGCGCTCAGGGAAGGCCGGGCGGGGAGACCGGGCCGCCCGGCTGGGGGCCGGGGTTCGGCACACCGGCGCCGGCGCCTCCACCGGGTGGTGTGACCGGCTGGTTGACGTTCATCTGGCCGTGGTTGCCGGCCTGGAGCTGGTTGACGACGCCGTTGAAGTTGTAGGTCTGCAGACTGACGATCTGCTGCTGCTGACGGCTGATGTCCGAGGCGTCCAGGTTGCGGCTCTCCAGGAAGTCCGCCGTGCAGCTCAGGACGCCCTGCACCATGAGCTTGAAGTAGTGCTGGGCGTCCCGGCGTTCGCTGTAGCCCATCTCCTTCCAGTGCGCGGCGCGCTCCCGCAGGCTGTTGACCGAGCCGTAGTCGTAGCCGCTGTAGCCCTGGTCGATCTCCTTGCGGACGCGGGCCAGTTCCTTGGTGCGTTCCGCGGACCTGAGGCGCAGGCGGGCCGTCCGGCCGGCGGCGCCGAGCACTCCGTGGCGGGTGAACGCCAACGCCGTCCGTACGGCGTTCCAGTGCAGCCGGTGTTCCGAAGCCGCGTACTCGGCGGGCAGTTTGAAACGCGGTCCGAGCGGTGGCAGCACGTAGGCGGCGACCTCCCAGGACAGCAGGGGCGGGTGGAGCAGCGCCTTGAGGTGCATGGACACCAGCACCTGTCCGCCGGCGCCGACGACCCACAGGCACAGGTAGGTCTCCATGCCGCCGCCGGGCTGTACCGCCCCGGCCTTCACATAGCCCGACGGTATGGACACGGCCGGTCTTCGGGTCGGGTCGGGGAGCGCGTCGGGCCCCAGGGCGCGGACGTTGGGGCCCCGCACGTACAGCCGGTTACGGGCCCGCAGCCCCGGCAGACCGGTGGACCTGGGCATCTCCTTGGCCAGGTAGTGGTGCAGGTCGGCGGCGGTGAAGGGCTCCGGGGTGAGCTGTCCGCCGGTCGGCGACTGCGCCGGCTTGCTGATGTCGAACGGGCTCCACACCGCCTCGGTGATGCGCCACCCGCTGCCGACGAAGGGGTTCTCCGACTCGGCTTCCAGTCCGTAGACGACGATGTTCGCGGTACGCAGGCTCTTGAGGTCGCCCTCCAGAGCGGGATCCGCGGTGGGGGCCAGTTTCTGTACCGGTGTGCTGGTGTCCTTCAGCGCCAGGACGGCGCGGCGCACGTCCCATTCGCAGAGGTAGATGACGACCGTGGCGGCGGGGAAGACGGCCGCCCCCGCCACCAGCAGCGCCACGGCCGGGTCCGGGTGGCGGGAGGCCAGCGCCGTACCGGCGAGCACCACCGCGAGGACCAGCAGTCCCTCCAGCAGGAGCAGCTGCCGGTCGCGCCGGGCCCTGCGCCGCTCCGCGTGCAGTGCGTGTCGCACCAGGGCCACCAGGTTCACGCCGAAGGGCAGTCCGACCGACTTGATGCGGTCGGTGGCGTACTCGTCGAGGACTTCCCGGGCGAACTCGCTGTCGATGTGTACGGTGGCACACATCTGACGGGTGATCAGGTCGGCTGTGTACTGGGGTAACACCGGCATGGGTGCATTGGACAACTGATTCCCCCTCCCCCTGGCGGCGGACCGTCGTGCGGCGCGTACGGCTCTCCCCAGCCACCGCGCTGCCGCTGTCCGGATGAGCACTGTAGGAGAGCGGCGCCCCATCCGGAGGGTTTTTCCGGAATCCGTGTCCTGTGTGGTATGTCCCCGGCACGGACCTGCCTCCGGCCCGGAACCGGCGAAGCGGAACCACGCCCCGGGCCGCTGCTCGATCGTCGTCGGGCGATCGTCGAGCGACGCCGTGAGGGCGGAGCCAAAGCGCGCGAGGATGGAAGAAGCACATCCACACCGACTCGACACGAGAGGAGGAGACGGGATGGCTGATTCAGCGAGGCAGTCCGCGGCCGCTCTGACCACGCTCGAGCCCGCCGAACGCGTGCGGGCCCAGAAGGGGCTGCCGAGAACGGAACGCACGCGCCTGAGCCCCGTGCGTGAGGGCCCCCAGCCCCGGCAGGAGCGGACCGGCACGTCGCACCCCGACGGCACGGGCACCCAGACCCGCAGGTTCCGTCCCCCGGTCGCGATGCCCGGCGTGAAGGAGATGAAGAACCTGCCCGCGAGCATGCAGAACCGGGACCTGGTCTTCTACGGGGGCCTGGGAGTGCTCACCGTGGCAGGCGCTCTCGAGTGGCCGGTCGCCCTGGCCATCGGCGGAGCCACCTGGCTGCTGCGCGGCAAGCGGAAGGAGTAGCACCGAAGCGGTACGGAGCCGCGCGGAGCGACGCCGGTCGGGCATCCCTCAGACGCGCCCGCGCGACTCCGCGGCACGCCGCGCCAGCGAGTCGAAGACCACCGCGGTCAGCAGCACCCCGGCCGTGACCATGAACTGGACCGAGGGCTCGACGTCCATCAGCGCCATGCCCGAGCCGATCGACTGGATGATCAGCACCCCGAGCAGCGCGGACCAGGTCGAGCCGCGTCCGCCGAACAGGCTGGTACCGCCGATGACGGCGGCGGCGATGGCGTTGATCAGCAGCATGCCGGAACCCGGGACCTGGCTCGCCGAGGTGAGCCGCGACGCGACGAACAGGCCGCCGACCGCCGCCAGGCTCCCCGACGCCACGAACACCGCGATCCGTACGCGTGCCACGTCGACGCCGGCCCGCCGGGCCGCCTCCACACCGCCGCCCAGCGCGAGGACCTGCCGGCCGTAGGGCGTGCGGCGCAGGAAGAGGTCGGACGCGACGACGACCGCGAGGAAGATCAGCAGGGCCAGCGGCAGGCCCTCGAAACGGTCGAGGACATGGACGGTGGCGAACGAGACCAGCCCTAGCAGGGCCGTACGCGCCCAGATCTCGCCGGCCGGCCGGCAGGGCATCCCGGCGGCGCGGCGACGCTTGTGGTCGTGGTAGGTGACGAGGAGGTAGGCGGCGGTCCCCGCGGCCGCCAGGCCGTAGGTGACGACGGCGGCGCCGAAGTAGCGGCTGGTCAGGTCGGCCACCAGCCCCTCGTCGCTGAAGTTGATGGTGGTGTCCGGCCCGAGCAGGTACAGCATCAGGCCGTTCCAGCCCAGCAGGCCGGCGAGGGTGACGACGAACGCGGGCACCCCGATCCTGGCGAACAGGAACCCGTGGGCGGACCCTGCGGCCGCACCGCAGGCCACCGCGATGACCACGGCGAGCCATTCCGGCATGCCCAGGTTCACGTTCAGCGCGGCGAACACGGCGCCCGCGAGGCCCGCGAGTGAGCCGCCCGACAGGTCGATCTCGCCGATCAGCAGCACGAACACGATGCCGACGGCGATCATGCCGGTCCCGACGATGTCCACGCTGAGGACGGACAGGTTGCGCGGCGAGAGGAAGTTGTCGTTGAGGGCCTCGAAGACCGTCCAGATCACGGCGAGGGCCAGCAGGACCGGGGCGGCGCCGAACTCGCGTGCGTCGACCCTTCCGCGCACTCTTCGGCGCACCGCGCCGCCGAACGCCCTCAGACGTCCGGTGCACCTCCCCTGTCCGTCGTGGCGCCGGTCGGCGTCGGACTCGGTGTCGGAAGCGCCTGCCCGGGTCCCCCTTCCCTTCACGGCCACGTCTCCTCCGGAAGGGTCCGGCGGTGGGCGACGGCGTTGTCCGCCGCGCCGGTGATCGAGGAGATGATCTGTTCCTGGGACGTGGTGTTCACGTCGAAGACACCGTTGTTGCGGCCGAGACGCAGCACGGCGACCCGGTCGGCGACGGCCTTGATGTCGCCCATGTTGTGGCTGATGAGGAGGATGCCGAGGCCCCGGTCGCGCAGCTCCTCGATGAGGTCGAGGAGCTGGGTGCTCTGCTCGATGCCGAGGGAGGCGGTGGGTTCGTCCAGCAGGAGCAGTCTGGGTTCGCCGAGGAGCGAGCGGGTGATCGCGACGGCCTGCCGCTGGCCGCCGGACAGCGAGGCGAGCGGCGCGCGGACGTCGGGCATGCGGATGGACAGGGTGTGCAGCAGCTCGCGGGTGTGGCGCTCCATCTCGACCTCGTCGAGGATGCCGCGCCGGTGGATCTCCCGGCCGAGGAAGAGGTTGCCGACGACATCGAGGTTGTCGCACATCGCGAGGTCCTGGTAGACCGTCGCGATCCCGAGCGTCTGGGCGTCCTGGGGGCGCTTGATCTGGATGGCCTCGCCCTGCCACTCGATGACGCCCTTGTCGGCGGGGCCGACCCCCGAGATCACCTTGACCAGCGTGGACTTGCCGGCGGCGTTGTCGCCCACGAGCGCGACCACCTCCCCGGCCCTGATCTCCAGCTCGACGTCCACCAGTGCGTGGACGGCGGCGAACCGCTTGGAGACACCGCGCAGCGCCAGCAGGGGCTGAACCGGCACGTGACCACCTCCTTCCGCCTCCGGGTCCGTGGTCTCCGTGAGCTCACCGGACGAGTCCGGCCTTGGCGCAGGCGGACCGGAACTCCGGGGTGCATATCTGTCCAACCGTGTATATACCGTCCCTGATCAGGGTGTCCTTGACGTTGCCGACGGTCACCGAGACCGCCGGGAGCAGGACCGCCGGTATGTCCTTGGTGGTGGGGCTGTCGACGGTGCCGGTGGCGACGGACCCGGCCGCCCCGCCGCGCGCCAGGGCGACGGCCATCTCGACGGCGGCGTCGGCGGCGGCCCTGAACGGTTTGTAGACGGTCATGGACTGGTCGCCCTCGACGACGCGCTGCACACCCGCGAGGTCGGCGTCCTGGCCGGTGACCGGCGGCAGCGGCCTGACCTCGGTGGCGTTGAGGGCGGAGATCACGGCGCCGGCGAGGCTGTCGTTGGCGGCCAGGACGCCGTCGATGTGGGCCCCGCCCAGGGCGGCGATGGCGCCGGTCATGTTGACGTAGGCGTTCTCCGGCCGCCAGCCGACGGTGTCGTACGACTTGCCGATCTTCACCTTGCCCTTGAGCACGGACAGCGCCCCCCGCTCGAACCAGCCGGCGTTGGGGTCGGTCGTGGCGCCGTTCATCATGACGATCTGGCCGCCGTCGGCCTTCGGGCCCATGGCCTTCAGCAGCCCCTCCCCCTGCAGTCTGCCGACCTTCTCGCCGTCGAAGCTGACGTACCCGTCGACCGGGCCCTGCGCGAGCCGGTCGTAGGCGACGACCGGGATGCCGGCCCGGTGCGCGTCCTCGACCGACGGGCGCAGCAGCTCGGGGTCGACGGCGGCGACGATCAGTACGTCCACCCGCCTGGTGATCATGGACTCCAGTTGCTGCCGCTGGACCGCCGGGTCGGGTGTGGCGGCGACGGTCGCCGAGCAGCGCGGGCACAGCTGCTCCAGCTTCTTCTCGATCAGCGGCCGGTCGAACCGCCCGAACCGGGAGGCCCCGCCGCCCGGCATCAGCACGCCGACGCTGAGACGGTCCCCACCGCCCCCACCGCCCCCACCCCCGCCGCAGGCCCCGGCCAGGACCAGGCCCGCGGCGGCCACGAGCGCCATGGCCGCACGACCGGGGGACCTGCGCTTCACGGCCCGGAGGCCGGCACCGAGACCCATCTTGCAATCCCCAGCGAAATATCCGATAGCGCCCTAAATGGACGCTTATGCCAAGAGTAGCCAAGGCAGGGACGGACGGTCCGGGGCCGGGGCAGGCCGACCGGGGCCGGGGCAGGCCGCCGGTGGCGGGCGCGCCCGATGCGGTCGAGTCGCACGGCGCGGGCCGCTGGTTTGCCCTCCGGCGCGGGCCGGATCTCCGGGTCCCGGGTCCGGGCCGGCCGGTGGCGGGCGCGCCCGATGCGGTCGAGTCGCACGGCGCGGGCCGCTGGTTTGC
>NZ_JBSFIK010000064.1:0-16763 GCF_053597535.1 Streptomyces sp. NPDC001348 | reverse complement strand
GATCTCCGGGTCCCGGGTCCGGGCCGGCCGGTGGCGGGCGCGCCCGATGCGGTCGAGTCGCACGGCGCGGGCCGCTGGTTTGCCCTCCGGCACGGGCCGGATCTCCGGGGCCCGGGTCTTGAGCCCGCCCTTCGGGACGGGGGCCCGGGTCGGGTCCGGACCGAAGTGATCCACTCGTCGTCCGGGACGGCCTGCCCGTCGTCCGGGACGGCCTGTCCGTCGTCCGGGACGACGTCTCCGGTGACGACCGGACGCCTGGGCGCCGCCTCGAGGACGACCCGCGGGGCGGGCTGGTCGGCCGAGCCGCAAGGGGACCGGATCCGCCCCCCTTCGGGGTACACCAGCACCGGTCGGCGAGCCGGGGTTTCAGCCCGCCGAAGGCCACGCCAGGCGGCTGAAACCGCGTTGAAGCCGCCCTGAACCGCCTCGGCCGCAAGCTCTGCGGCATGACGACGACGGACCACGAACTCGCTGTCACAGCCACCGGGTTGTGCAAGTCCTACGGGGACAAGACCGTCCTCGACGGCATCGACATCCAGGTGCCCGCGGGCACGATCTTCTCGCTGCTCGGGCCGAACGGCGCGGGCAAGACCACGATGGTCAACATCCTGTCCACCCTGATCTCCGCCGACGGCGGGCAGGCACGGATCGCCGGGCACGATGTCGTCGCCGAGGCGCAGGCGGTACGGGCCGCCATCGGGGTCACCGGGCAGTTCTCCGCCGTGGACGGGCTGATCACGGGGGAGGAGAACATGCTCCTCATGGCGGACCTGAACCACCTCTCCAAGCGCGAGGGGCGGCAGGTCACCGCCGAACTGCTGGAGCGCTTCGACCTCGTCGAGGCAGCGAAGAAGCCGGCCTCCACCTACTCGGGCGGTATGAAGCGCCGTCTCGACATCGCCATGACCCTGGTCGGCAGCCCGCGGATCATCTTCCTCGACGAGCCGACCACCGGCCTCGACCCGCGCTCCCGCCACACCATGTGGCAGATCATCCGCGAACTGGTCTCCGGCGGTACCACCGTCTTCCTCACCACCCAGTACCTGGAGGAGGCCGACGAGCTCGCCGACCGCATCGCCGTGCTCAACGGCGGCAGGCTCGTCGCCCAGGGCAGTGCCGAGGAGCTCAAGCGGCTCGTGCCCGGCGGCCACGTGAGGCTGCGGTTCTCCGACCCGGTGGCATACGAGCGGGCGGCCACCGCTCTGCGCGAAGCCACCAGGGACGACGAAGCGCTCGCCCTGCAGATCCCCAGCGGCGGCAGCCAGCGCGAGCTGCGCGCCATCCTCGACTGGCTGGACGCCGCCGGCATCGAGGCCGACGAGCTGTCCGTGCACACCCCGGACCTGGACGACGTGTTCTTCGCCCTGACCGGCAACCCCGAACCCGCCCAGGCCGACACCGACACCGCCAAGGAGACCGTCCGATGAGCGCCGCCACCCACGCCTTCCGCGACAACCTCACCATGCTGCGGCGCAACCTCCTGCACGCCCGCCGCTACCCCTCCCTCACCCTGAACCTCCTGCTCACCCCGGTCATCCTGCTGCTGCTCTTCGTCTACGTGTTCGGCAACGTGATGAGCGCCGGCATCAACGGCGGCACCCCGGACCGCTCCGAGTACGTCGCCTACGTCGTCCCCGGCATCCTGCTGATGACCATCGGCGGGATCGCGATCGGCACCGCCGTATCCGTGGCCATGGACATGACCGAGGGCATCATCGCCCGGTTCCGCACCATGGCCATTTCCCGCACCTCCGTGCTGATCGGCCATGTGGTCGGGAGCGTGATCCAGTCGCTGATGGCCCTGGCCGTGGTGCTGGGCGTCGGTGTGGCCATCGGCTTCCGGCCCGACGCGACGCCGCTCGAGTGGCTCGCGGCAGCGGGCCTGCTGACGCTGGTCAGCGTGGCGCTGATCTGGCTCGCGGTCGGCATGGGCCTGGCGTCCCCCAACGCAGAGGGGGCCAGCAACCTCGCCCAGCCCTTGATGATCCTGCCGCTCCTGGGCAGCGCCTTCGTGCCGGTGGACGCCATGCCGGGCTGGTTCCGCTGGTTCGCCGAGTACCAGCCCTTCTCACCCGCCATCGAGACCCTGCGCGGACTTCTGCTGGGCGACGCCATCGGCACGAAGAACGCGGTGCTCGCGGTCGGCTGGTGCGTGGGCCTGACCGTGCTGGGATACCTGTGGTCCAAGGCCCGGTTCAACCGCGAACCGCGGAGTTGAGCTCCCGCAGGGCCACCGCCCGCAGCTCCGCCCGTCCCAGGGCGGCGTACGCCGACCTCGCCTCGGCGTACGCCGCCCGGTCGGCGTGCTCGGCCGCCTGCCGGGACCGGCCCGAGGACAGCGTGGGGAAGTCCCGCATCACCGGCATCCGCTCCGCCAGCGCCATCAGCCGTACGGCCGCCGGCTCGCCACGGACCAGACCGGCGAAGCCGAGCGCCAGCAGGACCGTGCCGTACACCTGCAGTTCCACCGGCGACCTGTCGGCGGCGGGACCGGACAGCATCGCGATGAGTTGTTCCCGCAGTTCCCCGGGCAGCTGGGCCACCGGTTCCAGCCGGCCGTGCTGCGCGTGCGCCGCCAGCGTGGCCGCCCGCATCTGCAGCAGCCACAGATCCAGGAACGGATCACCGGCCTGCAGCAGACTGCCCTCCCGTATCCGCTCCACCGCCTGGCGCCACAGGCCGAGCCCGACCTCGGTCAGCCCCCGGGCCAGCGCGATCTCCGCCCGGGCCGGCAGGGTCTGGGCGTAGATCTGGGCGGCCTCCGGCTGCTGGTCCAGGGCCGCGAGTCCCAGCCAGTACTCGGCCTCGTCGACCTCCCCGCGCTGCAGACAGGCGACCGCCAGCCCGGCGCGGACACCGATCGCGTCCGACCAGTCGCCGAACTCGCCGAGCGCCTCCGCCGCCCGCAGATGGTCGTACGCCTCCGTGCCCCGCTCGGACTGGAGGCACAACTCGCCGATCCGGCCGTGGCTGAGCAGCAGCATGGGCGGATTGCCGAGCGGCGCCAGCGCGGCGAGCATCCGGCGCGCGCACTCGAGCGCGCGTTCCGCGTCGTGCTCGGACTCCCACACGTAACTGGCGACGCCCGACGCGATGCCCGCCAGCATGGGCTCGTCGGCGTCGCAGAGTTCCCGCAGCCGTGCGTACCCCGGCGGGTGCATGTCCGGGACGGCGCACAGCACGACGGCCAGCGCCCGCAGCACGGTGTCCGCAGGGGCGGACGGCAGGCGGCGCAGGGTGACGAGCTGGCGTACGGCGTGCGGGCCGTGGCCCATGAACAAACCGGCCGTGCACACCACCGCCGCGCTCCGCGCCGCCTCGACGTCCTCCGGTCCGGGACGGAAACGGGACAGCGGCCCCCCGGTCTCGGCGGCGAGGGTGGCGAGCCGTGGGTAGTTGGTGCCGGCGGACCACAAGGAGGCCAGTGCGGCGGTGACGGCGGCGACGGCCGACCCGTCGGCGCGGGCCAGGGCGTGCCGCAGCGCCAGGACGAGGTTGTCCTGCTCGGTACGGATACGGGCGAACGAGGCCACCGCGTCGCGGCCGAACAGCACGTCGTGGTGGGCGCGGCCGAAGTCCCGCGCCCAGGCGAGGAACCGGTCGGTGACCATCTCCTCCTCACCGGCCTCGGCACGCTGGGCCGCGCCGAACTCCCGCAGCGTCTCCAGCATGTGGAAACGCGTCCCGGACGGGGCGTCGCCCACCTTGAGCAGCGACTGATCGGCCAGCTGCTCCAGCAGGGGCAGCGCGTCCCCGGTCCCGCCGAGGAGGTATTCCGCGGCTTCCTCCGTGAAACCTCCGGGGAACACCGACAGCGCGCGCAGCGCCGCCCTGCCGTCGGCTTCCAGCAGGTTCCAGCTCCACTCGACCACGGCCCGCAGCGTGCGGTGCCGTTCGGGTGCGTCGCGGGCGCCGCCGCGCAGCAGGGCGAAGCGGTCCCGGAGCCGGCGCGAGATGTCGGCGACGGACAGCACCCGCACCCGGGCCGCGGCCAGCTCCACGGCGAGCGGCAGCCCGTCCAGATGGCGGCAGATCTCCGCCACCGTGCCGGCGGGGAGGTCCACACCGGGCCGGGCCGCCCGCGCCCGCTGCTCGAACAGCTCGACGGACGTCGCCAGGGACAGCTCCGGCAGGGCGTACACGGACTCCGAGGTCAGCCCCAGCGGAGCCCGGCTGGTGGCCAGCACCCGCAGCCCCTTCGACCGCGACACCAGCGCCTGTACGAGACCGGCCACGCCGGCGACGACCTGCTCGCAGTTGTCCAGCACCAGCAGCGCGGGACCGGTGCCCAGCGCGGCGACGATCCCGCTCACCGGGTCCGCGCCGCCGGGGAACTGCCGGCCTTCCCCCGTGCCGACCGCGGAGGCCACCTCACCGGCCACGTCGTCGTCGGCGGTGACACCGGCCAGCGGTACGAAGTGCACCACGGGCTGCTCGGCCGCCCGGCTCACCGCGTGACAGAGACGGGTCTTGCCCAGTCCGCCCGGTCCCATGACGGTGACCACCCGGGCCGCACGCAGCATCCCGGCCACGGCGGCGACGTCCGCGTCCCGCCCCAGCAGGGGGTTCGGCTCGTGCGGCACGCCGTGCCGGGCCCGGGGCGCGTCCGCGCTCAGCAACTCCTGGTACAGCGACCTCAGTTCGGGACCCGGGTCGGTGCCGAGCGTGTCGCGCAGCCCGCGCCGGTAGGTGTCGTACCGGGTCAGCGCGGCGGCCCGGCCCGCCGTGGCGGCCTCGCAGCGCAGCAGCTCCGCCAGCACCTCCTCGTCCCGCGGCAGCTCCGCGGCCAGCTCGGTCAGCGGCCCGGCCGCCTCCGCACGCCGCCCCAGCCGGGCGAGGGCGAGCGTCCGGGACCGGACCAGCGAACGGAAGGCCCGCGCCCGGTCGGCACGGAGGGACACCACGGGATCGTGCAGGTCCTCGCCCGCCCCCGCGCCCACGGTCCCGTCCCACAGGGCCAGGCCCGCCTCGGCCCGCGCCAGGGCGCCCTCGTGATCCCCCGCCCTGGTGCGTTCGGCACTCGCGGCCTCGTGCAGCAGCAGCGCGGAACTGTCGACCTGTGTCTCGTCCAGCGCCAGCCGGTACCCCGTGGACGTGCTCACGACGAGGTCGGCACCCAGCTGCGCCCTGAGCCGCGACACGAGGATCTGCACCGCCTTGCCGGGCCGCTCGGGCAGCTCCTCCGCCCACAGGCCCTCCACCAGCCGGCCCGTGCTGCACCCGGTGCGCAGATCCGCCGCGAGCAACGCCAGCAGCCCGCGCAGCCGGGGCGCGGTGATCTCCTTCCCACGGCAGGCGACTCGGGACAGCAGCGCCAACTCGGTAGTCACGGTTGCAGATTAGCCAGGACCGTGCCGGACGGACCCGGCGGCACGGGCACCTCTCCAGCGGGTCCGGCCCCGCCGCGCGCCGTAGCCGCGCGACCGCCGTGCCGTCCGGCGCACGGGGCCGCGGTGCCGTGCGCCACGGAAGGAGCAGAGTGGCTGCGGGGGAGTGGGGTAGAAACCGGAGTGGGAGGGAGGACAGGAGGCCGACCGTGACCGTCCTCGCCATCTTTCTCCTCATCATCGGGACGCTCCTGGTCCTCGTCGGAGCACTGCTGATCCTTGTCGGAGCGTTTCTGATCACCCTCGGGGCGATTCTGATCCTCGTGGGGGCCGCCCTGATCGCCGTAGGCGTGGTCCTGCTGATCCGGAGACTCCTCGGGCGCGACCGGACACCGTCTCACCCTTGGTGAACCGCGGGCCCCCGGCGCAGCCACAGCGCGTTGGGTCCTTCGGCCCTGCGGCGGGGAAGTCCGGCCCCGCGCGTCCGAAGCATCAGCGATCCATCCTGGTAGGAGAGGGGAACCGGCCAAGGGAAGTGATCGGCATGATGTGGTACGACGGCGGATGGGGCATGGGCGGCTGGTTTCTCATGACCGTCTTCATGGTGCTGTTCTGGGCCGTCCTCATCGTCGGCCTGGTCGCACTGGTGCGCTACCTCACCGGTACGCGTCACCACCAGCAGCCCGGCCCGCCCCAGGCGTCCGGCGAAGGCGGATGGCAGGACCGACGGGCCGAGAACCTCCTCGCCGAGCGGTTCGCACGCGGGGAGGTCGACGAGGACGAGTACAAACGCCGGCTCACGCTGCTCCGGGAGCACCGGTGATCCCGCAGCGCCACCGGAAGGTGTGGACGGTGATCGCCGTGGCGGCCGCGGCCCTGGTGCTCGGCATCGCTTCGACGGGCCTCCTGGTCGTCTCCGACGCCTTCCACCGGACGGCACCGGTTTCCTGGCGGGCACAGAGCTCACGATGCACCGCACCGGCTGCCACCGGCGGTGCGGTGGACGTGACCGTATGGGACATGGGACGCATGATGAACGGCCCGAACCGGCCACCGTCGGACAACGACCGGCCCGGCCGGTACGGCATGCCCATGATGCGCCTGGCGGCCCACCCGACGACGATTCCGGCAGGGAAGGTGACCGTGCGGGTGGTCAATGCGGGAACCCTCCCGCACGAGGTGATCGTGCTGCCGCTGCCGGCGGGCCGGGCGGCCGGAGAGCGCGCCGTCGGCTCCGACGGCCGGGTATCGGAGACAGGCAGCCTCGGCGAGGCATCGCGCACCTGTGGTGCGGGCACCGGACATGGCATCGCCTCCGGTACGCGGGGCTGGACCACCCTGAAGCTGCGGCCGGGTCGCTACGAGCTGCTGTGCAACTACCCGGGCCACTACGCGGCCGGCATGTACGCGGAGTTGGTGGTCACCGGGTAGGCGAAGGTTGTCGCCCGTCGGGGCGGTTGTGCCGTTGAACGGCCCCGGAAACCACTCAGGGGCCCGACCCGCCAAGCGGATCAGGCCCCTGACCTGGTACTGCACTGTCGGGGTGGCGGGATTTGAACCCACGGCCTCTTCGTCCCGAACGAAGCGCGCTGCCAAGCTGCGCTACACCCCGATGTCGCTGCTGTGGCGGCGACGACGTTTACTTTAGCCCACTGGGGGCTGGAGACGAAATCGGGTTTCGCGGCGGTGGGCGGGGGCGGGTGGGCTGCCCCTAGTCCCTCGCCACCAGCGTCAGCAGGGTGGCCTCCGGCGGGCAGGCGAACCGTACCGGGGTGTAGCGGCTCGTGCCGCATCCCGCCGACACGTGCAGGTAGGACGTGCGGCCGTCCGCCGTGTGGGTGGAGAGGCCCTTCACACGGTCCGTGTCGAGGTCGCAGTTGGTGACGAGGGCGCCGTAGAAGGGGATGCACAGCTGGCCGCCGTGGGTGTGGCCGGCCAGGATCAGGGGGTAGCCGTCGGCCGTGAACGGGTCGAGTGCGCGCAGGTACGGAGCGTGCACCACGGCCATCGAGAAGTCGGCCGACGCGGAGGGGCCGCCGGCGACGCGGGCGTAGCGGTCGCGCTTGATGTGCGGGTCGTCCAGGCCCGTGAGCTCCACGGAGACGCCCTCGATCTTCAGCTCGCCCCGGGTGTTGGTCAGGTTCAGCCACCCTGCCGCGTCGAAGCCGTCGCGGAGGTCTTCCCAGGGGTTGTGGACGGCGCCCACGACGGGCGGGTTGCCGTTCAGGCCGTGCCGGCCGCTGGTCTTCTCCAGCAGGTAGCGGGCGGGGTTGCGGGGCTTGGGGCCGTAGTAGTCGTTGGAGCCGAAGACGTACGCGCCGGGGAACTCCATCAGGGGGCCCAGGGCGTCCAGTACCTCCGGGACGCCCTCGGGGTCGGAGAGGTTGTCGCCCGTGTTGATCACGAAGTCGGGGCGCAGCCCCGCCAGGGAGCGCAGCCAGCGCTGCTTCTTGCGCTGGCCACCGACCATGTGGATGTCGGAGACCTGGAGGACGCGCAGCGGGCGCATCCCCGGGGGCAGGACGGGCACCGTCACCCGGCGGAGGCGGAAGGAGCGGACCTCGAAGCCCGCCGCATAGACCAGGCCGGCGGCGCCGGCCGCCACTACTCCCAGGGGTACTGAGTATCGCGCGCGCATACCTCCATCGTGTCAGACCGTGACGAGGCACCGAGACCGGCCGCCCCGTAAATCGGCGGGCGTTCGCGTCAACGGACCTGCGACAATCGAGCCATGACCACCACGCTCAAGTCGAAGCTGCAGGACGACCTCAACGCCGCGATCAAGGGGCGCGACGAGCTCCGCTCCTCGACGCTCCGGCTGACGCTCGCCGCGATCACCAAGGAGGAGGTCGCGGGCAAGGAGAAGCGCGAGCTCTCCGACGACGAGGTACAGAAGGTGATCACCCGGGAGGCGAAGAAGCGGCGCGAGGCCGCCGAGGCCTTCGCCCAGGGTGGCCGTGCCGAGCAGGCCGAGCGGGAGAAGACGGAGGGCGAGGTGCTCGCCGCGTACCTGCCCAAGCAGCTGTCCGACGAGGAGCTGGACGCGATCGTGGCCCAGGCCGTCGGGGAGGCCAGGGCCGCCGGTGCCGAGGGGCCGCGGGCCATGGGCGCCGTGATGAAGATCGTGAACCCGAAGGTGGCCGGTCAGGCCGAGGGCGGCCGGGTCGCCGCCGCGGTCAAGAAGCTGCTGGCGGGCTGACCCCGCGGGAGACGGCTGACGCCGCGGGAGACGGCTGACGCCGTCACAGCGAAGGGGCCGCGCATCGGGAAACCCCCCCGATGCGCGGCCCCTGCCGCCCGACGCGCCCTGTTCAGCCGCGCCGGCCTCCGGTGCCGTTCCCGTTCCCGCCGTTGCCCTGTCCCTGGATGAAGTTCTCGGGGAAGGAGAAGGTGGGGGTCGGGAAGCCGGTGTTGTCGCCGGTGGTTCCGCCGTCGTTCGCTCCGCCGATGAGCCCGCCGATGAGGCCACCGTTGCCGCCGCCGTTCCCGCCGTGGCCGTTCCCGCCGTGGCCCTTCCCGTCGTCCCTTCCCTTGTCCGGGTCCGGGATGTCGACGAGGTTGAAGTCCGGGGCGTCCTTGCCGGCCAGGGCGCCGTCCATGGCGTCCTTCCAGATGGGGCCGGGGACCTGGCCGCCGTAGACAAGGTCGTTGTAGCGGCCGCCGATGGTGATGTTGACCATCTTCACGTTCTGCTTGGCGCTGCCGACCCAGACCGCGCCGGCCAGGTTGGGCGTGTAGCCGACGAACCAGGCGTTCTTCCGCTCGTCCGTCGTACCCGTCTTGCCGGCGCTCTCGCGGTCGCTGAGGCCGGCCTGCTTGCCCGTGCCGGAGTCGATCACGCCGCGCAGCAGGGTGTTGACCGTGTCGGCGGTCCTCTCGCTCATCGCGCGCGAGCACGTCGACTTCGGCACCGCGAGCGACTTCTGCTCGTCACCGACCTTCTGGCTGATCGACTCGATGGCGATCGGGGTGCAGTACATGCCCCGGTCGGCGAAGGTGGCGTACGCGCTGGCCATCGTCAGCGGGGACAGCCCGATCGCGCCGAGGGCGATCGAGGGGTTCTCGGGAAGCTTGTCGCCGTTGCCCTGCACCACGTGCAGCGCGTCGGTCATCTTCTCCACCGGGCACAGGCCGATGTCGGAGATGAGCTGCACGAAGTAGGTGTTGACGGACTTCGCCATCGCCTCCTTCATGCGGAACGGGCCGACCTCGGACTTGCTCTCGTTCTCCACCGTGTACGAGTGGTCGTTGACCCACGGCTTGCTGCTGCAGGTCTGGACGGGGCTGGGGTACGGCATCTTGTACGGCGACGAGTACTGCTGCGTCGCGGGCTTGCCGCCCTCGATGGCGGCCGCGGCCACGAACGGCTTGAAGGTCGAACCGGTCGGGAAGCCGAAGTTCGAGCCGCCCATGTCGCGGTTGACGGAGTAGTTGTACTCGGTCTCGTTGTTGCTGTAGCCGTACGGCTTCGACTGGCCCATCGCCAGGATCTTGCCGGTGCCCGGCTCCACCAGGGTGGCGGCCGCGGCGACCCGGTCGGACTTGTAGACGTGGTCCTTGAGGGAGGCCTGCACCGACTCCTGGGCCTGCGGGTCCAGGGTCGTCCGGATCGTCAGGCCGCCCTTGTTCCAGAGCTTGGCGCGCGCCTCGCGGGTCTTGCCGAAGGTCGGGTCGGTGAGGAAGACGTTCTCGACGTACTTGCAGAAGAAGGCGGCCCCCTTGGTGGAGGTGATGCAGCCGTTCTTCGGCCGGCTGACGTGCAGGCCGAGCGGGGCCTTCTTGGCCTTGTCGGCCTCGGCCACGGAGATGTCGCCGACCTGGGCCATGCGGGTGAGCACCACGTTGCGCCGCTTGGTGGCCTCGGCCTCGTCGTTGACGGGGTCGTACCGGCTCGGGGACTGCACGATGCCGGCCAGGAGCGCCGACTCCTGCAGGTTCAGGTCCTTGGCGTGCTTGGAGAAGTAGCGCTGCGCGGCCGCCTCGACACCGTAGGCCTGCTCGCCGAAGAAGGTGATGTTCAGGTAGTTCTCGAGGATCTTCTTCTTGCCGAGCTTGTCCTCGAGCTGGATGGCGAACTTCAGCTCGCGGATCTTGCGGCCCAGCGTCTGCTGGGTGGCCTGCGCGACCTTCGTCGGGTCGTCGCCCGCCTCCTCGATGAAGTAGTTCTTCACGAGCTGCTGGGTGAGCGTGGAGGCGCCCTGGGCGACCCCGCCTTCCTGCGCGTTCTTGTTCAGGGCGCGCAGGATGCCCTTCAGGTCGACCGCGCCGTGCTGGTAGAAGCGGGAGTCCTCGATGGCGACGATCGCCTTCTGCATGTACGGCGACATGTCCTTGAGGTCCACCACCGTGCGGTCCCGGGAGTACACCGAGGCGATCTTGTGGCCCGAGCTGTCCAGGATGGCGGTGCGCTGGCTGAGCTGCGGGCTCTTGAGGTTGGCCGGGATCTCGTCGAAGCCCTGGACCGTGCCCTTGGCCGCTAGTCCGAGCGCGCCGGCCGCGGGCAGCGCGATGCCTGCCGCCACCGCTCCCGCGAGCACACTGACACCGAGGAACTTGGCGGCCTGCTGGGTGGCCGTCAGGCCACCGCCCGAGCGCTTCTTTGGCATGAGGGCAGCCTAATCCGTCGTCGTGGGTTCCGACGGAGCGGCTGCTTCTCGGGATGTTCCAGTGCCGGATCGTGACCTCGCCGGGCCGGCGGCAGGGCAGTCGGCGCCGTGAGGAGACGGGCGGCACGGCGGACACACGGCGGCACGGCGGACGGGCGATGGCACGGCGGACGGCGGCACCGCAAAGAGAGGCGCCTACCTTCTCATTCGCCGGACACGCGCGACAGCCTTGGCCTAAGCTGCTCTCAACTGTCACAGCGGCGAGGCCACGTATCAATACGTCCGGCGACCCCGAATCGTTCTGGATGTAGCCCAACTTTTTCGCGGGCGGCGTGTCCGAATCCGCCTCATGTGTCATCCGGCGCCCGTTGTGGCGCACCATAGCTGTACCGGTTTGCCGGAATGATCACGTATGTCGCCAGCTCACTCCCGCGGGTGATCTGCCGCTTACCCATAGTCCGTTCGGGCCATTCAAGATTGGGCCCGAAGGGGGTGTTGCGCTGTGCCCACCTTCCGTAACGTCCTCAACTGGCTGCGGTGAATATGCCGCTGCCGCCGTGGGGGAGCCTCGATTCGGGAGAGGACGGCGCCGGTATGGGCTGGGTAATCGACTGGAGTGCGCAGGCTGCCTGCCGCACTACCGATCCGGACGAACTGTTCGTCCAGGGAGCAGCGCAGAACAGGGCCAAGGCGGTGTGCACCGGATGCCCGGTACGCACCGAATGCCTGGCCGACGCGCTGGACAACCGCGTCGAGTTCGGCGTGTGGGGAGGCATGACGGAGCGTGAGCGCCGCGCACTGCTGCGCAGGCGGCCCACCGTGACCTCCTGGCGCAGGCTCCTGGAGACCGCGCGCTCGGAGTACGAGAGGGGAAGCGGAATCGTGCCCCTCGACAACGACGAGGTGTACGAGAACTACGCGGCCGTGAGCTGACCGCCAGAGGTCTAGGGCCTGTCCTGGGAAAGCTCCGGCCGGCCGGCCGCCAGCCGGTCGCCGATGTTCCGCAGTCCCGTCAGGTCGTGCACGTCGCCGGGCAGCGCGGCCACTTCCACCACCGCCACCTCGGGGTGGAGCGCGGTGAAGCGGTCACGCGTGCGCTGCTCGCGGGAGAGCAGCTGCATGCGCTCGGCGTGCAGCCTCAGCAGGCCCTCGGCGAGCCGGTCGACGGACGGGTCCGCCGCGGGGGATTCCGCCGCGGGCTGCTGCGTCCCCGCAGCGTCCTGCGCGGCAGGGGGTTCTGAACTGCCGTGCGTGTCGGGAGAGTTACGAAGTCCAGCTTTCCCGTCCCCCTGATCCACAATGCGGGGCTCTTCAAGATTTTCCGCGGCGGCGAGCGCACGCTCGGCCGACAGCCGGTCGGCACCGCTGCCGTGGACCCGGTTGAGCACCAGCCCTACCAGCGGCATGTCCTCCGCGGCCAGCCGCTCGACGAAGTACGCGGCCTCGCGCAGCGCGTCCCGCTCCGGGGCCGCCACCACCAGGAACGCCGTACCGGGCGCCTGCAGCAGCTTGTACGTGGCGTCCGCGCGCGTACGGAAGCCGCCGAAGGTGGTGTCCATCGCGGCCACGAACGTCTGGACGTCCTTCAGCAGCTGACCGCCCAGCAGCTTGCCCAGCGTGCCGGTCATCATCGACATGCCGACGTTGAGGAAGGCCATGCCCGCGCGCCCGCCCAGCTTCGCGGGGGCCGTCAGCAGCCGGATCAGCCGGCCGTCCAGGAAGGAGCCGAGCCGTTTGGGCGCGTCCAGGAAGTCCAGCGCGGAACGCGACGGCGGAGTGTCGACGATGATGAGGTCCCACTCGTCCTTCGCCCGCAGCTGCCCCAGCTTCTCCATCGCCATGTACTCCTGCGTGCCCGCGAAGCCCGCCGAGAGCGACTGGTAGAACGGGTTGGACAGGATCGCGGCCGCCCGCTGCGGATCGGCGTGCGCCTCGACGACCTCGTCGAACGTGCGCTTCATGTCGAGCATCATGGCGTGCAGTTCGCCGTCGCCCTCGGTGCCCTTCACCCGGCGCGGCACGTTGTCCAGCGAGTCGATGCCCATGGACTGGGCCAGCCTGCGTGCCGGGTCGATGGTGAGAACGACCACCTTGCGGCCCCGCTCGGCGGCCCTGAGCCCGAGCGCCGCCGCGGTGGTGGTCTTGCCGACCCCGCCCGAGCCGCAGCACACCACGATCCGGGTCTTCGGGTCGTCGAGCAGCGGATCGACGTCGAGCACGCGCGCGGGGGAGAGGCGGTGGCGTGCGGCGTCCTGCGCCTGGGTCGGGTCCGGACTCATGACATCCCCTGATTCCGCAGTTCGTGGGCGAGTTCGTACAAACCGGCCAGGTCCATGCCCTCGGCGAGCAGCGGCAGCTCGTGCAGCGGCAGGCCCAGCTCGCCGAGGACCGCACGCTGATCCTGCTCCAGCGCATACCGTTCGGCGTACTCCGCGGCCTGCTCCAGCAGCGGATCCACCAGCCGTTCGGCACTTCCGCCCCGGCGCGCCCCGCCCAGCCCGGCGGCGGACAGCGACCGGGCCACGGCGGTGTGCTCCACGGTCCGCACGAGTTCCAGATCGGCCTCGTCCAACACCTCCGGCCGGACCATGTTCACCACGACCCGGCCCACCGGCAGCCGCGCCGCCCGCAGCTCGGAGATCCCGTCCGCGGTCTCCTGGACCGGCATCTCCTCGAGCAGCGTCACCAGGTGAACGGCCGTCTCGGGCGACTTCAGCACCCGCATCACGGCCTGCGCCTGATTGTGTATCGGGCCGATCTTGGCGAGCCCGGCGACCTCGTCGTTGACGTTGAGGAAGCGGGTGATGCGACCGGTCGGCGGCGCGTCCATGACCACGTAGTCGTACGCGAACCGACCGCTGCGGTCCTTGCGCCGCACCGCCTCGCACGCCTTGCCGGTGAGCAGGACGTCCCGCACGCCCGGCGCGATGGTGGTGGCGAAGTCGATGGCACCGAGCTTCTTCAGGGCCCTGCCCGCGCCACCCAGCTTGTAGAACATCTGGAGATAGTCCAGAAGGGCCAGTTCGGGGTCTATGGCGAGCGCGTACACCTCCCCGCCCCCGGGAGCCACCGCGATCTTCCGTTCCTCGTAGGGCAGCGCCTCTGTCTCGAAGAGCTGTGCGATGCCCTGCCGACCCTCGACCTCGACGAGAAGCGTCCGCTTCCCCTCCGTGGCCAGGGCCAGCGCGAGTGCGGCGGCGACCGTCGTCTTTCCGGTCCCGCCCTTGCCGCTGACGACCTGGAGCCTGCTCACGTATTCGAGCCTAACCAGTCAGCCCGCGGGCTACGCGGGAGGCTGTGGATAACAGGGGCTACAGTCGGCCACATGACCAAGTGGGAATACGCAACCGTGCCGCTGCTCGTCCATGCCACGAAGCAGATTCTGGACACCTGGGGCGAGGACGGCTGGGAGCTCGTCCAGGTCGTGCCCGGGCCGAACAACCCCGAACAGCTCGTGGCCTACCTGAAGCGGGAGAAGCAGTAGTGGGGGCCGTCGAGGAGCGGCTCGCCGAGCTCGGGCTGACCCTTCCGGAGGTCGTGCCGCCACTGGCCGCCTACCAGCCCGCCGTGCAGTCCGGTCCCTACGTCTACACCTCCGGCCAGCTGCCGATGGTGGAGGGCAAGCTGCCGGTCACCGGCAAGGTGGGCGGCGAGGTCACGGCGGACGAGGCCAAGGAGCTGGCCCGCACCTGCGCGCTGAACGCCCTGGCCGCCGTGAAGTCCGTCGCCGGCGACCTGGACCGCATCGCGCGCGTGGTGAAGGTCGTGGGGTTCGTCGCCTCGGCCGCCGACTTCACCGGCCAGCCGGGTGTCGTCAACGGCGCCAGCGAACTGCTCGGCGAGGTCCTCGGAGACAAGGGCGTGCACGCGCGCAGCGCGGTGGGCGTGGCGGTGCTGCCGCTGGACGCGCCCGTGGAGGTCGAGGTCCAGGTGGAGCTCGCCCCGTAACGCTCCGGAATACGACCTGGTCCCGGGCGGCCCTCGAACATTCGCGCACCACGGGATAGCCTCCGGCCATGGCGAATGGGCAGTGGTACCCACCGGAGTGGCCGGAACGCATCCGCGCGCTCGCGGCCGGCACCCTCACGCCGGTGCATCCCCGGCGTGCCGCCACGGTGATGCTCCTGAAGAACGCCGGCACCGGCCCGACCGTCCACATGCTGCGCAGACGCGCCTCCATGGCCTTCGCCGGAGGCGCGTACGCGTATCCGGGCGGCGGCGTCGACCCGCGGGACGACGACCGTGACGTCCGCTGGGCGGGCCCCACGCGCGCGTGGTGGGCCGACCGGCTCGGCGTCGAGGAGGCGGGTGCCCAGGCGATCGTCTGCGCGGCCGTCCGGGAGACCTTCGAGGAGGCGGGCGTCCTGCTCGCCGGTCCCACCCCCGGCACGGTCGTCGGCGACACCACCGGCGCCGACTGGGAGGCGGACCGCGCCGCCCTGGTCGCGCGGGAGCTGTCCTTCGCGGAGCTCCTCGACCGCCGGGGCCTGGTGCTGCGCTCCGACCTGCTGGGCGCCTGGGCCCGCTGGATCACCCCCGAGTTCGAGGCACGCCGCTACGACACGTGGTTCTTCGTGGCCGCCCTGCCCGAGGGCCAGCGCACCCGGAACGCCTCCACGGAGGCCGACCGCACGGTGTGGATCCGGCCGGGGGACGCGGCCGCCCGGTACGACAAGGGCGAGCTGCTGATGATGCCGCCGACCATCGCCACCCTGCGTGAGCTGTCCCCGTACGGCAGTTCCGCGGAGGCGCTCGCCGCCGCGCCCGCGCGCGACCTGACCCCGGTCCTGGCACGGGCCCGCCTGGCGGACGGCGAGATCGTCCTGTCCTGGCCCGGTCACGACGAGTTCACCAAGCACGTCCCGACAGTCCCGACGCCCGGAGGAGGCCCGGCATGACCGACGCGGCAGCCCTGCCCGGACAGCCCCGGGGCGGTGTCCTCTCGGGGCCGGCCACCGTGCGGGCCGTCAACGTGCTGGCGCCCAACGCGTCCGCGATGACCCTGGACGGCACCAACACCTGGATCGTCTCCGAGCCCGGCTCCGACCTGGCCGTCGTCGTCGACCCGGGTCCCCTGGACGACGGCCACCTGAGCGCGGTCCGCGACACCGCCGAGGAGGCTGGCAAGCGTGTCGCCCTCACCCTGCTCACCCACGGCCATCCCGACCACGCCGAGGGCGCGGCCCGGTTCGCCGAGCTGACCGGTGCCAAGGTGCGGGCGCTCGACCCCGCGCTGCGGCTCGGCGACGAAGGGCTGGCCGCCGGGGACGTGATCACGCTCGGCGGCCTGGAGATTAGGGTCGTGCCGACCCCCGGCCACACCGCGGACTCCCTGTGCTTCCACCTCCCGGCGGACCAGGCGGTCCTGACCGGCGACACCGTCCTCGGACGCGGTACGACGGTCGTGGCGCATCCCGACGGCCGTCTGGGCGACTATCTGGACTCGCTGCGGCGCCTGAGGTCCCTGACGGTCGACGACGGTGTCCACACGGTGCTCCCGGGCCACGGGCCGGTCCTGGAGGACGCCCAGGGCGCCGTGGAGTTCTACCTCGCCCACCGTGCCCACCGCCTCGCCCAGGTGGAGACGGCCGTCGAGGACGGCTACGGCACCCCCGGCCAGGTCGTGGCCCACGTCTACGCCGACGTGGACCGCTCCCTGTGGCCGGCCGCCGAACTGTCGGTCCGGGCCCAGATGGACTACCTGAGCGAGCACGGGCTGATCTGACCGCCCCCCTGGCTAGTGCTGCGACCGGAAAGGTTCACCGGCTCGCGACGCCCGGCACGGCACCTCGCCGCGTTGTCGCACCACCCGAGTACATCCAGTACGCGG
>NZ_JBSFIK010000063.1:0-40077 GCF_053597535.1 Streptomyces sp. NPDC001348 | reverse complement strand
GCCCCACTGTCCATGCCCGCACCTCAGGTGGTCGTCCGCCCGGTCGTGACGGCCACCTTCGCGCGGTCCGCGCCTCAAGTGCACCCAGTCGCGGGCCGGACGCCTCCGGCCCGCGGTCGCGGGTCAGCGAGCCGGTCACGCTGCGCGACGTGGTGGCCGCGGAGCGAAACCTGAGTAGTCTCATAGGCATGAGGCACCACACCCACGACGAGAGCGCGCACCACGCCGACGTGTGGACCGGGCGTGCCACGAACCGCGTCCAGTGGCTGCTGGCACCGGTCGGCGCGGCCTGTCTCGCGCTCGGTATCGAGCTGGCCGTGGACTCCACCTGGAACTCCGGCATCGCCCCGCTGGTGATGTCCGTCGTCGGGTGCATCGCCGCCGGGCTGCTGGTCCTCTTCGGCACCCTCGCGTTCGTGCACGTCGCCCTGAAGGTCGACCGGGAGTGCCTCGAGGTGCGCTGCGGCCACATGGGCCTGCCGCGTCGTCGCATCCCGCTGTCCCACGTGGTCGGCGCCGAGTTCGCCGCGCACGTCACCCCGCGGCACTGGGGCGGCTGGGGGTACCGCTGGCGGCCCGAGAAGGGCACCGCGGTCGTCGTGCGCCGGGGTGAGGGGATCGTGCTGCGGCTGTGGGACGGCCACACGTTCACCATCACCGTGGACGACGCGGAGTCGGCGGTGCGCGTCATCCGCGACCGGCTCCGCACGGTCACCCCGGGCACGACCCACTGATCCCGACCGTCTCGGCCGGTCACCCGGCGCGCGGTCCACTGACCCCGAACCGCCCGGTCACCGTACGCGGGTGTCCTGGTCGCCGTCGGGTCCGTCGGGTGCGAGCGGCCGGGCCGTGGCCAGTCCGGCCAGCAGCCCGGCGCCGGCCGAGACCGTGGTGAAACTCAGCGCGTCGCCCACCGCCGCGATCGCGGCGAGCCCGGTGAGGGCCGCGCCCGCGGTGAGCACGACCGGCGTCGAGCGGGGTGAGCGCCACAGGGCGAACAGCATCCAGAAGAACGCCGTCGCCAGCAGCAGCACCCCGACGAGCCCCTGCTCCGCGGCCTGCTGCAACGGCGCCGAATGCGGTTTGCCGTCGGGCCAGAACGCCTGGGACGCGGTGGGGCTCAGCTCGCCGAACCGGCCGGGTCCCACCCCCAGAACCGGTTCCCGGTGGGCCAGGTGGAGCGCGTCGCGCCACAACAGGACGCGGTGTGCGGTGAGCCGGCCCGCCAGCGAGGTGGTCGGCCCGGCCGGCAGGACGTTCCCGGTCAGGGCCCACACCGTCCCGGTCGTCAGGGCCGCCGTCAGGGCCAGGCCCGCGATTCCGGCGTCCCGGGAGCGCAACCGGGCGGCGGCGAGCGAGCACAGCAGTACGGCCCCGCTGACGAGGCAGCCGGTGGCCGAGCCCATGGCGGCCCCGGTCAACGCCATGCCCGTGGCCAGCAGCCGCAGGGCGAGCCGCAGTGCCGGTGCCGTCGTGGCCCAGGCCGCGCAGCAGGCGGCTCCGGTGGCCAGCGTCAGCAGCGCGGCGGCGGCGCCGGCGTGGCCGAGCGGGGTGCTGACCTCGGGGCCGGCGGCGAGATGCGGCAGGGCCACCGCCAGCCCCAGCCCGGCCAGTGCCCCCGCACAGGGTGCCGCGACCGGCAGGAGCGAACCGGCGATCCGGCCGGAGGCGTAGCCGGCGGCCACCGCGAGCACCGCGAGGAGAACCCCCTCCGGCCGGCCGTCGTGTGCCGCCGCGCTGACCAGGGACCAGATGGCGCAGGCCCCCAGAACGATCACGCCCGCGGCGTCGGAAACGTTTCGTCCGGCGCTGTCCGCCTCCGCGCCCGCGCCCGCGGCGGACACCGTCTGCGTGGATCCCAACCGTCGCCCCCCGTACCCGGCCCCCCGACCTGTGGCAGACCCCGGCCACCGGGCCGCGACCGGCCGCACGACAGAGGCTGGGCACACCGTAGCCGCTGATGACCCTTTTGTGGATGAGTTGGACAGGAAAGGTGCACTTCCTGACCGTAGGCGTGCCGTGTGCCGCCGCCTGGACCGCCCCGTCGGCGTCGACGTGGTCCGCCGTACACTCCCGGAGTGACCGTCACCGCAACTTCCGTGGACCATTCCGGCCAGCTGCAGCCGCGCACCCCGCACACCGGGTTCCGCCGCCGGCTGGTCCGTATGATCCCGGCCGCCACCGCAGCGCTGTGCGGAGTAGCCCTCTATCTCAGCTTCCCGCCGCGCACCCTGTGGTGGCTGGCACTTCCCGCCTTCGCCGGATTCGCCTGGGTCCTGCGCGGCCGGAGCTGGAAGGCAGCCCTCGGCCTCGGCTACCTCTTCGGGCTCGGCTTCCTGCTGCCGTTGCTGGTGTGGACCGGCGTGGAGGTCGGTCCCGGGCCCTGGCTCGCGCTGGTCGCCATCGAGGCGATCTTCGTGGCACTGGTCGGCGTCGGTGTCGCCGCCGTCTCCAAGCTGCCCGCGTCGCCGGTGTGGGCGGCCGCCGTGTGGACGGCGGGCGAGGCGGTACGCGCGCGCGTACCGTTCCACGGTTTCCCCTGGGGCAAGATCGCGTTCGGTCAGGCCGACGGCGTCTTCCTGCCGCTCGCCGCCGTCGGCGGAACCCCGGTGCTCGGCTTCGCGGTGGTGCTGTGCGGCTTCGGCCTGTACGAGGCCGGGCGTCTGGCCGCCGAGGGACGCCGAACCCGCGCCGTGCGGCGCGGGGCCGCTGCCGCCGCCCTGCTGAGCGTGGCCGTCCCCGTGGTGGGAGCGGTCGCCGCCCGGCCGCTGGTGAGCGACAAGGCCGAGGACGGCACCGCGACCGTCGCGGTCATCCAGGGCAACGTTCCGCGCTCCGGTCTCGAGTTCAACGCCCAGCGCCGCGCGGTGCTCGACCACCACGCCCGTGAGACCAGGAAGCTGGCCGCCGACATCAAGGCCGGCAAGGTCCCCAAGCCGGACTTCGTGCTGTGGCCGGAGAACTCCTCCGACATCGACCCGTTCGCCAACGCCGACGCGGCCGTCGAGATCGACCAGGCGGCCCGGGAGGTCGGCGTCCCCATCTCGGTCGGCGGCGTCGTGGAGCGCAGCGGCAAGCTCTACAACGAGCAGATCCTGTGGGACCCGGCCAAGGGACCCACGCAGACGTACGACAAGCGGCAGATACAGCCGTTCGGCGAGTACCTCCCGCTGCGGTCGCTCATCGGGGCGATCAACAAGAACTGGACCAGCATGGTCCGCCAGGACTTCAGCCGGGGCACCAAGCCCGGCGTGTTCGACATCGGCGGCGCCAAGGTCGGCCTCGTCACCTGCTACGAGGCCGCCTTCGACTGGGCCGTACGGTCCGAGGTCACCGACGGCGCACAGCTGATCTCCGTGCCCAGCAACAACGCGACCTTCGACCGCAGCGAGATGACCTACCAGCAGCTCGCGATGTCCCGCATCCGCGCCGTCGAACACAGCCGGACGGTGACCGTGCCGGTCACCAGCGGCGTCAGTGCGATCATCATGCCGGACGGGCGGATCACCCAGAGGACCGGCATGTTCGTGCCCGCCTACCTGGTGCAGAAGGTGCCGCTGCGCACCACCGAGACACCGGCCACCCGGCTGGGCATCCTCCCCGAGATCGCCCTGGTGATCGTCGCCGCGGGCGGGCTCGGCTGGGCGATCGGGGTCGGTGTGCGCGGTCGGCGCGCCGCCGACGCGTAGCCGTACGCCGTCCGTGCGCCGGGGCGGGGAAACCGGAGCGAGCCGGACCGGCCCGCTAGGGTCGGGCCATGGCAACTCCTGAGTTCATCCGTACGCTCCGGGCCTCCGCCGGTCAGCAGCTGCTGTGGCTCCCCGGGGTCACCGCCATCGTCTTCGACGACGAGGGCAGAGTGCTGCTGGGCCGCCGGTCCGACACCCGTAAATGGTCCGTGATCGGCGGCATCCCGGAGCCGGGTGAGCAGCCGGCGGTCTGCGCGGTGCGGGAGGTCCACGAGGAGACGGCGGTGCACTGCGTCGTCGAACGGGTGGTCCTCGTGCAGGCCCTCGACCCCGTCACGTACGACAACGGTGACGTCTGCCAGTACATGGACATCACCTTCCGCTGCCGCGCCGTGGGCGGCGAGGCGCGGGTCAACGACGACGAGTCGCTCGAGGTGGGCTGGTTCGAGGTGGACGCGCTGCCGGAGCTCAACGAGTTCGGACTGTTCCGGATCAAGCAGGCCATGTCCGACGCGCCCACGTGGTTCGACGCCGTCGCTTCCGACCCCACCGTTGCGCACTGAACCCGGCAGACCGTGTGCGGCCGCGGCCGGACGCTGCCTAGGGTGGGATCATGACCTCGCCCGGCGTCCCGCCCGCCCCCCATGCCCTCTCTCTGGACCTCGGCGGCCGCACCGCCCTCGTCACCGGTGCCGCCGGCGGCATCGGGCGGGCCTGCGCGCTGCGGCTGGCGGCCGCCGGGGCCGAGGTCAGAGCCGTCGACCGGGACGCGGCGGGGCTTGACGCACTGGCCGAGCGGGCCCGGGGTCTGGCGGGCGGCGTCGAACCGCAGGTTCTGGACCTCACCGACCTGGACGCCGCGGAACGCGCCGCGGCGGGCACCGACGTCCTGGTCAACAATGCCGGGCTGCAACTGGTACGCCCCATCGAGGAGTTCCCGCCCGACACCTTCCACACCGTACTGACGGTGATGCTGGAGGCGCCCTTCCGCCTGATCCGCGGCGCCCTGCCGCACATGTACGGGCAGGGATGGGGCCGGATCGTCAATGTGTCCTCCGTCCACGGACTGCGCGCCTCCGCGTACAAGTCGGCGTACGTGGCCGCCAAACACGGCCTGGAGGGCCTGTCCAAGACGGCCGCCCTGGAGGGCGCGTCCCACGGCGTCACCTCGAACTGCGTGAACCCGGCATACGTGCGCACCCCACTGGTCGAGAAGCAGCTCGCCGACCAGGCGCAGGCGCACGGCATCCCCGAGGAGCGCGTGCTGTCCGAGGTCCTCCTGCAGGACAGTGCCGTCAAACGGCTCATCGAGCCGGAGGAGGTCGCCGAGGCCGTGGCGTACCTGTGCAGTCCGCAGGCGTCCTTCGTCACCGGCACCTCACTGGTCCTTGACGGCGGCTGGACGGCACACTGAAACGTCCCGCGCCCGCGCCGGGGAAGTTCCGCCTTCGGGGACCTCACGGCCGTGTTGGACCGGATCGGCTGACTTTCCGGCCGACGGGCCGCGCCTCCCCGTCCGGAGAGGCGACGGCGCCCCGGTTCGAACCGCCCCGGGGCGCCCCTGCCGCGACGGCCGCTTTCCTACGTCGCGGCAAGCCCTTCCATGCCTGACCGGGCGAACGCGGGGAGTCCGGTTGCCGTGGTGCCCTTCGTCAGCGCACCGTTCCGGCCGACACGGAAGCCGTCGATCGTGCCGGACGTGGCGTTCTGCACGTACACGAACCTGCCGTCCATGGTCACGGCCAAGTCGATGACGCCTTGCGACTTGCCGGACGGCGCGGCAGCGATGCCGGCCTCGTTGGTCGGCGCGAGCCGGTTCCTCCTGTCGGTGCGGTAGCCGCTTACCGTGGAGTTTCCGGTTCCGACATCGCCACCGGCGGCCAGGCGATATCCAGCAACGGCTACACCCCGGTGTGGGAGCCCTTCTTCCTGATGAACGGCAGCAGACTGGTCGTGTACTACTCCGACCAGCGCGACACCGGCCACGGTCAGAAACTGGTGCACCAGGTCAGCACGGACGGTGTGAACTGGGGTTCCGTCGTGGACGACGTGGCGATGCCCACCTACAGCGACCGCCCCGGCATGGCGACCGTCGCACGACTGCCGAACGGCAAGTACGTGATGACCTACGAGTACGGCGGTGCGCCGGAGAAGAACTTCGCGGTGTACTACAAGATCTCCTCCGATCCCGAGGCCTTCGGCTCCGTCACCGGCCAGGTACTGAAGTCGACCGACGGGTACGTTCCCTCCAGCGCCCCCTACATCACCTGGCTTCCCGCCGGCGGGCCGGACGGCACTCTCGTCGTCAGCGCCACCAGCACCGGCGACCTGTTCCTCAACACCCAGAACGGCGCCGCGAACGCCTGGACGCGTATTCAGTCGAACGTCGCCGGCGGGTACAGCCGAGGCATGCTCCCGCTGCCCGACGGCCACAGCCTGGAGGTCTTCAGCGGCGGCTACAACGGCAGCTCGCTCAACCCGGTCACGTACAGCACCATCGACCTCGGCGGCGGCATCAACGACGGCGCCACCTGCACCGTCACCAACGCGGGCAGCAATCTGCCGCTGACCATCGCGAACGGCTCCACCGCCAACGGCACCTACGCGACCCAGCAGAACACCGACAACACGAACGACCAGCAGTGGAAGTTCGTCCTGCAGCCCTCCGGCTACTTCAGGATCTTCAACGTGGCGAGCGACAAGGTGCTGGGGGTGGAGAACCAGTCCACCGCCAACGGCGCCAAGGTGCTGCAGTGGGACGACAACGGCACCCTCGACCATGAATGGGCCGTCGCACCCAGTCCGTCGGGTGGCTTCACCGCCGTCAACCGACTCACCGGCAAGTACCTCGAAATCCCGAGTACCTCCACCACCCCGGGCACCGTCGCCGGGCAGTGGGACAGCACCGGCTGCGCCTGCCAGCGCTGGAACCTCACCCAGACAGCGCTGCCGGCCCTGGCCGGCGGACAGTACGCGCTGGGGAACAAGAACAGCGGCAAGTACCTGGAGATCCCCGCCGCGTCCACCACCGCCGGCACGGCAGCCGACCAGTGGCGGAACTCCGCCTGCGACTGCCAGCTGTGGACCTTCCAGTCCCAGAGCGGCGGGGCGTGGACCCTGCAGAACGTCCACAGCGGCCTGAGGCTCGACGTCAGCAACTCCTCGACCTCCGCCGGCGCGGCCGTCGTCCAGAACACCGCCTCGGGCGGCAACTCCCAGAGATGGACCCTGACCAGCGCGGGCGGCGGCTACTACAAGCTCGTCAACGCGGGCAGCGGTCTGCCGGCCGGCATGGCCCAGTCCTCCACCGCCGACGGGGCGTCCGTCATCCAGTGGAACGACGTCGGCGTGGACGACCAGCTCTGGAGGATCGTCCGCGTCAACTGACCCGTCGAAAGGCCGGCGGTCCGGCCTCCTGCCGGGCTCACCGGCCGAGCCGGTGAGCCCGGCAGCCCCCGGGTGGCAGCCGTCAGCCCGTCAGGCGGCCGTGCCGCCGGTCACCGTACTGCCGGTCCTCATGACGTGGTAGGTCACCGAGGTGCCGCTCCAGAAGTGGAAGGTGAGCGTGACCCCTGAGCCGTCCCTGAGTGACTTGACGAAGTCGGGGGTCAGCTTGACGGAGTCGCCGGTGTACGCCGAGAAGGCGGTGTCCCACTGCTGGTAGGGCGTCCAGCTCGCCGGACCGGCGTTGCCGCCGCCGTCGTCGTACGTGGCCTCCATCGTCGCCAACCGGTCACCGCGGAACTGGGTGGGAATCACCAGGCCGTCGGTGTTTCCCGAGGCGTTGGACAGCACCGGGGGGTCGTAGGTGATCACGTCGATGCGCCACGGGACTCCACGGGAGAACCTGGCCTCGAGTGTCGCGTCGACCCCGTACGCCCGGTCGCCGGCCAACTCGGTGAGTACGGCGGCCGTCAGCGTGAGCTCGTTGCCGGAGACGGTGTAGTCCTTGCCCTTCACGAGGTTCCGGGAGCCCTGCCGCAGACCTTGGAAGCCGGTGCCGTTGTCGTTCAGCGTGAGTGTCCGGCTGGTGACGGGACTCGACTTCGGGAGGAACACCTGATCGCTGGAGGCGGTTCCGGAACGGGTGGTCCAACTCGACTTGATCTGGGCGAACAGCTCCTGGTCACGCCATCGGAGGGTGTCGCGGTTCAGGAACTGACCGGCGTCCCACAGCATGGTGGTCAGCCCCCGCTCGCGGGCGTAGTTGCCCAGGAACTCGAAGTACTTGCGCACCTCGCCGCGTTCGATGATGCCGGGACGGGTGTGGTCGTAGGCGAGCAGGGCGTACTCGCCGATGAGGACCGGGATGCCGTGTGCGACGAAGGTGTGGTACGCGCGGTCGAAGCTCTGGGTGAGGTCCTGCTCCGAGGTGGTGTCGAAGCGGGTGTAGCCGGCGATGTTCACGCTGAACGGCCACCAGCCGTAGAAGTGAATCGTCGTGGCCACCATCGGGTCGCGCAGATCGGCCAGTTCGGCGGCCAGGGCGTCGAGCCGGCCCTGGTCGGCGTTCGTGTACAGGGTGGGCAGGACGAGGAGGCGCTTGGCGTTCCCGCCTCCGGACCCCCGTACGACGCCGTGGAACGCCTTGTCGAGCTCGGCCAGCAGCCGGTAGTTCTCGTCGTCACCGGAAGTGCCGCTGAACGTCGGCTCGTTGATGCTCTCGAACACCAGCCTGGACGGTTCGTCACGGAACTCCGCCGCGATCTGGGTCCAGGTCGCGGTGTAGCGGGCGAGGACGGTGTCGTGGTCCGTCGAGAGGTCGTCGACCCACATCCACGAGTCGTGGTGCATGTTCAGCATCACGTACAGGTCCTCGTCCAGCGCCCAGTCGACGACCCGCCGTACCTTCGCCAGCCAGTCCGGGTCGATGGTGTAACCGGGCGCGGCGCCTTGGTGGCCGCCCCAGGTGACGGGCAGACGGATGCTCCTGAACCCCTGGGACCTGACCTTTCTGAGGAGAGCCCGGGTCACGGGCGGGTTGCCCCAGGAGGTCTCGTCGGGGATGGCGTCGTAGGTGTTGCCCATGTTCCAGCCGGGCTGCATGGCCGCCACCGCGGACCGGGCGGCCGGGGCGCTGGGCGGTGGCGCCGGCGGTCCGGCGGCCCGTGCCGCGGCGGGCGGCACCAGCGTGAGCAGGGCGATCGACAGCAGCAGCGCTGCCAGCCGCCGCGCGGGGCGCGACGACCCGTGCCGTCGCGGCGGTAACCCTGTCCGTCTCCTCGTCATCACGTGCCCCTTCCGGTTCGGTCGGCGGCTGGGACCCTGCCGGGTCGATGACAGAAAGTTTCTTGGTTCTCGGCGGAGAAATTAACATGAAGATGTGAGAGAGGCCACAGGCCGGTCGGCAAGAGGTGCCAGAATGGCCGACACGCCAACAGCGAGCGGTTCGACGAACGGGAAGGCGACCTTGGCGGACTACGCAGCGGAGGGACCGGCCGACGGGAACGGCGGGGCGAACGGCGGGGCGAAGGTCGCTCCGAAGTCCGTAACCATCGCCTACATCGCCGAATCGGCCGGGGTGTCGGTCCCGACCGTGTCCAAGGTGCTCAACGGAAAGTCGGGAGTGTCCGCGGACACGCGCGCCCGGGTCGAGGAGCTGATCAACCGCTACGGCTATCGCAAGCCGGCCGGAGCGGGCCGCAGCAACGTCGTGGAGCTCGTGTTCCGCGAGCTGAAGGACATGTGGGCGGTGGAGATCATCCGGGGTGTGGAGCGGGTGGCCCGCCGGCACCGCGTGGGGGTCATGGTGTCGGAGTTCGGGTTGCCCGACACCACCACGCCGGCCTGGGAGGACACGGTGTCCCGGCGTCCGAACTGCGTGTTGTCCGTCGCGCAGCTCTCCGAGGCCGAACGCGAGCAGCTCACCGCGAAGGGGATCCCGTTCGTCGTCCTCGACCCCATCATGGAGCTGCCGGACGACGTCCCGTTCGTCGGCGCCACCAACTGGTCCGGTGGCCGGGCCGCGACCCGCCACCTGGCCGGACTGGGGCACCGGCGCATCGCGATGATCGGCGGGCCCGAGGAGCAACTGTGCTGCTCGGCCCGGCTGGACGGCTACCGCTCCGCGCTGCGGACCGCCGGCCTGCCGGTCGATCCGCAGATCATCGTCCACGCGGGCCTCACCCGGGAGGACGGCCGCGCCGCGGCGCGCTCCCTGCTCGCCCTGACCGAACGCCCGACGGCGATCTTCGCGTCCAACGACCTTCAGGCCCTGGGCGTCTACCAGGCGGCACGCGAGGCGGGCCTGCGCGTTCCGGACGACCTGAGCGTCGTCGGCTTCGACGATCTGCCGGTCGTGGCCTGGGTCGACCCGCCCCTGACCACCGTCCACCAGCCGCTCACCGAGATGGCGGCGGCCGCGACCGAACTGGCGCTCACCCTCGGCCGCGGCGAGAAGGCCCCACAGGTCGGGCTGGAGATCGCGACGACCCTGACGGTGCGGGACAGCACGGCACCGCCGAGGACCTGACCTCGCCGACCTGAGTCATCGGAACCGTTGACCCCCGGCAAGAGCCCTCGTTAGCCTCATTACGAAACTATCTGAGCTCGTCGCATGAAAGTTTCTCTCTCAGGGCCAAGCCCATGAAAGGACTCGCTTTGCCGAGCACGTCCGCGAGGGGCAACACCTTCAGCAACCCCGTCATCCCCGGATTCCACCCCGACCCCAGCATCTGCCGGGCCGGCGAGGACTACTACCTCGCGTGCTCCAGCTTCGAGTACTTCCCGGGCGTGCCCGTCTTCCACAGCCGCGACCTGGTGCACTGGACGCAGATCGGCAACGCCCTGGACCGGCCGAGCCAGCTGCGCCTGCCCTCCGACTCCGCGTCGTCGGGCGGTCTCTACGCCCCCACACTGCGCCATCACGACGGCCGCTTCTGGCTGATCGTCACCAATGTGAGCGGCGACGGGAACATCCTGTTCACCGCAACCGATCCGGCCGGTCCCTGGTCGGAACCGATCCGGCTGCCCGGAGTGCAGGGCATCGACCCGGACCTCGCCTGGGACGACGAGGGCAACTGCTGGTGCACCGTCGCCGGGGTCAGCCAGATCAGGATCGACCCCCGCACCGGGGAGACCTTCGGCGAGCCGCGGCGCCTGTGGTCCGGAGCTCCCGGCGCCAAGGCCCCGGAGGCGCCGCACCTCTACCACATCGGCGACTACTGGTACCTGCTCATCGCCGAGGGCGGCACCGAGCGGTGCCACGGTGTCTCGATCGCCCGCGGCCGCACCCCGGGCGGCCCGTTCGAACCCTGCCCGGCCAACCCGATCCTGACGCACCGCGGCACCGACCACCCCATCCAGAACACCGGACACGGGGACCTGGTGCAGGGCCCGGACGGTTCCTGGTGGATGGTGTTCCTCGGAGTCCGGCCGCAGGGTGGCACACCGGGCTGGCACGTGCTCGGCCGGGAGACGTTCCTGGCCCCGGTGACCTGGGTCGACGACTGGCCGGTCGTAGGGGAGGTGTCACCCGACATGCCCCCACCGCCATGGCCCCTCCAGGAGCCTGCCGCCGTGCCGGTCCGGGACGACTTCGAGCCCGGCGAACTCGCCCCGGGCTGGATCTCGCCGCGCTCGCGTCCCGAGGAGAACTGCACCACCAAGGAACGAACCGGTTGGCTGAGCCTGCGCGCCCGGGGCGGATCGCTCGACGACCCGGAGGCCGTTCTCGTCGGCCGCCGCCAGCAGCACCTGTCCTGCCGCGCACGGGCCCTGGTCGATCCGGCCGAGGGACGCGGCGGGCTGGCCGTCCGTCTCGACGAGCAGCACCACTACGAGATCGAGACGACGTCGGCGGAGGTGCAGGTGATCGCCCGCGTCGGGCCGCTGCGATCGGTGGTCGCGTCGCACCCGGTGGCCGGCGGCCCGGTCGTGCTCAGGATCGAGACGGCCGTCGCACGGCACATCACCGACGCGCGCCAGGGGCCCGACACCGTCTCGCTCGGTGTGGAGAACGCGGAGGGCGCGTTCGTCGAGCTCGCGGGGCTCGAAGGCCGGTACCTGTCCACCGAGGTCGCCGGCGGTTTCACCGGTCGTGTGATCGGCTTGTACGCCGCGGCGGGCACCGTCCACTTCGACTGGTTCGACTACGAGCCACTGGAGGACTGAGACCACACGCAGGGGCCGGCGCCCCCGGCCGAGGGCTGCGTCTGCGCGGCGGAGATCACCACGGCGGAGGCGCTCGGCGCCCGCGCGGGTACGGGCACGGAGAGCACCGCGCCCGACGCCGCCGTGGCACGGGACAACCCGTGGCGGGCGGTGGTGACCAGAAGGCGGTTGCCCGAAGGGTGCAGACACACCGAGGTGGGTTGCGGAGCAGGCAGCGTCAGCGTCCGGAGCAGACGGCCGTCGGGACGGTACCGGCGTACCGAACCGCCGCCCCACACCGCGACCCACAGGCACTCCTCGTCGTCGACGGTCATGCCGTCGGGACTGCCCTCGTCGTCACGGAAACGGACGAAGGTCTCGGGAGCGCCGACGAGGTCGCCGGTGGCCGGGTCGACCCGGCAGCGCAGAACGAGGCCGGCCGCACTGTCCGCCAGGTACATGGTCGTGCCGTCGGCGGTGAACGCCGGCCCGTTGACGATGGTCAAGCCGTCGAGCACGCGTACGACGGTGCCGTCGGGGTCCGTTCGGTAGAGGGAGCCCGCGCCCGGGGTGCCGTCGTAGGCCATGCTGCCGGCCCAGAAGCGGCCGGCGGGGTCCGCGACACCGTCGTTCATGCGGCTGGGGGCGGTGGTGCGGTCCTCGGGGCGGTCCAGCCATTCCGGTGTGCCGTCGGCGGTGAGCAGCGCGATGCCGGTGCCCGCGGCGGCGATCCATGTGCCGGGCTGTCCGGCCACTGGCGCGACGGCTCCCAACGGCACGTCTACTCGGGCCAGTTGGTGGGGGACCGGTTCCGTGCCGTCGCGGAGTTCGAAGAGCCTGCCGCTGAGTATGTCGACGTACACGTACCGGCCGTCGAACCAGCGGCCGCCCTCGGCGAGTTCGTACGCTCCGGCCACGACGACTGTCGAGGTCCCCGCCGTGGATGTCATGGTCGGTCTCCTGGGTGGTTCAGCGGATGGTCGTGCCGTCGGGCTGGTCGAACAGTCCGAGTTCGTCCTGCGTCGGCAGGCCCTCCCAGTCGCCCCGGGTGGCGACGACGAAAGCCGCGGTGGTGACGGCCCGGTGCAGACGGGCGGTAACGTCCGCACCGTTGAGGAGACCGGACAGGTACCCGGCCACGAAGGCGTCCCCGGCGCCGACCAGATCGATCGCGTCGACCTGGCGCGCCGCGCAGTCGGTCGCCCCGTCCGCGGTGAAGGCGGTCGCACCGCGGGCGCCCCGTTTGACGACCACCTCGCCGACCCCTTCGGCCAGAACGCCGCGGACGGCCTCCGGTTCCTCCACGCCGGGGCGTTCCAGCACCAGCGGCAGCTCCTCCTCGGAGGCGATCAGCAGATCCGTGTGGGGCAGCAGCGGCCGGAGCGCCGCACGGGCGCGGTCGGCGGTCCACAGCCGGGAGCGGTGGTTGACGTCGAGGCATACGGTGATGCCGGCGCCGTGGGCGGTGGCGGCGGCTGCCAGGACGGCCTCGGCCGCCGAAGCGCCGAGCGCCGGTGTGATACCGGTGAGATGTACGACGCGGGGTCCCGCGGCCAGCGCGGGCAGTACGTCGGCCGGCGAGAGGGCCGAACCGGCGGAACCCGCGCGGTAGTAGCTGACGCGGGTGAGCGTGCCCAGGCGGGGTTCGGTCAGCAGCAGTCCCGTGGGACGGCCCATGTCGTCGGTGACCGCGTGGCCGATGTCGACGCCTTCGGCGCGCAGCGTGCGCAGCACGAGCGCACCGAGTTCGTCGGCGCCGACCCGGCCGGCCCAGCGCACCCGGTGCCCGAGCCGGGCGAGGCCGATGGCGACGTTGGACTCGGCCCCCGCCACGGACAGGCCGAGGCTGCCGCCGAGCCGCAGTGCGCCCTGTGCGCGCAGCGCCGCCATCGTCTCGCCGAAGGTCACCACCTCGGGCGGAGCCTGGGGGACCGGTGCCGTCATGACGGCTCTCCCGCGGCGACCTTGCGGAACTCGGCCGCGCGGGCGCGGAGCCGGTCGAGGTCGCCGCCGTCGGCCGCGTCCCCGACCAGGGGCGAGCCGACTCCGACGGCGATGGCTCCGCGGTCCAGGTAGTCGCGGGCAGCCTGTGCGTCCACCCCGCCGACGGGTACGAAGGGCACCTCGGGGAAGGGGTCGCGCAGGGCCCGTAGATAGCCGGGGCCGCCGAGAGCGCCGGGGAAGAGCTTGATCGCGGCGGCGCCCCGGACGAGGGCGAGTTCGATCTCGGTCGGCGTCAGGGCTCCCATCAGGACGGGTACGCCGCAGGGCTGCAGCCCGTCGACCAGTGCGGGGGTGACGAGGTACGACGCACCGGCCTCCACGGCGTGGGCCGCGTCCGCCGCCGAGCGCACGGTTCCGGCGCCCAGAGTCGCGTCGGGGCCCAGTTCGGCGCGGGCCCGCCTGATCACGGTGAGGGCGTCGGCGGTGGTCAGCGAGACCTCGATGGCCGCGATGCCCTCCTCGGTGAGGGTGCGTACGGTACGCAGGGCCGCGGCGGGGTCCTTGCCCCGTACGATCGCGAGCAGGCGGTGGGCGCCAAGGGATTCCACCAGGTTCATCGGAGCGTGCTCTCCTCGAGGACGGCGCGGGAATGGGGTCCGGGGGCCGGGCCGGCGGTGCTCACCATTCGGTGAACGCCCCGTCGGGGCCGCGCCACACGGGGTTGCGCCAGCGGTGCCCGGTCTCGGCGGCGTGACGTACCGCCTGCTCGTCGATCTCGACACCGAGACCCGGGCCGGACCCGGCCACGGCGTATCCGTCCCGGAAGCGGAAGGGTTCGGGATCCATCACGTACTCCAGCAGGTCGCACTGCTGGTTGTAGTGGATGCCCATGCTCTGTTCCTGGATGAGGAAGTTCGGTACGGCGAAGGCGATCTGCAGGCTTGCGGCCAGGGCGATCGGGCCGAGGGGGCAGTGCGGGGCCAGGGCGACGTCGTACGTCTCGGCCATGGCGGCGATGCGGCGAACCTCGGAGATGCCGCCGGCGTGCGACAGGTCGGGCTGGGCCACGGCGATGCCGCCGGCCAGTACCTCGCGGAAGTCCCAGCGGGAGTAGAGGCGTTCGCCGGTGGCGAGCGGAATGCTCGTGGACTCCACGAGGCTGCGCAGATGACCCGAGTGCTCGGGCCGTACGGGCTCTTCGACGAACAGCGGGTGCAGCGGTTCCAGCAGGGGCAGCAGACGGCGCGACATGGCGGTGGAGGCCCTGCCGTGGAAGTCGACGGCGATGTCCCGCTCGTCACCCAGCACCTCGCGGACGGCCGCGACGCGTTCGACCACCTCGGCGGTGCGGGCCGGGGTGTCGATGGGCGCCAGTTCGGCCGAACCGTTCATCTTCACGGCGGTGAAGCCCGCCTTCATCTGCTCCTCGGCCCGCTCCGCGACGTCACTCGGCCGGTCCCCGCCGATCCAGGCGTACATCCGGGCCCGGTCGCGTACGGGGCCGCCGAGCAGGCGGTGCACCGGGACGCCGTAGGTCTTGCCGGCGATGTCCCACAGGGCCTGGTCGATGCCGGCGACGGCACTGGAGAGGATGGGGCCGCCCCGGTAGAAGCCGCCCTTGGTGAGCACCTGCCAGTGGTCCTCGATGCGGAGCGGGTCACGCCCCAGGAGGTAGTCGGCCAGTTCGTGGACCGCGGCGCGTACGGTCTCGGCGCGGCCCTCGACGACGGGCTCACCCCAGCCGGTGACGCCCTCGTCCGTGGCGACGCGCAGGAACAGCCAGCGCGGAGCCACCAGGAACGTCTCAAATCCGGTTATCTTCAAGAAACGTCCTTCGGCAGAGTATCGGTCGCGACGTCGTCGTGGTCCTCCCGCGCCCGTACGGCCGCCAGGTCGTCGGACGCCTGCGCCAGGAGCGACTCGACGGCCGCCACGGCGGCGTCCGGATCACCCGCTTCGACCGCGTCCAGCAGGTCCTGGTGCACGGGAATGGAGTCGGAGAAGTGCCGGGCACCGTGCACGATGCGGTCGCGAACGCGCAGACCGGCCTCGATGACCACCTCCATCCGGCTGAGCAGTTCGTTGTGCGCGGCGTCCAGCAGGGCGCGGTGGAAGGCCAGGTCCGCCTCGATCATCGCGTCCGCGTCCGTCCCCGCGGCCGCCATCGCGTCCAGTGCCTGGCGCATCGCGTCCAGGTCGGAGGCGGTGCGGCGGGCCGCGGCGAGCCGGGCTCCGGCGGGCTCGACTATCGCGCGGACCTCGGCGAGATCCTCCAGGAAGCCCGGGGTGGGAGCACTGCTGCCCTGCCAGCGCAGCAGATCGCTGTCGAGCAGGTTCCACTCGGCGCGGGGCCGGATGGTCGTTCCGCGTTTCTGCCGCGACTCGAGGAGACCCTTGGACGCCAGCACACGCAGCGCCTCACGCACGACGGTCTTGCTGACGCCGAGCTCTGTTTCGAAGTTGACCGGGTCCACGACGGAGCCGGGTGGGTAGTCGCCGCGGACGATGCGTCGGCCCAGCTCCTCCACGGCCTGGCCGTGCAGTCCCCTACCGGGATGGGTCACCACAGTCTCCGTTTCCGTATCGATCCTGTCCGCGGACGCCGCGCACGGCTCACCGCACGGTGCGCGGCGTTCACGAGGACTCCTTCATGACGCTCCATCCTCCATCAACCACCAGGCTCGCTCCGGTCACGTAGGAGGCGTCCGCCGATGCCAGGAAGGCGACGGCGGAGGCGACCTCCTCCGGCTGCCCGAACCGCTTCGCCGCCGTGGCCGCCACACTGCGCGCTCGGTCGGACTCCGGGATCCCGTCCCACGCGGCGGTCAGGATGGGGCCGGGCAGCACCGTGTTGACCCTGATGTCCGGCCCGTACTCGACCGCCAGCTGCCGCCCCAGCGAGCACAGCGCCCCCTTGGCGGCAGCGTAGGCGGCGTGGCCGGGCAGTCCGATGACCGCGTGCACCGAGGAGGTGAGGACGACGGAGCCCCCGGCCTCGCGCAGCATGGTCGCGAAGGTCCTCATCGCCCGCCAGGCCGGCTTGAGCAGCACGGCCATCTGGCCGTCCCATTCGGCCTCGCTCAGTTCGTGGGCAGGCTTGTTGAGCTGGGCGAAGGCGTTGCTGTGCAGCACGTCCAGCCGCCCGTGACGCTCGCGGACATGGCGGGCCAGGTTCTCCCAGTCGGCGGCCGAGGTCACGTCGCAGCGTACGTACTCCGCGCGTCCTCCGCCGTCCTCGATGCCTGCGGCGACCGCCTTGCCGGCCGTGTCGTCCACGTCCGTGACCACGACCGTCGCGCCCTCGGCCGCGAACCTTCGGGCCGTGGCCGCGCCGATTCCGTGCGCCGCGCCGGTGATAACCGCCACGAACCCGGTCATCCTGCGGCATTCCGTCATCACGTGCGTCTCCCTCGCTGCTGCCTACGTACCCACCATAGCTGTTTCAATTAATTATGAATATATCTTGACTGGGTGGCGACACCACTCCGAAACTGGCCGGACATGCACCAGACACCTCCAGCACGAAGCGAGGAAGGACCTCTTCCCATGAGCCGCACCACGCACCTCCGCAGAAGCCGGGGCGCTCTCGCAGTGACCCTTGCCGCCGTCTCCCTGGTGATCTCCGCCTGCGGGGGTTCGACCGGTTCTCAGGACAAGGGGATCCAGGCACCCGTCAAGCCCGGCCAGAAGGTCGACCTGCGCTTCTGGTCGTGGGTTCCCGGTGTCGACAAGGCCGTCGACAAGTGGAACGCCACGCACCCGGACATCCACGTCAAACTGGAGAAGATCCCGGCGGGCAGTGCCGGCGGCTACGCGAAGATGCGCGCCGCGCTCAAGAGCGGCAACGCGCCCGACCTGGCACAGGTGGAGTACCAGGAGATCCCCTCGTTCCTGCTGGAGAACGGCCTGGTGAACCTGTCCCAGTACGGCGCGGACAAGGACAAGTCGAAGTTCGTGGACTGGCAGTGGCAGCAGGGGGTCTTCGACTCGAAGGTCTACGCGATCCCCCAGGCGTCCGGGCCGATGGGCCTGTTCTACCGCTCCGACCTGTTCAGGAAGTGGGGCATCAAGCCGCCCGTCACGTGGGACGAGTTCGCCCAGGCCGCGCAGAAGATCCACAGCGCTGACCCGAAGGCCTACATCAGCACCTTCCCCGCCGGCAACTCCGCATGGTTCACCGCACTCGCATGGCAGGCCGGCGCCAAGTGGTTCGGCGTGAACGGCGACACCTGGTCGGTGAACATCGCCTCCCCGCAGACCCTCAAGGTCGCCCGCTTCTGGGACGAGATGCGCGGCAAGAAGCTGATCAAGACCGAACCCGACTTCGCCAACGGCTGGTACAAGGACCTGCAGACCGGTGGCATCACCTCGTGGGTCAGCGCCCAGTGGGGCGACGCCATCATCAGCGGAAACGCTCCCAAGACCACCGGCAAATGGGCGGTCGCACCCATGCCGCAGTGGACAAAGGGCTCGAGCGTGTCCGCGAACTGGGGAGGGTCCTCCACGGCCGTCCTCAAGGGCGCCAAGCACATCCCCGAGGCCCTGAAGTTCGCCGAATGGCTCAACACCGACCCCGCGAGCGTCGACCTGTTGCTGCAGGGCGGATACGGCTGGCCCGCGGCGGCCGACGGGTACAAGGGCTCGTCGTTGGCCAAGCCGTCACCGTTCTTCGGAGGTCAGAAGTACAACGAGGTCTTCGCGAAGGCGGACAAGAGCATCGACAACTCGTGGAAGTGGATACCGACGATCGACGCCACCTACCAGCACCTCAACGACGGCTTCCAGGCCGCCGTGGCCGGCAGGGGCACGTTCGTCTCCGCGGTCCAGCAGGCACAGAAGCAGACCGTCGAGGACCTGAAGAGGAAGGGTCTGAAGGTTTCCACCGGCAAGTGACCACCTCCGGAGGGCGGGAGGCGGCCGCCGCCGTTCTCCCCTCCGGACTCCAGAAAGTACCCTGATGCCCACCCGAGCGCCCCGCCGCCGCAGAAATCCGGCGCCCTTCGCCTTCGTCGCGCCGTTCCTCCTGCTGTTCCTGCTGACCTTCGCCGTCCCCATCGGCTACGCCGTCCACCAGAGCGTCATGGATGACGAGCACACCGGAGCCCTGGGGCTCGGCGGCACCCGCACCGTCTTCGTGGCACTGCGCAACTACTCCGACGCGCTGTCCGATCACGCCTTTCTGCACAGCATCGGTCGCGTGCTGCTGTTCGCGGTCGTCCAGGTGCCGGTGATGGTCGTGTTGTCCGCCGGGCTCGCGCTGCTGCTGGACACCGCCTCGGCCAGAGGCGTGCGGTTCTTCCGCGCCGCCTTCTTCCTGCCCTACGGCGTCCCGGGGGTCATCGCGTCCATCCTGTGGGGCTTCCTGTACGTCCCGGGAGTCAGCCCTCTCGTGGACGGCATGCGCCACCTGGGGATATCGGTCGACCTGCTGGGCGGGAACACGGTTCTGTGGTCCATCGCGAACATCGTCACGTGGGAGTTCGCCGGCTACAACGTTCTGGTTCTCGTCGCCCAGTTGCGGACCATCCCCGCGGAGCTGTACGAGGCAGCCCGCATCGACGGCGCCAGTGCGTGGGTGACGGTCCGGCATGTCAAACTGCCGCTGCTGCGCCCGGCGCTGATCCTCACCACGGTCTTCACCATCATCGGCACGCTGCAACTGTTCGCCGAACCGCTGGTACTCCGGCCTGTGTCATCGAGCATCGACACCGCCTACACCCCCAACCTCAGCGCCTACAACGAGGCGTTCACCAACGACAACTACCACCTCGCCGCTGCCGAGGCAGTGCTGCTCGCCCTCGCCGCGTTCGTGCTCTCCTTCGGTTTCCTGCGGCTGATCAACAAGAGGGGTGGGGACGCATGAGTCTCCAGACACCGGCCCGTACGCTCCCGCCGAGCGGCGAGACGCCGGCCTCCGACGACGACACGACGCCGGGCAGCGGCATCACCGGGGTCACCACGCGCAGTCGGATCCTGGTCACCGGCATGCTCATGGCGGCCGCCGCGTACTTCCTGCTCCCGGTGTACTGGCTGGTCGTGGCGTCCACCAAGTCCACCGGCGACCTGTTCGGCAGCTTCGGCCTGTGGTTCTCCCATCCCCAGTTCCTGAGCAACCTGCACCAGGTGGTCACCTACGACCATGGGATCTACCTGCGCTGGGCCGCCAACAGCCTGCTGTACGCGGGTGTCGGCGCGGCCGTGGCGACGCTTCTGGCCGCGATGTCCGGCTACGCGCTCGCCAAGTTCTCCTTCACCGGCCGCGACACGATCTTCAACATCGTGCTGGGCGGCGTCCTGATCCCCGCCACGGCTCTGGCACTGCCCATGTACCTGCTGTTCAGCAAGGCAGGCCTGGCCAACACCTACTCGGCCGTACTGCTGCCGAGCTTCGTCAGTCCCTTCGGCGTGTACCTGTGCCGGATCTACGCCGCGGCATCCATACCGGACGAGGTGCTGGAGGCCGCCCGCATCGACGGCGCGGGAGAGATCCGCATCTTCACGGTCGTCGTTCTGCGCATCATGACCCCCGCCCTGGTGACGATCTTCCTTTTCCAGTTCGTCGGCATCTGGAACAACTACTTCCTGCCGCTGGTCATGCTGTCCGACTCCAAGCTGTACCCGATCACCCTCGGTCTGACGTCGTGGCAGTCCTTCGCCGACCGCCAACCGCAGCTCTATCAGCTGACCGTCGGAGGCGCCTTCGTCTCCGTCATCCCTCTGATGATCGCCATGGTCGCCCTGCAGCGCTTCTGGCGCAGCGGTCTGACCGAGGGCAGCGTCAAGGGCTGACGCCGCCGCGGTCGCGGCAGCCGCGGGAGGAGGGGAGGGGCGGACCGCCCCTCCCCTCCTCCCGCGCCCTGGCAGGTCACCTGCCCCTGGGACGCACCGCCTTGCGGAACGCGTCGTAGGCGAGCTTGGGCCGCTCCTCGGCGAAGGTGAGCAGGCCCATGACGGAAATGCCGTTGTAGGACTGGTTGTACCCGGCCCGCTCCTTGTAGTCCTTGAGCACCCAGTAGGTGAACCCGGCGACGAACGCGCTGCGCGCGGTCACCTGCGCCCAGTGGGCGGTGAAGCTCGCCGCCTGCCACTCCTCCGTGCCCTGCGTGGTGCCGGGGCCGTGGGTGCCGGCCACGGCCCAGGTGCCGTTCTCGGTGATCAGAATGGGCTTGTCGGGATACTTCGCGTGCACCGCGTCCAGCGTGGGGCCGAGGTCCGCGTCCTTGCCGTAGAAGTAGCCGAAGTACTCGTTGAACCCGATCACGTCGGCGATGTCGAAGGCGGGGTCGTTGCTGGTGTTGGACGCCCAGGTCACCGGGCGGCCGGTGAGGTCGACCGACTTCACGGCCGCCTTGAGATCGGCGAGCCAGGCCCGGTAGACGGGAGCGCCGTCCGCGTCGATCTCCGACTCGTTCTGCAGGCCCCAGAGGATGACCGAGGGGTGGTTGTGCTGGTTCCACGCCATGGTGAGGGCCAGGGCGCGGGTGAGGCCGTAACGCTCGGTCTGGAGCTTCTCCTGGGCGGTGTTGAGCCACATCGTGTCGATGTCGTCCATCACCAGGACGCCGTGCGCGTTCGCCCAGTCGTAGACGTAGGGGTGGCGGTTGTAGACGCAGTTGCGGACGAAGTTGGCGCCCAGGGCCGTGATGTGGCCCAGTTCCCGGTCGTACTCGGCCGGTGTCATCGCCCTGCCGTGCGCGGCCGTCTCCTCGTGCCAGTTGAGGCCCTTGAGGAAGACGGGTTTGCCGTTCAGCCGCAACTGCGCTTCCGCTACGTCCAGTTCCCGTACGCCGTACACGGTGGACAGCGTGTCCACCCGCGGGCCCGCTGACCTGCCGGCGGTCAGCGTGGCACGGGCGGTGAGCGTGTGCGGCGAGGCCGGGCTCCACCGCGGGGCGCCGGGTATGCGGATCACGACCCGTACGACGCCGGCCGATCGGGCCGCGATCCTGACCGCGGCCCCCGTGGGCCGGCCGCCGCTTCCCCGGCCGGGGTCCAGGGTGAGCCGGCCGTCGAAGTCGGAAGAACCGTGGTTCTCAAGGGCCGCGCGTGCCTCGAGCCGCCCGTCCGCGGCGGTCACGAGCAGTTTGGCGACGGTGACCTGCGGGACCGCCTCGATCCAGGCCGACCGGGTCAGCCCCGCGTAGGGCCAGTAGTCGACGGGCTTGTACGGCAGTTCGTGGTCGTCGGTGACCGGCTGCGGAGTCGAGGCCGTGTAGTCGGTGTAGCTCGCCCGGCGGAAGACCCGGACGGCGATCGTCTGCCGCGCGCCCGGTCGCAGCGCCCCCGTCACCGGAAGCGCGAAGGGCGAGTTGGCGCCTTCGTGCTTGCCGACGTGCGTGCCGTCGACCCAGACCTCGGCACTGTACCCGGCGGCCAGGAAGGCGATGCGTACGTGCCGGGCGCGCCAGGAGGCCGGTACGTCGACCGTGGTGCGGTACCAGGCGTACCCGTCGGCGAACGCCGTGCCCTTGCCGAAGGAGGCGGTCTCGGAGCCGAAGCCGGGCGTGTTCAGCAGATCCCAGGTCGCCGGTACGTCGATGAAACCCCAGCCCCGGTCATCGTGGTGCGGGGACTGCCAGCCCTCGTCGAGTCCCTGGCCGGCGGGGTCGAAGCGGAAACGCCACCGCTTGTCCAGGGACAGGTAGTCGCGGGTGGGCTCCCGGGTGCGCCAGCCGTCGAAGGCGGGGAGCACAGCGCCGTACTGGAAGACGACGTTGGTGCCGCCGACATCGCGTACATGGGTGCCGGACGGCTCGGTGTCCGGGTGGCTCTCGAGCACCGGGCCGTTCACGCCGTCCGCCGCTCGCGCCGTCTCCGGCCAGGCGGGCAGGGCGACCACGCCGGCCGCGGCGAGCGCCGTGACGACGGTGCGCCGGGATGGATGGATGGAATCTGTCATGGCAGGCGGCTCCTCGATCACGCGAGATTCGTTCGCCCCACAGCCTGGACAACCCCGCCACCCTCGTCAAGGATTATTCATAAATAATGAATTGAGCTGGCGTGGTGCCGTCGAGCCGCCGACGGCACCCTTCCGCACACGAACGACAGGTGACCTCATGACCGCACAGCAGCAAGCCTCCACCGGCGAGACCACGGGCCGGCGCGCCATCACGCTGTGGGACTTCAGCTGGTACACACAGGCAGGTCCCGGTGAACCGTTCGCCGACCTCGACCGCGCCTTCGCCGAGGCGGTGGACCGGGGCTTCAACACCGTGCGTATCTGCGCCATGCCCTTCCTGCTCTTCTCGGGACGCGTCCACGAGCCGGAGTCGCTGCAGGTCCGCGGCCTGGGCGAGGACTTCGGGCAGCGCACCCGCTGGTACGACGTGCGCGGCGGCTATCCGCTGGACGGCCGACGGCGGCTCGTCGAGCTGTTCGAAGCCGCCGCCCGCCATGACTGCCAGGTGATCGTGTCCTCCTGGGAGTACCAGCAGTCCCCCTGCTTCGCCGACACCGACACCTGGCACCGCGCCCTGGCCGCCGTCCCCGGCCCGGACCGCGCCGAAGCAGTGGCCGAAGCGCTCGCCGAACTGCTGGACTTCCTCACCGAGCGCGGGCTGGCCGGTCCCGTCGCCTACGTCGAAGTCCACAACGAGGTCGACAACTGCTCCCTGGTGCCGGCCGACGGCACGACGGCCCACTACGCCCGACTGCGCGGGCCCCTCGAACGCGCGGTGAAGCTGTTGCAGGCGCGTCACCCCGCCATCCCCGTGACCTACTCGCTGGGCGAGCCCTGGCCCGACGAACTCGACGACCTGCCGGAGCAGGCGCAGATCGCCCACTTCCACTTCTACGTCTACGGCGTGCTCGGCGCGCTGTACGAGGCGGTGGGCCTCGGACACGGCACCGAAGCGGCGCCCGAGACGGCCACCTGGCCGACGCCCGAACTGGCCGCCATGCTGCGCCCCGACGCGCCCGCCTTCGCCGACTACCACCCGGACGAGCCCTGGCGGCTGGCCGCCACGGGCATACCGCGCGAACTGTTCTACGCGCACGACTGGGTCGATCCCGACCGCTGGGACCTGTGGCTCTACGAGAACTATCCGGCGCACCGCCGGGCCATGCGGCAGACCCTGGCGTCGTGGGTCGACTCCGTCGCCGAGTTCGCCCGGCGGCGTGGCATCCCCGCGGTCCTCGGTGAAGGTGTCGTGGGCTACACCCCTCTCCTGGCGCGTTTCGAGGAGGACGCCGTCGGCAAGGACCTCGCGGAGTTCGTCGTCGACCGCTGCCTGGCGGCGGGCTTTCACGGCGTCGTCCTGACCTCCAACGCGGCACCCCACCACCCCATGTGGCACACCGACCGCGACTGGATGCGCCGGCTCAACGCACGGATCACCGTCGGCTGAACCCCGTACGGGCGGCCCGCCGTGCGCGAGGGCACGGCGGGCCGCCCGCGCGGCAGGCACGCGGTCAGCCGAAGAACACCTCGAACTCGTCGTAGAGCGACAGTTCGACCTTCTTGGTCCGCCCCGTGGCATCGGCCAGGGGCACGCGGACGATACGGGTACCGTTCAGTGCCACCATCTTGCCGAAGTCGCCGTCCCGGACGGCGTCGATGGCGTGCAGCCCGAAGCGCGTGGCCAGCCACCGGTCGAAGGGGCTGGGGGTGCCGCCGCGCTGGACGTGACCGAGGACCGTGGTGCGGGCGTCCGTGCCCGTGCGGTGCGAGATCTCGCGCGCCAGCCACTCGCCGACACCGGACAGACGCACATGACCGAACTCGTCCACGGTCCGGTCGCTCAGGACCATGTCTCCGTCCTTGGGGACGGCCCCTTCGGCCACCACGACGATCGGCGCGTAATTGATCTTGAACCTGCTCTGCACCCACGCACACACCTGATCGACGTCGAACGGCCGTTCAGGGATGAGGATCGCGTTGGCGCCGCCGGCGACGCCCGCCTGCAGGGCGATCCATCCCGAGTGCCGCCCCATCACCTCCAGCACGAGGGTGCGCATGTGCGACTCGGCCGTGGTGTGCAGCCGGTCTATCGCCTCGGTCGCGATGCCCACGGCCGTGTTGAACCCGAAGGTGTAGTCGGTGCCGGACACGTCGTTGTCGATGGTCTTCGGCACGCCGACCAGATCGACCCCCTGCCGGTTCAGTTCGGCGGCCACACCGAGCGTGTCCTCGCCGCCGATCACGACGAGCGCGTCCACACCGTGCGCGGCGAGGGTGTCCCGCACCCGGCGCGGGCCGTCCTCGTGCGCGAAGGGGTTGGTGCGGGAGGAGCCGAGGATGGTTCCGCCGCGCGGGAGAATGCCCCGCACACTGGAGACGTCCAGCGGGACGACGCTGCCGCGGAGCGCGCCGCGCCAGCCGTCCCGGAACCCGACGAAGTCGAAGGCGTACTCCTGGACGCCCTTGCGGACGACGCTGCGGATCACCGCGTTGAGACCGGGACAGTCGCCGCCGCCGGTCAGCACTCCGACCCTCATGGCTTCCTCCCTCGCGCCGGTCACGCCACGGGGCACGCCCCTTCGGCGATCTCTCTCCAGCGTCCTCCCGCAGACCGGCGGTGACCACTCCAGCCCTCGGGGTCACCCGGCTGCCGACGGAACGACGAAGACGGGGCAGCGGGCGTGCTGCAGCACGCCCTGGCTGACCGAGCCCAGCAGCATGCCGGTGAATCCGCCGTGGCCCCGGGTCCCCACCACCAGGCCCAGCGCGTGCGCGGAGGCCTCGGTGAGCGCCTGCACCGGATGTCCCACGACCAGTTCGTGGTGCAGATCCACCTCCGGGTAGCGGGCACGGCGACCGGCCACGGTCTCGGAGAGCAGACGGCGGAACTCCTGTTGCGGCCCGTACTCGTCGAAGATCCGCACAGGCCCTGGCTGCCAGACGATCAGGGCCCGCAACTGAGCGCCGCGCAGCGCCGCCTCCTCGAACGCCACGTCGACCGCGGCCGCGGAGTGCTCGCTGCCGTCGACGCCGACGACGAAGTGGGCGGGTTCCTGGGTGATGTGCTCGGCCTCCGGAACGACCACCACGGGGCAGTGCGCGTGAGCCATGAGCGGCAGGGCGACCGAGTGCGTCCCGAACACCTCCTGGGCCCGGCTCAGGTGCTGCGACCCCAGTACGACGGCTGCGGCGTCACGGCTCTGTTCGCGCAGCACCCACACCGGGTCGCCCTCCGTGAGCAGGGCGTCCACTTCGAGTCGCGGGTGCCGGCTGGTGACGAAGGCCGCGGCCTCTTCGAGCACCTGCCGCCCGGCCTTGTGCAGCGCTTCGTTCCACTCCTCCCAGGACGGCGGTACCTCCGGCCTCCGGTGGCCCCTGGTCGGCACGCCCTCGGCGTGGACCGGACGCAACGGCAGCCTGCGGCGGGCGGCCTCGTCGGCGGCCCAGGCCAGTGCCATCCGCCGGGTGGGGTCGGGAGCGACGCCCACCACGATCGGCCGGCGGTCACCCGGCTGCGACATGACCGCCTCCGGCTTCCGGCTCCGCGGCCGACGGTGTGCCGGCGGCCGGGCGGGCACGGGACGTCGCGGACGCCAGGTGCCTGACGAAGGCGTCCGGTCCGGGGAAGTACAGCGTCACCCGTCCGTTGTCGGCCCAGCGCACGTCGTAGGGCGGGCTGCCGTCCTGGTGGTGCAACCCGACGACCTCGCCGTCCCGTGCGACGACCCCGGCCGTGGTGCCGCGTACGACGATCTCGTCACCGCAGCGGGCACGCATGGAGGCGCCGGTCGCCTCCGTACGGGTGCTCGGCGCGGCCCGGTCGTTCTTCTCCGTGGGCGCGGGGGCGGTCATCGTCCTCGCCTCCTCCCTGCGACGCAGCGGCAGAAACTCACATCCCATGGAATGCCATCGGGTGTCCGTTCCTCCAGGGACCGTTGGTCCCTGGGACCGGCCCACTGGACCCACCCTGCCTCGCCGCCCGAGCGAACAGAATGAAAGGGACTTCCAGGATGACGAGTGGGAGCTGTTCACAGCGAGGAGGTGCCGCGATGGCCACGCTGTCACGCAGGCAGAGGTTCCCGTTCCCGGACGTTCCGGACTGGTTCGAAGGGCTTCCGGCCCGGTTCGGGATGCCCGCGATGAGGGACCTGTACACGGTCCGTATCGAGGACTACACGGAGGAGGGCCGCTATGTGATGCGGGCCGAGCTTCCGGGCATGTCCCCCGAGGACATCGACGTCCTCATCGGCGACGGGGTGCTGACCGTGCAGGCCGAACGCTCCGAGAAGGACGTCACGAAGGACCACAGCGAGATCCGGTACGGCGCGATGAGCCGCAGCGTGACGCTGCCGCCCGGCGCCAAGGAGGACGACGTCACGGCCGACTACACCAACGGCATGCTCACCGTCAGTGTGGGCCTGGGCGCCGAGAAGTCGGAGGCCAAGCACGTCGAGATACGGCACGGGGACTGAGCGCACCCGATGCCTTTCGGCGGGCCCCGACGGGCCCGCCGTCGACATGACCTGCCGGGCGGTCCGGGCGGCCTCGGCGAGCGGCGCTCACCGGGTGCCCCGGGACGCGGCCCACCGGCGTCGCACCGCCTCCTCGTGTTCGGCCTCCTCCAGCGTCAGCTCGACCGCCGCCAGTTCGCGCCGCAGCCGGGGGATCCAGTGCCGGCGCAGGGCGCGGACCCGCTGCCGGGTCCGTGCCGCTTCGGCGGCGAGCAGTTCGGCCGCCGCCCGGTGAACGGCGTGCTCCGCGGCGGCGCGGGCCGCGGCACGGTAGGCCGTCTCGGCGTGCGCCAGGGCGGTGTTGGACGGAGTCGGTTCCGCCGGGGAGCGGGCGGGGGCGGTCCAGGCCACCGTCGCGGGATGGCGTACGCCCATGAGCGACTCCCACTGGACCTCGACACACGCCCGGCCGGCGGGCACCGCCTCGGCCAGTGCCCGTTCGCCGCCCAGGAGCACCCCGCGCACCAGCCAGGTGCCGGCCTCGGCCGACCGCTCCCGCCACACCCGGCCCGCGTCCTGAGCCGCCCGTCGCGCCGCGTGCTCCCGGTCCAGCAGGAGCCGCAGTTTGCGCTCCAGCAGGTCCGCTCCGCGCAGCGCCGTGGCGAGGCTGCGGCGCAGCCTCAGCCGGCCGGCCCGCCCGACCGGCACTCGGCGCCCGCGGGTGCTCATGACGGCGCCTCCTGACGCGGAGGGACGTGGGCGTCCAGCAGGTCGGCCGGGACCATGCCGAGCTGGCTGCGCGGCAGGGTCAGCAGAACCTCCCAGGCCCGGTCCATCGACTCGTCCAGCGGCCGGTTCTCGTCCCTGCCCTGGGCGAGGAACCGGTGCCGGAAGGCGTCCTCCAGGTCGAGGTGGCGCAGGTCGGTCGGGCTGAGCGCCTGCCGTCCGATCAGGTCGGCGAGCTCCCGCACCTCCCGGGACCGGGCCAGCGCGGCGATCAACTGCGCCGCGACCGGCGGATGGTCCGGGCGGGTCCGCCCCGCCCCGGTTCCCTTGCGCATCAGACGCGACAGCGAGGCCAGCGGATCGACGGGCGGGTACGTGCCGGCCGCGTGCGCTTCGGCCGACAGCACGATCTGGCCCTCCGTGATGTAGCCGGTGAGGTCGGGAACGGGGTGGGTGATGTCGCCCGCCGGCATGGTGAGTACCGGGAGCACGGTCACCGACCCCGGCCGGCCCCGGATCCGGCCGCAGCGCTCGTAGAGGGAGGCGAGGTCGCTGTAGAGGTAACCGGGGTAGGCCCGGCGGGCCGGGATCTCGCCGCGCGCGGCGGACACCTCGCGCAGTGCCTCGGAGTAGGCCGTCATGTCCGTCATCACCACCAGGACGTGGCGGCCCTCCACGAACGCCAGGTGCTCGGCCACCGTCAGAGCGAGCCGAGGGGTCAGCAGCCGTTCGATCACCGGGTCGTCGGCGGTGTTGAGGAACAGGACCAGCTCCCGTGCGGCCGAGCGCGCCGCCAGCCCGTCACGGACGAACGCCGTGTCGGCGTGGGTGAGCCCCATGCCGGCGAACACGACGGCGAACGGCTCGCCGCCGCACCTCGCCTGCGCCGCGATCTGCACCGCCAGCTCCAGGTGCGGCAGCCCGGCGGACGAGAACACCGGCAGCTTCTGGCCCCGCACCAGCGTGGTCAGCACGTCCACCGCGCCCACGCCGGTGAGCACCGGATCGTTCGGCGGTTCCCGGCGCACCGGATTGAGCGGCGCGCCGCCGACCGCCGCGTAGCCACCGCCCAGCACCGGCGGCCCGCCGTCGGCCGGTTCGCCCCGCCCGTCGCACACCCTGCCCAGCCAACCGGTGCCGACCGGGATCCGCAGCGGTGTGCCGGAGAAGGCCACGCGGGTGCCGGTGCGGTTCATGCCGGTGGTGTCCTCCAGCACCTGCACCACCGCGAGGTCGCGGTCCACCTCCAGGACCAGCCCGTGCCGTCGCTCACCGGAGTCCAGGGCGATCGTGGCGAACTCGTCCCACCCCACCCCGCTCACGCCCTCCACCACCATGAGAGGCCCGCGCAGTTCCCGCACGCCCGTGTACTCGATGTCCGCGAGGCCGTTCACGCCGCCTCCTCGAGCCGGGCCAGCACGGTGTCACGAGCCGCCGCCACCGCAGCGGTCTCGGCCGGCCCCGCTGTCTCGCGCGCCCGCAACAGCGGGGTGAAGTCGACCGCCTCGACGGCGTCCGCCGGGACACCGGAGTCGACCAGTCCCAGACAGCGGTCGATCACCGTCAGCACGGCCTCCACCAGGGCCGCCGTCTTCTCCGGGGCACTGTAGGCGTCCGCCGGCGACAGCGCGTTCTGCTGGATCAGGGCCTCACGCAGCAGCCGTCCCGCGAGCACACTGATCCGTTCCCGGGGTGGCAGGGCCGTGACCCCGACCAGTTCGACCAGGTCGGCGAGCCGGTCCGCCGCGGCCAGCAGCCGCGCCACATGTCCGCGCCGCTCCGCCCACTCGGGATCGCCCGCCCGCGCGTGTGCGGCTGCCAGCGCGGCGGCGTCGCGGGAGAAGGAGTCCGCCCAGGACACGGCCGGGTAGTGCCGGGCGTAGGCGAGATCGCGGTCCAGGCTCCACAGGCACCGTACGAACCGTTCGGTGTGCGCGGTGACCGGCTCGGTGCGGTCGCCACCCGGTGGGGACACCGCGCCGATCACCGTGACGGAGCCCGTCGCGCCGCCGAGGGTGCGCACCGCGGCGGCCCGCTCGTAGAACGCCGCCAGCTCCGAGGCGAGCCCGGCCGGATAGCCCTCCTCCGCGGGGAGCTCGCCCATGCGTGAGGCGAACTCGCGCAGGGCCTCCGCCCAGCGGGAGGTCGAGTCGGCGATCAGGACGACGTCCAGGCCCATGTCGCGGAAGTACTCGGCGACCGTCGCGCCCGTGTGCACACTCGCCTCCCGGGCCATCATCGGCATGTTGGACGTGTTCGCGATCGTCACGGTCCGCTCGGCCAGCCGGCCCCCGGTACGCGGATCGGTCAGCTCCGCCAGTTCCTCGATGACGTCCGCCATCTCGTTGCCGCGCTCGCCGCAGCCGACGTACACGATCACGTCGGCGTCGCACCACTTGGCGATCTGCTGCAGCAGCATGGTCTTGCCGGTGCCGAAGCCGCCCGGTACGGCGACGGTGCTGCCGCGGCCGACCGGGAAGAGCAGGTCGACGGCCCGCTGCCCGGTGTGCAGCGGCAGGTCCGCCGGCAGCCGCCGCGCAACCGGTCGCGGCCTGCGGACCGGCCAGGTCTGCGCCATGCGCACCCCGTGCCCGTCCACGACGGCGAGCACGCTGTCCGCGGTGTGCTCGCCCGCCGTCGCGACCTGTGTCGCCTCGCCCGAGCGGTGCGGAGGCACGAGGAGCCGCAAGGGCACGGTGGCCCCGATGTCACCGAGCACCTCCCCGGCGGCGACCCGCGCCCCCTCGGCCACCCGTGGCGTGAAGGGCCAGGTGCGCCGGCCGGGGCCGCCACCCGCCCCGCCTGTCGGCAGAACGTCGCCGGCACCGGTCAGGGGACGCAACAGGCCGTCGAACACACCGCCGAGCAGCTCCGGGCCCAGCCGCACCGACAGCGGACGGCCCTGCGCCCGCACCGGGTGGCCGGGGGCCAGTCCGCCGGTGTACTCGTACGCCTGGACGGTGGCGGTGCCGCCGTGGATGGCCACCACCTCGCCCGGCAGCCCGGCGGTGCCCAGCGCCACCAGGTCGTGCATGGCGACCGTGGCGGGGCAGGTGACCTCGACGAGGGGACCCGCGACACGCAGGACCCTCGAGCGTGCCGCGTCGTCGGTCCCGCCGGGGACGGTCACCGCGGACCCCACAGGACCTCGGCCCGCACACCCAGCCGCTCCACGGCACGGTCGGCCAGCGCGTCCGCCGACAGATCGACCCGGCGGCCGGTCACCTCGGCCGTCACTCCGCCTCCCGCGGCGGCCGTCACCCGGGCCCGCGGACCCAGCAGGCCCCGCGCCGCCCGCGCCAGCCGCGCCCGCGGAACGGCGCCCTCGGCCAGCGCCCGGCGGACGCCCGCGCGGACCCGGGCACGGAGTTCGGCGTACACCTCGGCGCGCGCCGCGAGTTCCACCGCCCAGGCGTCCTGCACCGCCCGCACCCGCTCCCGGTCCGCCTGCGCGGCACCGTCCGCCTCCCCGAGGTCCCGGGCCCGCCCGAGCACCGCCTGCGCCGTGGAGCGCGCCGCCCGCAGGGTCTCGTCCGCCTCCGCCCGCGCGCGCTCCAGAACGCTGTCGGCCGAGGCCCGTGCCGCCCGCAGCACCTCGGCGCGCACCGGGCCCAGCGCGTCCACGGACGGTGCCATCAGGGCATCACCACCGTCAGCGGCCGCGACGGATCCGGCGCCGTCGCCGCGGCCCCCAGTGCTTCGGCAGCCTCGGCCGTGAGGATCACCAGGCCGACCGTGCCCGGGAGCGTCCGCCAGGCCCGGCGTACGGCGTCCGGATCCTCCGCGACGAGGACCTCGACCCCGGCCAGAGCCAGCCCGCACACGCCGGTCCGCGCGCCGATGGCGGCCACGGTGCCCATCGTCAGGCCTTTCCGATCAGCAGGATCGCGACCACCAGCCCGTACACGGCGATCCCCTCCGCCAGACCGACGATCACCATGGCCCGGCCGAACATCTCCGGTCGCTCGCTCAGCGCGGCGAGCGCCGCGGCCCCCGTGTAGGCCACGGCGATCGCGGCCCCGATCGAGGCGCCGGCCACCGCGATGGCCGCCCCGATCAGAGCGGCCCCGTTGACCCCGCCGGCGGCCGCTGTGCCGGCCGACGCCTGCGCGGGGCCCGCCAGCGCCGTGACCAGAGCGAACCCGGCACCGGCCAGCAGGGCCAGATTCGTGACCAGGAGCCAGCGGAGGGCGTGTCTGGTCCGGCGCCGCCGCAGCAGCCGGACGGCGCCGAGCACCGCGGCCAGCACCGGCAGGACGATCAGCCAGGTGAGCATGGGACCACCTTCGCAGCGCGGTCGGCGGATTCCGCCGGGGGAACATGCCAGGGACGGAACGGGCGGCCCTCCGTCTCGAAGATCCGGGAGAACAGCTCGTAGAACTCCAGCCGCAGCGCCTGCACACCGGCCACCAGCGCCTCCAGGAGGAAGGAGACGGCCGTGCCCACGGCGAACAGCAGCACCGCGCCCGCGACCGAGGCGCCACCGCGCCCGGCAAGGCCCGTGGTGCCGCGCCACACCAGGTCGGCGAGCGCGGCGTGGGTGAGACCGAAGGCCGCGAGCCGGGCGAACGACAGGGTGTTGGTGCCCGTGCGCACCACGACGTCGAACAGCCGCACCACCGTCTCGGCGAGGCCCGCCCTGCCGCCCGCCGTGGCCCGGAACAGGCCGAGTGCCACCAGCGCCAGCCCGGCCACGGCAAGCGCGCCCCCCACGACGGCCGCGGGCGGCCGGTGCAGCAGCAGGCCCGCCGCGGCCGCCGCCAGCCCCAGGTAGAACAGCAGTCCGGCGCACCCGGAAGCCGCGTACAGACCCGTGGCCCAGCCGTCCTCACGCACGCGGTTGACCGCACCGGCGGCATGCGCGACCGCCAGCAGGCCCGCACCGAAGGCCACGGCGGCGGCCAGCAGCCGGGCCGGACTGTCCAGCGGGCTCAGCCACAGCGCCGGCAGCAGCCCGGTGGGACCGAAGAACTCGCCGTACGCGGCGCCCGCGAGTACGGAGGCGACTCCCGCGCCCGCCAGGAACGGCCACAGCCGCCGCAGCCGGGCCAGCCGGCGGGGCCGCCCGGCACGCAGCACCAGCGCTGCGAGCAGCAGCAGCGCCCCGTGCCCCACGTCACCGAACATCATCCCGAACATCACGACGTAGGCGAGCCCCGCCGGCCATGAAGGGTCGAGGTCCGCGTAGGCCGGTGTGCCGTACGTCGTCACCAGCGGTGAGAAGGAGACGGACCTGCCCGGCCGCAGCAGCGTCGGCGGATCCGTGCCGGGCGGGAACGGCAGCGGCAGCAGCGCGCCGCCCGCCGCGGCCAGCCGGTCCGCGACGCGGGCAACCTCCCCGGCCGGGCACCACCCGGCCAGCGCCGCCACCTCACCCCGCCGTACGGCGCCTTCCGCGCGCTCCTGCAACTGGGCCTCGCCCGCCAGCAGCCCGACATCGTGCCGCTGTTCGAGAACGTCCAGGTCGGGGGCGGCGACGGACAGAACCGCCGCGCCGGCACCCGACCGCGCCGCCTCACCATGTCCCTGGAGCCGCTGCAGCCGCACGGCCGCCGAGCCCGGAGCGGCCTCCTCGGCGCGGTCGAGCTCCACACAGCCCGCCTCGGCGATCCGCACCAGCGCGTCCCGCAGTGCCGGCTGCGGCACGATCACCGCGACGCGGCGCATCCGGACCGGTGTCACCGCCTCAGGCCAGGGCATCGAACACCTCCCCGGGCCGCCCGCCGCGCGCCGCCGACTCCAGCGCCGCCCGCACCCGCCACGCGTCCACGGACAGCACCGCGACCGCGCCCACGACCACGCGGGGGCCGTACCGGGCGTCGCGCAGCAGCACCCCGCCGTCGGCCCACACCGCCCGCCACCAGCGGGCCTCCGCCCGCCACAGCTCACCCGGCTCCTCGACGTCCGCCAGGACCCAGCGGGCCGCCGAGGGCAGGTGCTCGCGGAACTCCCCGTACGAGGCGGCGGCCACCGCCCGGGTGCCGAGCAGCCGTGCCGCATCCCGCCGCACGGCCTCCGGCAGAGCGCGTCCGTGCACGAAAGACTCCCGGGCCGTCAGCAGCACGGCACGCCCCAGCGCCCAGCGGCGCGCGGACGGTACGGCCACGGCGGTGCGCCGTGCGGCGGCCATCCGCATGCCGGTGATCACGGCCCACGGAGCGTCACCGCCCGGATCACCCCAGGGCGAGGCGGCCAGGGCCGCGCGCAGCTCCGCGGACGTCCCCGCACGCTCAAGCCTCCGCCAGGCCGTCTCCAGCGCCCCGAGCCGGTACGGCTCCGGCACGCCCGTGCGCGCACCGTCCGGTGCGGACAGCCGGGAGGCCACGTTGGCGATCTCGAAGCCCGCGGCGAGCGGAACGAGCAGCCGCGCACCGCCGCGGGGCAGCCAGCCGGCCAGCACCCGCAGATGCCACAGCAGGGTGGCGGACACCGCCCGCTGGGCCTCGGGCAGGCCGGTCACCGTCCGGGTGTACCTCGAGTACGGGGTCGCGGTCAGGCGCCGCAGGGCGTCTTCGAGCGTCGGGCCCGCCGCTGCCTCCCGTGCTCCGCCGGCGCCGGGGTACCGGCCGACGAGGGCCTTCGCCCGTACCGCTCCCGCGACCCAGCCGGCGGTCATGGTGCTTCCCCCGGTCCGTCCGGCAGGCGGAGGGCGTCGGCCACCGTGAGGTCCACCAGGTCCGGCAGGCGCTCCCCGGCCCGCTCACGGACCGCCGAGGCCGCGCGGTCTCCGGCGGCGCGAAGCGCCTCGGCCTCCCGCCGCGCCTCCCGCAGCAGGGGTTCTGCGGCCTGCCGGCGGACCTCCGGGGCTTGCTCCCGGGCGGCGGCGAGGAGACGTGCCGCTTCTCGCTCGGCGTTCCGCCGGAGCGCCTCGGCCGTCTCGTCGGCGGCGGCCCGGACACGTGCCGCCTCCTGCTGGACGTCCGACAGCAGGGCGAGAGCGGGTTCCAGCTCCGTCGCGCGTTCCGCCGTACGGTCGGCTGGCACGCCGGTGGCGGAGGCTCCCGGCGTTCCGGCCGGACGGAACCGCTCCAGGAAGTCCCGCAGGCTCATCGGCGGCCTCCTGCCGGTCGGCTGCTCCTTCAGTTTCCCCGTTCCTCTCCCGCCCCGCACCGGATAGCGCCGGGACGCCGTCGTACCAGGGCCGTTCGGCACTTGGGCGTGGCCAGGGACAGCGGAAGACTGGACGGTAGGCACTCGAGTCCGGAGGCCGCTGTGAACGAGCACGAGAACTTCTCCACGAAGGCCGAGGCCCGGCGGGACCTGCCCGCCCGGCCCTGGAGCCCCGGCGAGACGGAGCGGCAGGAAACGCTGGTCCGCTACCTGGGTGCCGTGGCCACGGCCGCGGCCGCACACGCCGGCACCCAGTGGGCTCCGGCGGCCTCGGCGGGCGGGACACCGTGGCCGGCGCCCCGGAACGAACCCGGGCTGCCGCTGGTGCGGGACGTGATGGACGTACCCGCCGCCTCCCTCCGCGACGACCTGCCGTACCGGGACATCGCCCGTCTGCTGGCCCGTGAGCAGGTCGGCGCCGTCCCGGTCGTGGACGCCGAGGACCACGTGGTCGGTGTGGTCTCGGAGAACGACCTGCTGGCGAAGGTCGCCTTCGAGGCCTCCGGCCACCGGCCCGGACCTATCGGCAGGCTGCGCGAGCGGCGGCTGCACGGCAAGGCCCGCGGAGAGACGGCCGCCGACCTGATGACCAGCCCGGCCATCACGGTGCTGCCCGGCGCGACCGTCGCCGAGGCCGCCTGGCTCGCCGCGTTGTCCCGGTTGAAGCGGATCCCGGTCACCGACCGCGAGGGCCGGCTGGTCGGCGTGGTACGACGGGAAGCCCTGCTGCAGGCGCTCATCAGGGACGACGCCGGGATACGGGCGGAGGTCGAGGCCAGGCTCGAAGCCTGCTGCCCGCCGGGGGAGCGGGACGGCGTGGAGGTGGCCGTGTACGACGGCGTCGTGGAACTGACCGGGCGGACGTCCCCGGCGACGACGGCCCGGCTGGTCGCGGAGGTCGAGAGCATCGCCGATGTCGTCGAGGTGAAGAACCTGCTGACCGACGCATGACCGCTCCCCCCCCGGACGGCCGGTACCGCCCACGGCTCGCCCGGCCCCCGCGCGGATCGGCGCGGCCGGCGACGCCCTGCGGCGCACCGGCCTCGTCGGCCACCGGCAACCGCGTGACCCTCGCTCCGCGACGACGCGCGCGCCGACCGGAGGACAGCGCGATTCCGCGCGAGTCCGCCGACGGCATCCCGCTGGGCGCCGTCCGGCCGTCCGCAGGGGCCGGACGGCCCAAGCACCGTCCTCGAACAGAGCACAAGCTGGAGGTACGGGGCACTTCCGGCATCGTGCCGGAACCCGGCCGGCGACCTTCGTCGTCCGCACCGGAACCGGCCCCGCGGCAGATCGAAGAGGGTGAGGAGCGCGATGAAAGGCTTCGTCTTCCACGGCCCAGGACACGGCTCCTGGGAGGACGTCCCGGACCCGGCCGTCAAGGAGCCCACCGACGCGATCGTGAAGGTCGGCGCCGTCACCATCTGCGGCACCGATCTGCACATCCTCAAGGGCGACGTCCCCGAGGTACGCCCCGGAACGGTGCTCGGCCACGAGGCCGTCGGTGAGATCGTCGAGGTCGGCAGCGACGTGCGCACCGTACGCCCCGGGGACCGGGTGCTCATCTCCTGCATCAGCTCCTGCGGCCGGTGCGGTTTCTGCCGGGAGCGCAGCTACGGCCAGTGCCGCGGCGGCGGGGGCTGGGTCCTCGGCCACCTGATCGACGGCACCCAGGCCGAGTACGTCCGCGTCCCCTACGCCGACCTGTCCGTCCACCCGCTGCCGGGCACGGTCCGCGACGAGGACGCCGTCCTGCTCGCGGACATCTTCCCGACCTCCTACGAGGTGGGCGTCCTCAACGGGCGGGTACGTCCCGGAGACACCGTCGTGGTCGTCGGCGCCGGTCCCATCGGCCTGGCTGCGATCACCACGGCCCGGCTGTTCACGCCGGAGCGGATCATCGCCGTCGACCTGGCCCCGGCCCGGCTGGAGGCCGCCCGGCAGCTCGGCGCCGACGCGGTGGCCGATGTGCACGAGGCCCCGGGCCAGCTGGTCGCCGATCTGACCGACGGGCTCGGAGCGGACGTGGTCATCGAGGCGGTCGGTGTACCGGAGAGCTTCGAACTGTGCACCCGCATGGTCCGCCCGGGCGGGCACGTGGCCAACATCGGCGTGCACGGCAGGCCCGCCACGCTGCACCTCGAGGACCTGTGGATCAAGAACGTCACCATCACGACGGGACTGGTGGACACGTACTCCACCCCCACGCTGCTGCGGATGGCGACCGCGGGACGGCTGCCGACCGGGCGGCTTGTCACCCACACGTTCCCGCTGGACCACATGGAAGAGGCGTACGACGTCTTCTCCGGGGCCGCCGCGACCGGCGCGCTCAAGGTGGTCCTCGGCGGCGCGCCCCACGCCGAAGTGGCCGTCCCCGCGGCCTGACGGCCATTCGGCCGCTCCCGCCGGGGCGGTGAAGGCGTCGTCGTACGCCGAGACCTCAGTCCGGCTCCACGCGCGGGCGGCGGTAGACCGGAGCCTGGCCGGTGCCCCACGGGCGTACCGCTGCCAGCGCCCGGGTGACCGTGGACTCCAGCGGGCCGCTGGTGTCGACCGCGACGGCCTCGGGCCACGGCGGTTCGGTGGCCGCCATGGCGGTGGCGATGGCGAGGCCGGCGTCGGACGCTCCGGGGGCGCGCGTGTTCAGACGGGCCGCCGACACGTCGCCCGGAACATGGCAGTGCAGGGCCAGCAGGTCGGAGCTGGTGCGCTCGGCCACGCGCAGTGCCGCTTCACGCTGCTCCGCGCTCGACCAGGTGGCGTCCAGGACGACGGACTCGCCGCAGGACAGCAGGGCGGCGGCCCGCTCGAGCAGGGCGGCGTAGGTCCTGGCGGTCCACTCGGGCGTGTACAGGCCCTCGCCGTAGCCGGCCGCCGCGGACCGTTCCGCGGGGATGCCCGCCAGCTCCTTGCGGAGGCGGTCGCTGCTGAGCAGGGTGACCCCCAGCCGGTCGGCCAGCGCTCCGGAGAGGGTGGACTTCCCGCTGCCCGGCAGCCCGCCGACGAGGGTCAGGGTGACGGCCGAGGTGCGCAGGTGACGCAGCGCCGCCGAGACCAGCCGTCGTGACGCCGTGTCCGCGCCCGGTGTTCCCTGGTGTGCCTGGATCAGCGAGACCTTGGCGCGGACGAACGCGCGGTAGGCGACGTAGTGGTGCCACAGCGAAGGGGGCGCGGGGTCGCCGGAGTACTCGCCGTACCGGGCGAGGAAGTACGCCGCGGCGTCCGGGGCGCCGAGCTGTTCCAGGTCCATGGCGAGGAAGGCGGCGTCGTCGAGCCCGTCGACGTAGCGGAGGTGGTCGTCGAATTCCAGGCAGTCCAGGACGCGGGGGCCGTCGTCGAGGCAGAAGACGTCCTCGGCGAGCAGGTCGCCGTGGCCGTCCACCACCCGGCCCTGCTCGATACGGGCGTCGAACAGCCGCCTGCGGCCGGCGAGATAACGGCGTACCAGCCGCTCGACCTCCGCGACCCCGTCGGGCAGGACGCCGTCCGCGGCGAGCTCCCGGACCTGCGCGAAGCTCGCCTCCCATCGCGACGACAGCGCGTCCCGCGTGCCCTGCTCCGCCACCTCGCGGCCGCGGGGCGCGTCCGCGTGCCAGGAGGCGAGCTGCCGGGCGACGGCCCGGAGGACGTCGTCGACGGCTTCCCCTTCCCGTACCAGCTGGGAGAGGCGGCGGTCGGCGGGCATCCGGCGCATCACCACCAGGGGTTCGGTTTCTTCCCCGTCCGGGCCGCGGAACTCGCCCAGGCCCAGGTACACGTCGGGGGCGAAACGGCGGTTGAGGGCGACTTCGCGTTCACACGCGACCCGGCGAGCAGCCACCGTGGAGTAGTCCAGGAATCCCAGGTCCACCGGCTTCTTGACCTTGTGGACGCGGTCGCCGACGAAGAACAGGACGGCGGTGTGGGTCTCGTACACCGCTGCCCGCGGCGGCGGCCGGCCCTCACGCCCTTTCCCGGGCGGGGCAGGCTCAGTCATGGGGGACGACCGCGACGGGGCAGAGCCCGTGATGGATGGCGGCCTGAGCCACGGGGCCCAGGTGCGGCCCCGGACCAGGACGGTGCCGGCGTCGGCCGACGACCAGCAGCGCGGCGCCCTCGGCGGCCTGTACGACGGCCTTCGCGGGGTTCTCGAGACGCACGCTGTCGGCCACCTCCACCCGGGGGTACTTCTCCCGCCAGGCACGGAGCGTGTTGCTCAGCCGATGCTCCGCCTCCCGCGTCGTCTCCGCGGTGACCTCCTGGTCCACACCCCAGGGCACCCGCGCGTGGAGCGGCACGCTCCGACCGTGGACGACGAGGAGGGGAGTTCCCCCGGCCGCGGCGGTGTGGAAGGCGAAGTCGAGAAGGGCGTCGGAAGAGTCGGGAGATCCGTGCATCTTCAGGGCCACGACCACCCGGCCGACGGAGTCCGGGGGCCTTCCCCCGGGGGTTTCGGCCCGGACGAGTACCACCGGCCGCTCGGCCCGAGCCACCACGGGCATGCTGACGTCCCCCAGGAAGTAGCTCGACACGGGCTCCAGCCCGCGCGAACCGAGGACGGTCATGTCGGACTCCGCCGCCGCGCGGAGCAGGGCGTCCCGGGCGTCGTCGGCGACCAGGTCCTCGACCACCGACAGGCCCGGGTGGCGGGCCTGAAGCTCGGCTCGCGCGGTGCGGACCAGGCGCTTCGCCCAGTAGTTCTGATCGACTTCCGCGGGTACGTGAACCGGTTCGGGCGCCAGCAGCGGCCACGCGTGCAGCAGCCGCAGGGTGAGCCCCCGCTTCTCGGCCTCGGCGGCGGCCCAGCGGGCAGCGGCGAGACTCTCGGGTGAGCCGTCGAGGCCGACGGTGACGACTGGTTGCATGGCGGCGGCCTCCGTCTCGTACGAAGCTGGAAACGACGGTGGACTCACTCGAGGAGTACCCCAAACCCCGCCGCGGCGCATGTGGACCTGTGCCGGTGGGGGGGGGGCGCCGAGTCCGGCACGAGAGGAGACCGGGGCGGTGACGATTCCCCTGGTGGTCGGTCTCGACGGATCCGAGGCGAGCCTGGAGGCGGTGGACTGGGCCGCCGACGAGGCCGTCCTGCACCAGGTGCCGCTCCGCCTCCTGCACGCGGCGGCGACCAGGCTTGGGTGGGGGGCTCCGCGTGGGCTGCGGCTGCGCCGGTCATGGACATGGCGGCAAC
>NZ_JBSFIK010000062.1:0-41988 GCF_053597535.1 Streptomyces sp. NPDC001348 | reverse complement strand
GCGGCCGGGCCTGCTCACCCTGCAGCGCTGACCTGCCCGACCCGGCACGTACGCACCGCCTCGAGGACCCCGGCCGCACGCCGACCGGGGTCCTCAACTGTCTTCAGGCCGCGCTTCGAACGTGAAGTACACGCTCAGGCAGTGAGGCTCCCCCTCGCCGTCGAGGAAGTCCCAGGAGACATCCGCGATGCGCACATCGTGCTCGCTCACCCAGGCGTGTGCCTTCGAGAAGACATGGGCGGCGCTCCTCCCGAGGAAGAGTTTCCGGGCCATCGGATGCACCCCGGTCTCCGCCTCCGAGTCGTCGAAACCTTCCGGAACGTTCAGACAGAAAGCGGGGTTGAGCATCGGTACCGTCCTCGACGATCGGAGTGGCCGCACCCGGAAGGCCAGCTTCAGGGCGTGTCACCGGATAGGACGCCGTGCGGCGGGAAAGGTTGCTCCAAGGCCGCCGCCCCCCCGGAAGCATCGAAGAGGCTGCGCGCGGCGGTGTGCTCAGGCGGTCGGCAGCGAGACCGTGATCCGGGTGCGTTGCCCGGCGGTGAGGCCGACCGTTCTGGCGTGCGGGCCGAGGGCGGAGGGACCGACCCGCGCGGAGGTGGTGACGGACGCCATGCCGCGCCGGCTGATCAGGGTGACGTCCCGGGTCCGGTCGGCGGTGACGGTCACGGTCGTGGTGCCGCCGGCCAGGTCCCAGTCCAGGCTGTGCACACGGATTCCGCCGCGGCCCCGGAGGCCGGTGATGCTGCCCTTGTCCCACTGCTCGGGCAGTGCGGGCAGGATCTCCACGATGCCTGGCCTTGTGCAGAGCAGTGCTTCGGCAAGCACGGCGGGCAGGGCGTTCGCCGCGTCGGCGTTGTAGATGTGCCGACCGGGGTTGTGGGAGGTCATCAGCGAGCGGAAGAGCATGTCACTGCCGGTGATCTTCCGCAGGTTCTCGTAGACCCGGGCGCCGTCCTTGAGCCGGGCGGCCGCCAGGGCGCGATGGAGGCTGCCGTGCGCGGAGAGGTTCTGGTCTCCGCGCAGTTCGAGCGCCTTGAGCGCCGGGGGCACGAGGTCGGGCCGTTCCTCCGGATTGATCTCGTGCAGGGGCCAGGCGGCGTACAGGTGCTGGATGTGGCGGTGGTCGTAGCGGTCGGTCAGGCCGGGCCAGGACCATTCGGCGAGGGCGCCGGCCTCGTTGATCCGGTAGTCGGGGAGCCTGTCGAGCAGTGCTGTCCAGCGTTCGACACCCTCGCCGCTGCCCTGTTCGACGCCGAGGGCGCCCGCGGCGTCGATCGCGGCCCGGAGGGCGTGCCTGCCGGCCATGATGTCGCCGGTGGCGTTGACGGACAGGTACTCGCCGGTGTTGCCCGGGGCGTTCTCCATGGAGAAGGAGGGCACGAAGACGGCCCTGCCGTCCGCATCCGTGCGGGTGAGGAAGTCCTCGTAGAACAGGGCCAGTTCCATCAGGGCAGGGCCGAGCCTGTCCCGTAGGTAGGTCTCGTCCCCGGTGACCTCGTAGTACTCCAGAAGCGGGTGAAGCAGCCAGTCGGCGCCGCCGGTCCAGCAGTGGCCGGGGAAGTCGCCGCCGTCGAAGTGGAGCATGTGGCCGTATTCGCCGTCGGTGCGGGAGGGGGCCAGGAAGCCACGCGCTCCGTAGAGGTTCCCGGCGTTGGTGCGCCAGTGGTCGAGTTGGCCGAGAACCAGGTCGGAATACCCCTGCATGACCTCGGTGAGGTCGAGGATGTTGCCGCCCGCGACCTGGAGGTTGACGTTGGCGTCGGTGGTGAAGTCACCGGCCCAGGCGGCGGTCCACGCGCCCGTCCAGATGCCGGTCAGGCGGGGCGGCAGGATGCCGCTGGAGCTGAGGAAGAGGTAGCGGCCGGAGTCGTAGAGCCGCTCCAGCAGAGCCGGGTCGACGACGCCGCGGTCGGCGTTCTGCCGCGCGATCAGTTCCGTCGTCGTCAGTCGGCGGTCGGCCTCGGGGACGCCCAGGTCGAGTCGGGAACGGTCGTAGAGTTCGGAGTGCAGCTCCGTGTGCCGCCCGAGCAGCGCCTCGTAATCCCCTTCCAGGGCGGCCAGCCCGGCGCGCAGGAGCCGGGCCTCCGGAGCCGGCGGCGTCTCGTGGCGGTCCAGCCGGGTGAGGAGCGTGAGCCTGGTCGCCCCCGCGACCACGATGGCCGAGCCGCTGACGGCGACCGTGCCGCCCGTGGGCACCACCCGGGTGACGCCCTCGTAGCCGTACGCTCCCATGCCCGCCGGGTAGACACCGTGGAGTTCCAGCCACCCGGAGCCCTCGTCGATCCCGGCCAGGACGGTGAACGTGACGCGCGTGTGCAGGTCGTCGCGCCCGCCGTGGTCGGTGGGTGTCTCGTCGAGCGCGGTGTGCACGCTCAGGGTGACATCGACGGTACGGCCCGGGGCCGGCGTCAGTTCGTGGACGACGACCCGGTCGGCACGGGAGACGAAGACCCGGCGAGACCAGGTGCCGTGGCCGTCGGCCCAGGCGGAGGTGACCTCACCCGTGCGGAAATCGGTGACCCGGACGTACCCGGTGTACTGGCCGGCCAAGGGGCCGTTGGCGGTGGCGATCCGGAGCTCGTACGCGGGATGGTAGGTCTGGGTCCACCGCAGCTCCCAGCCGGCGGCGAAGTCGCGGCTCGCTCCGGCGTAGTCCCCGGCCAGCGCCTTGTCCCGGACCGCCGGCAGCCGATCCGCGAGCACGGGTGGGGTGAGGTCGCGGGTGCCGTTGGGCAGGACGAGGCGGTGGTGGTCGAGGATGACCTTCTCCAGCGCCGGGTCCCCGTACACCACGGCCCCGTACTCGCCGTTGCCGGTGAGGAAGCCGTCGGTCCACGACTCGGCGGGGGCGTTGTCGTGGATCCCGCGGTCGGGCAGCGGGACCCGGGCCGGTGCGGGCGCGGTCGGGTCGCCCGTGCGGGGACGTGCGGAGTGCATCGCTTTCCTGCCTTTTCCTGCTGCCGGGCCCGACGGTCGGCCACATCGGGACCGTGAGCCGTGTACAACGCCATTCTCGTTCTTCTCCACGGCCCCGGCGCGTGGGTCGGGGCCGTGGCCGAGGCGGCCGGTACCGTCCGCGGCGCTCGACGGCACCGGCCACCCCCGGTCAGTGGGTCTTGTCGTGGGCCTGCTGGTAGATCTGCAGGAAGCGCTTCAACCCGAGCTGGTCGAGGTTCTCGAGGTACGAGTCCCGGTCGGAGTCGAGGGACTTTCTGCCGGTGATGAACTGCACCGCGCTCTGCTGCACGAAGGTGCCGATGTTCGTCTGGAGCGTGGCGAGCTCACCCGCCCGCGCCGGGTCGATCCACGCCTCGCCGAGGGGGAACTCGGGCGGCGACTTGGACTCGCGGGGACCGGCCGTGCCGGTGCCGGGGCGTCGCGGCGGCGCGTTCGGCCCGGGATCGGCGACGCGCGCCAGCAGGCGCCCGGTACACGGAGTATGAGCGGTGCCGGGTGTCGACCCGGTCGGCGCGGATCCGAGGGCGTAAGAGGTCGCCGGCGCTCGGCCGGCCGGGGGAGGGGAAGGCGGCCCTCGGATGCGCGGTACGTTCGGCGCTGCCCGGCTCCGCGGCGCGCGGCCTCGGGGGCGCCTCCTCGCGGCCCGGCGCGTCATCGAGGTGGCGGGGGCCGACGCTGTCTCCGGTCGACGGCCGCGAGACGCCGCCGGGATCATCCGGTCCGTGTCCCTCGTCACCGCCGGTACGGACTGTCACATGGGCGGCGCCGTAATCGCGTTCGGGATTCACGGCGCCGGAACCGTCGGGCTCGCGCCGGGTCGGGAACCGTGTACCCACCGCTGCCACCGTGCTGATCAGGTCAGTCATGGTGCCCGGCCGTCCCGGCCCGGGAGCCGTGGTGTCGGTGAGGGGCCATGGAACCACCTGTCTCAAGCGTCGGGGGCGGTCCCCGTAGAGCGACGGGCGCCGGACATGGGATGAATTAAAGGTCGAGCGCCCCGCCTTGTCCATAGCGCCGACAGAAATTCAGTACGATATCCGAGGTGGGCCAGTAAATATGGCCGTGGCAGCCGTCAACGAGGCTCCCCATGCTTGCCCTGGGCATGGGATGTCCTGTCATGCCGCTGGAGGCCGGGTGGGGAGCTCACCCGCGGCGGTCCCGTTCGACGCAGGACATGCGCTGACGCAGGGCGCTGCCCCGTGCGGCGTCGGTTCGCTCGGCGGTGTCGTGGAGACGGCGGTGAGCGCGCAGCAGCCCGGCGAAGAACCGGATGACCGGCGATCCAGCCGTATGTCACGCGCACGTCGATCTCGGTCGGCCTCGGCGGACCTGGATGTCAGAGCCTCCTGGCACGATCACGGCATGACATCGATCGACGGGCGACTCGTCCACGACACGGCCCAGAAGCACGGCGTCCCGGACACGGTCGCAGCCGAGCTGCTCGCCCACTCCCGCCCGTGCATCCACCTGCTGGGCCTCGGCCAACTGACCCCGGCCCAGCGGGAGACCGCCCGCCCGGCCGCACGCACGGGCGGACTGCCCTCACTCCCGGACGACGCCGACTGGCCCGACGGCAGGGAACCCCTCGTCCTGACCGTCGACTGCGCGGCCCTGCCACGGGACATCCTGGACATCGAGCTGCCCGCCGACGGCCACCTGCTCTTCTTCTCCGAGATCGAGTACGAGCCGGAGTCCTCCGCGGTGCTCCATGTGCCCGCGGGAGCGCGGACCACCGAGCGCTCCCCGGCGTACGACCTCGACGGTGAGACCGTGCATGTCAAGGTCTACGAACCGCAGACCCTCTATCCCGTCGTCGGACTGACCCTGCACAGCGACTGGCAGGACGCCCCCGCGTGCCGCGCCTTCCTGGACGAAGGAGACGGCAACGAAGCGATTCTGGACGGCTTCAAGGAGGCAGTGCTCGAACTGGCCGCCCAAGGCGCCATGTTCGGCGTGCGCGTCCAGCTCGGCGGCTTCTCCGACCCCTACCAGACGCACCCCGACGAGGGTGACCTCGTCCTCTTCGCCCAGATGGCCGGCCAGGCGATCGACTACCGCGTCTACACCCTGAACCTGATCACAGGTACCAGGCAGGACATCGCCGCGCGCCGCTACACCGCACTGGAATACACGCAGCAGTACTGATCGAAGGGCTGTCTGCTCACCCGTACGAGCCGCCGGAGGGACAGCACCGCCGGCGACCCGCGAAAGTCGTGCGGCAGTGGTCCCAGGGCCTGCCGCTCAGTCGAAGACCGGGCCCCCCGACCGTGCCCGCTTCAGTTCCGCGAAGGCCGGGACCGAGGCCGCGAGCATGAGCGCGTCCCAGAGACGGGCGGCCTCCTCCCCCCTGGGGATGGGGGTGAGGACGGGGCCGCAGAAGGCGCGCCGCCCTCCCGTCCCGTCGGGGACCGCGATCACCGGGCTGCCGGACTCCTCGCCCACCGCGGTCTGGGACCGCTCGTGGGAGGCGCGGACCTCGGCGTCGTAGGTGTCCGTGTCGGCGTACCGGACGAGTTCCGCCGGGAGGCCCGCCGCCGTCAGCGCGGCCTCGATGGCCTCAAGGCTGGGGCTGGGGCCGTCGCCCTCCTTGTGGAAGCGGGTGCCCAGTTCGGTGTAGAGCCGGGCGATCGCGTCGCCGTCGTGCTGCTGCTGGGCCGCGACGATCACCCGGACCGGGCGCAGTCCCTTGGGGCCCACCAGTTCGTGGTACTCCTCCGGGATTTCGTGGAGCCGGCCCTCGTTGAGAAGGGCCAGGCTCATGACGTGCCAGCGGATGTCGAGGTCGCGCGAGCGCGCCGCCTCCAGCAGCCAGCGGGAGGTCGTCCAGGTCCACCCGCACAGCGGGTCGAACCAGAAGTCGACCGGGGTCGGGGACTTCACCGTGTCGGACATGTGCTCTCCCGTCAGACCGTCGCGATGCCGAACAGCACCGAAGCCGCCGCGACCACCATCAGGACGGCCGGCATCGGCAGGCCCTTGGTGTCCTTGGCACGGAGGTGGGTGATGACCGCGCCGATGAAGTAGAGGACGACCCCGACGCCGGCGGCTGTCCCCAGCGGCCGGTAGAAGATGCCGACGAGCAGACCGAGCGCTCCGGCGATCTCCAGGGCGGCCAGCCGCGGGAACCAGCTGTCCGGGACGCCGATCTTGTGCATCCCCTCGGTGATCTTCTCGTCCCGGACGAGCTTGGCTCTGCCGGAGGCGATGAGCACGAGGGCGAGCAGGCTCGCGACGACGACGTAGGCGATGAACACGGGGAACTCCTAGAGCGGTTCTTCGGAAATCGGTGACAGGTGGGACGCGGAGCGTCAGGCGGGCGATGCGGGGACGGCCTCCACCACGCTGCTCGGGGAGCGGGTGGGCAGGATGCGGGACAGGGTGAAGCCCGCCGCGGCGAGGAGCCGCCGGAACTCGTCGGCGGTGCGTTCCTGGCCGCCGCTGAGCACCATCATGTTGAGGTCGATGATCTTGCTGGGTGAGAAGCCGTCGCCCTCCGGGACGACCGTGTCCACGACGAGCAGGCGCGCGTTCGCTCCCATGACCCGTCGGCAGGACCGGAGGATCTCGACGGCGGCGTCGTCGTCCCAGTCGTGCAGGACCCATTTCATCGTGTAGAGGTCACCGCCCTCGGGGACCTTCTCGAAGAAGTCGCCGCCCACGAGTTCGCACCGGTCCGCGAGACCCGCGGCCTCGATCCGTTCGCGGCCGTGCGCCACGACGTGCGGCAGGTCGAGGACGACGCCGTGCGCCCGGGGATGGGCGGTGAGGATGGAGGCCAGGAAGCCGCCCTCGCCGCCGCCGACGTCGACGATCCGCTCGTGGCGGCCGAAGTCGTAGACGTCGAGCACGGCGTCGGCGACCATCGCGGTGAGCCCCGTCATCGCCTTGCCGAGGTGGGCGTTCATGGCGGGGGTGTCCGCGAAGAACTGCCAGATCTTCTTCCCCACCGCCCGCTCGAAGACCGGTTCGCCCGAGCGCACGGAGTCCACCAGCAGCCCCCAGGCGGCATGGTGGGCCTCACCCAGCTCCATCTGGACGAAGGACGCCAGGGAACCGGGGACGTCCGAGCGCAGGGCGTCGCCGAGGGGGGTGGTCGTGTAGCGGCCGTCGGTGTCCGAGCGCAGCACGCCCACACCGGCCAGGGTGCGCAGCAGCCGGGCCAGGGAGCGGGGGTCGGTGCCGGTCGCGGCGGCCAGATCGGCGGTGGTCCGGGGCTCGTCCGCGAGGGCGTCGGGCACGCCCAGCGCGGTGGCGGCGTGGACCGCCCGCGCCACCCAGAAGCTCGTGACGATCTGGAACATACCGTCGAAGTCGGGGTGGGTACCGACATCCTCGGGGCGTGCGGTGGCATCCATGGCAGTCTCCGGGCGGCTCGGCAGTGCTGGCAGCGAGAGGGTGGGGAGGAGCGTTCCGGCCGTGCGCGTCCACGGTGCCGCGCACGGCCGTCGGCGCCGGGTCAGGCGACGGTGATGGCGATCTTGCCGACGGTGCCCGCGCCGAACGCGCCCACCGCCTGGGCCACGGAGTCGAGCGGGTACGTCTGGCCGATCGGCACCTGGAGCGCGCCCGAGGCGACGGCGTCGGCGAGCCGGTCCAGCGTGGCCACGTCGGGGTTGGCCATCACGGAGGTGACCGTGATGCCGGCGCGCCCCGCCTGCTCGGGGCCGAAGCCCAGGGTGGAGGCGAGCCGGCCGCCGTCGGCCAGCAGCTCCACCAGCTGCGTCGGGTCACCGGCCAGGTGCACGAGGGCCGTCACTCCGTCCGGTGCGATCGCGCGGACCTGCTCGGCGAGGTCGCCGGTGTGGTCCACCACGTGCGCCGCGCCGAGGCCGCCGACGAACTCCGTCTCGGCGCCCGGCTTCGCGGTGGCGACGACCGTCGCGCCGGCCGCCGCTGCCAACTGGACGGTGTACGCGCCCACCCCGCCCGTGGCGCCCACGACGAGGACCGTGTCACCGGCCTTCGGCGCGATCGCGTCGACGATGCCGGCGGCGGCCGTGCCCGCCAGGCCGAGGGCCCCGGCCCGGTCGAGGTCCAGGCCCTCCGGGACGGCGGTGACGGCGTATCCCTCGGCGACCACCACGTACTCGGCGAAGGCGCCGTCGCAGACGACCGGCTTCATCACCACGCCGAACACCCGGTCGCCGACGGCGCGGGTCACGCCCTCGCCGACCGCCTCGACCGTGCCCGCGAAGTCCTTGCCGAGGGTGACCGGGAACTTGTGCTCCAGCACGTCCTTCAACACGCCGTAGATCACGGCGCCGTCGAAGCCGTTCAGCGACGAGGCGTGCACCTTGACCAGGATCTCACCCGGCCCCGGCTCCGGCTTGGCCACCTCGGTCACCGCGGGGGTGGTGCCGAAGTCGTCGATGGTTACTGCGCGCATGGATTGCTCTCGCTTCCTGATGGGATGTCAGAGGATCGTGAAGTGGGTGAGCTGCGGTGCGGGTTGGGGCCTGTCCGGCGGGCCAGGTCGCAGGGAACGGGCGGTGCCTCATCGGCGCCGGTGAGCGGGGGAGTCGGCAACCGACGACAATGCCGGTGGGGGCACCACCCCCCTCGAGCGGAGCCGAGAGTGGGGGAGGGCGTGCCGAACCCCGCGTCTGCGACATGATCCGTGGGACAGGCCCTAGCGGACGGCCTGTTCGTAGGAGGCCTGCATCACCGTCGCGACGACCTCCAGCTCATCGGCGTCGCGCGGGGCGTAGAGCATGACGATGCTGCTGGGGAACTCGGGCCGCCGGGAGATCGGGTGCGGTTCCACCCAGCCCAGCTCGGTCAGCGGGCCGAGCGACTCCATCGGCACCGTGAGGTGCATGAACCCGGAGCGGTGGATGTGCCCGAACTCGTCGACCGACGGGTGCAGGAACGCTTCGAAGGCCCGGTCCTGCTTGTTCAGGCGCAGCGCCAGGGAGGACGGTTCCGACACCTGGCTCTGGGTCATGAACACGCCCGGCAGGGCCTCCGCGCGGGCGATCAGCGCGGCCCGGATCTCCGGCGGGGAGAAGTCCTCGAGCTGGTCGTGCGGGATCTCCCGGCCGGTCGTGGCAGGCCGGGGCCCCTTGCGGGGAGGCAGCGCGCTCAGCGCGCTCGGTTCGGCGGCCATGGTTCTCCTCGGGTCCTCGTTCTCGTCTTCGCGGCAGCGCTCCACGGCATGCCGGAGTCACGCACGAACAGTGCGTTGGTCACTTCTTGTTCTCGTTGGAATTTTGGGTGATGCTGCTGGGATGGCAGAAGACGGCACCTCAAAAAGCGCTACGCACATGGATGTTCCCGACCAGGTCAGCGAGGGTCTGACCACGTGCCGGCTGCGGGACGTGCTGGACCGGGTGGGTGACAAGTGGAGCGTTCTGATCATGGCGCTGCTCGGCGACGGACCACGGCGCTACTCGGATCTGCGGCGCTCCATCGACGGCATCTCGCAGCGGATGCTCACTCTGACGTTGCGCAGCCTGGAGCGTGACGGCCTGGTCATCCGGACCGTCACCCCGAGCACACCGCCCCGGGTGGACTACGAGCTGACCCCGGTGGGGCACACGCTCTCCAAGGAGGTGAGTTCGCTCATCGCATGGTCCGAGCGCCACCGGGAGTACATCAGCATGTCCCGCCGCAGTTACGACGCCCGGTAGCCGTCGCGATCTCGCCGATCCCGCCGCCGGCCAGGTCACCGGCAGGGGTGGTCGTCCGGTGGCGGCGCGGACCGCGTGGGCCCCGCCCTCGGGCGCGCCCGCTGTGCCCGTCGTGACCATGGCGGGGATTCAGGACCGCGGCGTGGATGCGAGGGAAGTGGGGACGCGCCGGGCCTGGACACGCGCCCCCTCGAGGGCCTGCCCGAGGGAGGTGGCGGCCATGGCCTGGAACCCGCTGAGCCGGGGCACATGTCCGGACTTGGTCATCTCGGCGTGCAGGAAGGTGAGGTCGTCGGCGAGCGCGACCATGCCGAACGCGGCCTTGAGGTAGGGCTCCTGGAAGTCGTACGCGTACCGGGACGTGCCCGGTCCGTAGGCGCCGCCGCGGGCTGTGACCACCACGACCTGCTTGCCGGAGAGGGGCCCGGTGCCGGTCGCCGGGTCGACCATCAGCGGAGGGATCACGAGCCGGTCGAACCACGCCTTGAAGGTGGCGGGCAGTGACAGGTTGTGCATGGGCAGCCCGAGGACGAGCGTGTCGGCCGCCCGCACCTCCTCGACGAGATCCCAGGTGAGCGCCCAGCTCGCCTTCTCCTCCGGGGTGACGGCGGCGTCGCGGGCCTTGTCGAGGTCGCGCACCTCATCGCTCTCCAGCCGGTGCATCACCGTGATCTGGGCCGCGTCGACATGCGCCACGGGCAGCGCCGCCAGGTCCCGGTAGATGTGTTGCCCCTCGGGGTTGGCCGCCCGCCAGGACGCGGCGAACTCGGCGGTGACCCGCCGCGTGGTCGACTGGATCCGCGGGCTGGTGTCGAGGTGCAGAAGGGTGGGCACGGAGTCACGCTCCTGGGTGGGGTGGTCGGTCGAGGGGAGTGGTGAGGGGGGTGCGCGGGGTGCGGGACGGGGCCCGTTCAGACCGGCTCCTCCTGCCGCCCCCAGCGTGGATAGCTGCCCAGGAAGCGGGCTCCCGCGCTCAGCCTGGCGATCGCGGACATCGCCTCGCGGACGGGTGGGTTCTCGATGTGACCGTCGATGTCGATGAAGTACCGGTAGCTGCCGAGGCGGTCGCCGGTGGGCCAGGAGTGGAGCCGGCTGACCTCGATGTCCCGGGAGGAGAACTCGGTGAGGATGTCGATCAGCCGGCCGGGGCCGTCGCCGGGACTCACCATCAGGGAGGTGCGGTCCATACGGGTGCGCGCCGGCGGGAACCACGCGGGTTCGACCGAGACGAACCGGGTGATCGCGCCGGCCTGCTGGCCGATGCCGGTGGCGAGGGGCGTGAGGCCGTACAGGTCCGCCGCCAGCGGAGCCGCGACCGCGGCGAGGCCCGCCGCCGACTCCGCCTCGGCCACCTCGCGCGCGGCCGCCGCCGTGGAGTCGGCGGGCCGTACGCGCGCCCTGGGCAGGTGCTCCGTCAGCCAGGGCGCGCACTGGGCGAGCGCGTGCGGATGACTCAACACCTCGGTGACCTCGGCGAGTTCGGTGCCGGACCGGGCCATCAGGGTGAACGTCACCGGCACCTCCACCTCCGCCGTGATGTGCAGCTCCGCCGTGACCAGCTGGTCCATGGTGACGGGCACCACGCCTTTCACCGAGTTCTCCAGGGGCACCACGGCCGCCCCGCAGTCCCCGCGGCGCACCGCGTCCAGCGCCGCGGGGACCGTGGGGAAGGGGCGGTCCCGGCCGGTGGGCACGACCCGGCGCAGCGCCGCCTGGGTGAACGTGCCCTCCGGGCCCAGATAGGCGAACGTCATGACGTGCCGTCAGCTCTCTATCAGTCGGTGGAGGAGAACGGTGTCGAAGATGTCCTCCATACGGACGGCCCGGCCGTCCCGGAGGGTCCAGGAGTGCACGAAGTCCAGGGTCTGCGTGTGCCCGGAGTGCGAGGTGACGTCCCGTACGCCGAAGACCACGACCCGGTCGCCGGACTGGACGAACTCCATCGGGTGCAGGCGCATGCCGCCCAGAACGGTGGGCACATGGGCCAGGAACTCCTTGACGCCCGCATGTCCCACCTTGGTGCCGCCGAGGCCGTACTCGTGCATCCCCTCGGGGTGGATCCATTCCACGTCCTCGGAGAGGACGGCGAGCAGCGCGTCCACGTCCCGGGCGTGGAACGCCTGATACGCCGCGTGGATCAGATGGAGGTTGCTCTCCTGCGTCTTCACGGACTGTGTCTCCTCGTCACTTCGCGTACTCGGGATACATGGACTCGACGGTGCGGCGGATGCCCTCACGCCAGCCGACCTTGCAGGGGCCCGTCAGCCGTCTGCGCACCGTCGGGTCGAACTGGTACGTCTCCCGGGTGACCTCGCTCGGCACCAGCTTCGCCTCGACCCCCGTGAGCTCCTCCAGATAGCGGACGCAGTCGGTCATGCCGACCGGCTCGTCACCGCCCCAGTTGGTGAGGACGGCCGGCACCGACGCGGCCTCCCACAGCCGGGGAACCTGGTCGATCAGGTCGTCGGTGTACAGCAGAGAGCACCAGTTCTGGCCCTCGACGGGCACCGGTATGGGCTCGCCGGCCAGCATCCGCTTGAAGTAGAGCATCGGCACGCCGCCGTAACCACCGGGTCCGTAGGCGATGTTGAGACGGGCGATGACGGTCGGCAGACGCAGGGTGCGGGCGTACGCGCGGACCGCGCCCTCGGTGGCGATCTTGGCGACGGGATAGACGGGCAGCCAGTCGGCGACCCCGTCGACCGGGTCGTCCTCGGTGTACGCGTGGTCCAGGGTCTGGCGCGCGTACAGGGCACCGGTGGAGACGTAGAGGAACGCCTCCGCGCTGCGGCAGTGGGTCATCAGCCTGCCGGCGGCCACCGTGTTGACCTCGATCGCGGTGTTGAAGTCACCGTCCTCGCCGCGCCGTACGGCGGAGTGGATGACGTGGGTGAAGTCCTCCGGCAGGTTCTCGAGGGTTCCCTCACCGGTGTCGTCCATGTCCCAGCGGAAGGTGGTGATGCCGTGCCCGGTGAGCGTCTCCTCGGAGCCGGGGGTGCCGAACCGGCCCAGCGCCCAGACCTCGTTGTCCCGCGCGAGGGCCTTGGCCACCGGGCCGGCCACCTGCCCGGTGCCCCCGGTGACCAGGATCTTCTTGCCGTTCATCGTGCTCCTTGGTGTTCGGCTCGGGGTGTCAGCCGGCATCGCCGAGCGCGCGGTCGAGTTCCTTGCGCAGGATCGACTGGAACACGGCCACATGGTTCGGGCCCATCAGGGTGTAGTGCTCACCGGGCACGTCCAGGTAGCGGACGTCGGGGCAGTGCTCCTCCCACCGGCTCAGCTCGTTCTTCAGCCAGTCCTCCTTGGTGCCGCGCAGCGGGATCGCGTAGAAGACGGACATGGAAGGGACCGAGCCGCTGGGCGTGTACGTGCGGCCCAGGTCGGTGAGCCCGTCGGCGAGGGTGGCCCACGCGGTGAACTTCTCCAGGGTGAGGTCGAGTTCGGCGAGCCGGGCCTTCGGCGCGATGTCGATGAAGTGCGCCAGCTGCTCCTCGCGGGAGAGGTGACGCAGCTGCCCCGGCAGGTCCAGGGACTGCTTCTTGTCGATGAGTGCCAGGAAGAACGCCAGGTTGGCGGCGGTCTCGACGAAGTCGAGCTCGTTCATCCGGTACTTGATGTGCGGGGGCAGGTTGAAGCTGCCGACGAAGTCGACGCGTTCGCCCTGCGCCTGGAGGACCTTGGCGATCTCGAAGGCGACGGCACCGCCGTAGGAGTATCCGGCGACGGCGTACGGGCCGTGCGGTTGCTTGGCGCGGATCGCGTCGACGTAGGTGGCGACCATCTCCTCGAAGCTCTCGAAGGGCTTCTCGCCCGCGTTGAAGCCGCGCGCCCGCAGGGCGTAGAACGGCCGGTCGCCCACGAAGTACTTGGCGAGGTTGACGAAGACGAGGACCTCACCGACGCCCGGGTGGACGCAGAACAGCGGTGTCTTGTCGCCGACGGCCTGCATCGGCACGATCGGGTCGTACGGTCGTACGGCCGCGCCGTCCTCGCCCAGCCGGGCGGCCAGCTCGCGGACGGTCGGGGCCGTGAGCACGGTGATGATCTGGAGGTCGTGTGCGCCGAGCCGCTGGGCGACCATGCTGCGCAGCCGCAGGATGTCCAGTGAGGTGCCGCCCAGGTCGAAGAAGTTGGCGGTGGCGCTGAGCCGGTCCGGGTCGGTGTCGAACATCTCGGCGTAGATCCCGGCGAGCACCCGCTCGGTCTCGCCCTCGGGCGCGGTGTACCCGCCGAGACGGCGCAGGACGAGGTCGGCGACCGACCGGGTGACCTGTTCGTAGGCACCGGCCTCCAGCTTCTTGCGCATCAGGGAGCGCTGGATCTTGCCCAGGCTGGTCTTCGGGAACGCCTCCTTGGGCAGCGGCAGGATCAGCGAGGGGCGGAATCCCCAGTGCATGACGACACCGGAGCGCACCGCCGACAGGACCCGGTACAGGGCGAGTTCGTCGCCGTCCTCGGTCTCCGGGTGGAAGGCGACGACGAGTTGCTCGGTGTCGCTGCCCGGGGCGCGGGTCGGGAACGCGGCGACGTAGGAGCGGGCGACGCCGTCCAACTGCTCGAGCGCGGTCTCGATGTCGTGGCTGAAGTAGTTGACACCGTTGACGATGATGCTGTCCTTGCTGCGGCCGACGAGGGTGAGCCGGCCGTCGTCGATCCGGCCGAGGTCGCCGCTGCGGAACCAGCCGTCCGTGGTGAAGGCGTCCCGGGTGGCCTGCTCGTTGTTGTAGTAGCCCGGGGTGATCATGGGCCCGGTGAGCTGGAGTTCACCGGTCTCGCCCTCGCCCAGCTCCTGGTCGTGCTCGTCGGCGACGCGCAGCAGCAGGCCCTCGACGGGGGTGCCCAGGTTGGCGAATTCCTTGCCCTGGTCGGAGGCCGGGAACGCCTGGGAGTAGACGGAGCCGGCGCAGGTCTCCGTCATCCCGAAGGCGGGCCACAAGGCGTCGGGGCGCAGTCCGTGGGACGCGAAGCGGCGCAGGAAGGTCTCGCCGGTGGTGCGGACCACGGCCTCGCCGCCGCTGATGATGTGGCGCAGCCGGGTCAGGTCGACGGGCCCGGTCTCCTCGAGCCGGTCGGCGGAGGCGTTCAGCAGCCCCAGCAGGAAGTTGGGGGTGAAGGTCATGGTGACGCCGTGCCGGGAGATCAGCCGCAGGAACTCCAGCGGCTCCCCGAGGACGACGGCGGCCTCGACGTGCAGCTGGGTGGCGCCGGCGTAGAGGGGCAGCAGGTGGCATTCCAGGAGGGCGGCCACGTGGTCGAAGGACACCCAGTTGAGGGAGACGTCGTCGGAACCGAGCCGGTGGTAGCCGTTCTTGCCGGCCATGGACGCGAGCAGGTTGGCGTGGGTGAGCCGGACGGCCTTGGAGTTGCCGGTGGAGCCCGAGGTCAGCACCAGCAGCGCGGTGTCCTCCGGCGCGGCCTGGTGGAGCAGTCCGGCGGGTTCGGCGGCGTACAGACTCGACAGCGGGGTGACGCCGAGGCCCTCCACGTGCGGCAGCTCGGCCGCGAGGGTCTCGGTGGTGACGACCAGCGGCTGGTCGAGGAGGGTGTTCACATGGCCGAGCTGGCCGGCCCAGCGCTCGGGATCGCCGCTGAGGGGTGCCATCGGAACGGGGACGAAGCCGCCGAGCAGGCAGGCCCAGAAGGCGGGGAGGAACTCATGGGGGCGTTCCAGAAGCAGGACGACCTTGTCCTGCGGGGCGAGGCCCCGGCCGCGGAGGCCGGTGAGTATCTTGCGGGCCTCGTGGGCGAGTTCGGGATAGCTCTGGTGCCATGAGCCGTCGGGGCCGGTGGCGCCCTGTTCGTAGCGGAGGCCTGACCCGGGGTGGTGCTCGGCGGCCCGCAGGAGGAGGTCCGCGATGTTCCGGGTCGATGAAATGGGGATTGTCATGTCATTGACCTCTCTGGTTCCAAGGAAACGCGCCACGGGGCGGTGGTCGGGGGGTGTCACCGGGTGACGCCTGCGGCCGCCGTGGCGGGGGGCCGCCCACCTTCGACCGGGGAGGATCCTCAGTGCGGCGTGGGCTCGGGGCCGTGCGGCGGCCCGGCGGCCGGACACGGCCGACGGCGTTCCGCGAAGGCGGACTCCGAGGCGGACGAACAGCGCAACACGCGGCTCCCTGGTTCCCGGCAGTTCGATGAGTGAGTGGTCGACCGAGTCCCCTCGCACGAAGAGCGCACAGGGCCGTGACAACTAGCCTCTGCGGGGCGGGTCACCGGTTTCAACAGCCCTGCTTTCAGGGCTTCGTCAGGTTTCACAAATCGCGCGCGCGTGTGTGGGCTCCGGTTCAGATCCAGGTCAGAGGAGTGTCAGATGCCCAGGTCGGGCGAGGGCGCCCGGTGAAAGGCGCGGGCGGCCCACCGGACGGGGAGCGGGGCGCGGACCACTCGGCCGGTGCTCACGGCGGAGCGGCATTCCACTCCTTCCCCCCGGGACATTCTCTTCCTTTTCTGTCGGTCAGGCGTCAGCTGTTCCTGTCGGACGGCCGGTGGGCGGAAACTCTTCACTCCCGGGGGCTGCCCGTCGATTCGGAATTCAGCCGTTTCCGAGCCTGAACCCGACACCCCGGATGGTGATGATCCAGTCACTGGCGCCCAGTTTGCTTCTCAGACTGCTGACGTGTGTGTCGACGGTCCGCCGGGACCAGGAATCGCCCCACACCTGTTGCATGAGGCGACTTCGCGGAATCACACTGCCCGGATGGGAGGCCAGCAGATACAGGAGATCGAATTCCTTGCGGGTGACGAGGACGGGCCTTCCGTAGACGCTCACCTCGCGAGAGCCGGCGTCGATCCTGAGCGGCCCGTGCGAAATGACGTCGACGGGCCGTGGTGCTGGCCGGGCTCGCCGCATCACGGCCTGCATCCGGGCCATCAGTTCCCGGAACCCGTACGGCTTGACCATGTAGTCGTCCGCTCCGGCCTGGAGTCCGAGGACCCGGTCCAGCTCGGTGCCCCGGGCGGTGAGGGCGATGATGGGGAGGTCGGACACGGTCCTGATGGCACGGCAGACCTCCAGCCCGTCCAGGTCGGGCAGTTCCAGATCGATGAGGACCAGATCGGCGTGCCCGTACACCTGGAGCGCCTCCCCGCCCCGCTCGACCACGCTTACTTCATGTCCGTGGCGACGCAGATTATGGATCAAGGAATCCGAGTATTGGACGTCGTTTTCCACCACGAGGACGCGCCATGCCTCGGTCGCCACCGGCGGCGGCATGACGGCCGTTCCGGTGCCCGCGGCGAAACCGGGATTCGCCAGAACTGGCAGTTCCGGTGCACGCTGACTCATCGTCTCCCCCAAGACTCGTCTAGCTCTCAAGACCCCCGACTGGGCAGGGCCACAGCACTCGGCGAGTCTAAAAACGCTTTCTTCCGGCTGTCAAAGATCCATGGCGTAAACGAGTTGTGTCGAACGAGTCAAATGGAGTTCCGTGCTCCGATTGCGGATCGTGGATCATACCGGGCGAACGGGAGCGCCGGTCTTGCGTGGATCGAGCCCCTTTTGGATGCCCGCGACCAGCGATTCGTCCCCTCTCGGCCGTCGCCCCGCGGCATGTGACGGATACTCGGGGAATCGCCCTGCGCTTCCTGCATGTACACGATCGAACGGCACTGCGCCGCACCCCTGCCGCTGGCCGGAACCGTATGGTCAACGGCGTGCGCGGCTACCCCGCTCTCCTGTGCGCAATGATCTTGGCGCCATCCTTTCGGCTTCCGTGAAGAGTCGCATTCCCGACCTTACAAAGGCCGAAAAGGGCGCGAACACGAATGTGCCCAGCGAACGCGGAAGTTCCCTCGTGCGCGGAAGTTCCCTCGTGCGCGAAACGTCCAAGGCGGTCTCAATTCAGCCGCACAACATCGGTATGCGGGTCCGGATCCGTACGCCCCGGCGTGCCGCCACGGGACGGAGAAGAGCGGTCTGGCGTCACCGGCCCGGGAGGACCGCCTCTGCACGCTCCGGTCCGGTGTGCGCGGCGGCGGAGTCGGTCAGACCGAGACGGAGGTGTTCTACGTGGTAGATGGCCTGGTCGATCAGTTCGGCCACGTGGTTGTCGTACAGCGAGTACACGATCGAGCGGCCCTTGCGGGTGCCGACGACGAGGCCGAGGTTGCGCAGGAGGCGAAGCTGGTGGGAGCAGGCGGACTGTTCCATGCCGACTTCGGTGGCCAGCTCTGTCGCGGGCAGGGGGCCTTCGCGCAGGCGGGCGAGGATCAGCAGCCGCGACGGGGTCGCCAGGGCCTGGAGAGTGGTGGCCACCTTGGCGGCACCGGCCGCGTCCAGGCCCCTGCGCGGGACGCGTTCCGGCGATGGTGCGGCTCCATGACCCATGGGCTCATGGTACGGCACCCATCAATGAATACATGAACGACTCTTCATTCTTTCCTGTTACCGTGGTGGGGTCGGTCTCTGTGCTGCCCACCGTGAAGGACCCCGCGTCGATGTCATCCACACTCACCCGTCCGGCGCCGCCCGGTGCCGCGCACGAGGCCGTGGCGCCCCGCCGCCGCACCCGGATGCTCGCCCTGCCCGAGGCTCGCTGGGCGGCAGCCGCGCTGGTGCTGTTCCTGATCGCGTTGCCGCTGTATCTGTCCGGGGTGCCGGCCTGGACGTGGGGCACGTTGTTCGCCGCCGTCTACGCCACCGGCGGCTGGGAACCGGGCTGGGCCGGCCTCCAGGCGCTGCGGGAGAAGACCCTGGACGTGGACCTGCTCATGGTCGTCGCCGCACTCGGCGCGGCGGCGATCGGGCAGGTGCTGGACGGTGCGCTGCTGATCGTCATCTTCGCCACCTCCGGTGCACTGGAGGCGATCGCCACGGCCCGCACCGCCGACTCCGTGCGCGGCCTGCTCGACCTCGCCCCCACGACGGCCACCCGCATCGCCGACGAAGGCACCGAGGAGACGGTCCCCACGGAGCGCCTCGAGGTGGGCGACGTCATCCTGGTGCGGCCCGGTGAGCGCATCGGCGCGGACGGTCGCGTGCTGGACGGGGCCGGTGAGGTCGACCAGGCCACCATCACCGGTGAGCCGCTGCCGGTGGCGAAGGAGGCCGGGGACGAGGTGTTCGCCGGCACCCTCAACGGCAGCGGCGCCTTGCGGGTGAAGGTCGAGCGGGACCCGTCCGACTCGGTCATCGCCCGGATCGTGGCCCTGGTCGAGGAAGCCTCCGAGACCAAAGCACCGACTCAGCTGTTCATCGAGAAGATCGAACAGCGCTACTCGCTCGGCATGGTCGCGGCCACGGTGGCGCTGTTCGCGCTGCCGCTGCTGTTCGGCGCCGGTCTGCAGTCCACGCTGCTCCGCGCGATGACCTTCATGATCGTCGCCTCTCCGTGCGCCGTGGTCCTCGCCACCATGCCGCCGCTGCTGTCCGCGATCGCCAACGCCGGCCGCCATGGTGTCCTGGTGAAGTCGGCCGTGGTCATGGAACGCCTCGGGCAGGTCGACGCCGTGGCGCTGGACAAGACGGGGACCCTGACCGAGGGCACGCCGAGGGTGACGGACATCCGTCCGCTGGCCGCCTCCGGTCTGACGCGGGACGAGTTGCTGCGGCCGGCGGCTGCGGCCGAGCACCCCAGCGAGCATCCGCTGGCGCGCGCGATCGTGGACGCCGCCCGCTCCCGCGGCCTGCACATTCCGCCGGTGGACGATTTCGTCGCCATGCCGGGTGCGGGGGTGAGCGCGAAGGTGGAGGGCTGCGCCGTAGCGGTGGGCAGCCCCGCCCGCGTCCTGGACGACCCCGCCGGTCATCCTGCCGTCGCCGTGGCCACCGCCCTGGAACAGCAGGGCCGTACCGCCGTGCTGGTCACGCTCGACGGCAGCCCGGTGGGGGTGCTGGGCATCGCCGACCGGCTGCGCGAGGAGGCCGCAGGCACCGTCGCCGCCCTGGGCGGGCTGGCCGGCTCCGCCCCGGTGCTGGTCACCGGCGACAATCCCCGCGCGGCGACCCGGCTCGCCGCCGAGGTCGGCATCACCGACGTCCGCGCCGGTCTCCTTCCACAGGACAAGGTCACCGCGGTGCGGGAGATGGAGCAGGCCGGACGGAAGGTGCTGGTGGTCGGCGACGGCGTCAACGACGCCCCCGCCCTGGCCGCCGCCCACACCGGCGTCGCCATGGGCCGCGCCGGATCCGACCTCGCCCTGGAGACCGCCGACGCCGTCGTCGTCCGCGACGAACTCGCCACCATCCCCACCGTCGTACGCCTCTCCCGCCGGGCCCGACGCCTGGTGGTGCAGAACCTGGTCGTCGCCGCGGTGTTCATCACCGGCCTCGTCGTCTGGGACCTGGTCGGCACCCTGCCGCTGCCGCTGGGTGTCGCCGGGCACGAGGGCTCCACGGTCATCGTGGGCCTCAACGGCCTGCGCCTGCTGGCCGACGGCGCCTGGCGCCGCGCCGGCGCCGGGAACCGCACGTGAGCCGCCGCGGTCGCGGGACCGGCCGAGCCACGGCCGCCGGTACGGCCCGCTGCACCGTCACCGTGTGCCGCGGCTGCTGCTGCGGCACCGGGAAGATCCCCGGTGTGGACCACGTTGCCCAGCTCGCCCGGCTGCGCGAGGCGGTCGCCGACGTCGCGCAGGTCCGCGTGACCGGGTGTCTGGACGCCTGCGAGCACGCCAACGTGATCGTCGTGCAGCCCTCGCCGGCCGGTCGGGCCGCCGGCGGACGGCCCGTGTGGCTCGGCCTGGTGAACGACTCCGACGCCGCCGATGACATCGCCACCTGGATCGCCGCCGGCGGTCCCGGGCTGGCGGACCCGCCAGGTGTGCTCGACCTGTACGCGTTCACCCCGTCCAGGCGCGTTCGCCAGGCCGTCGAGGGCTGATCCGCCGCCCCGTCGGAGGCGCGACGGGGCTCTCGGTGACATCGCTGCGTGGTGCGTGCCTCCAGGCAGGGCGCTACCCTGGTCCGCGGCTGTGGTGTGAGGCCACGGCCGCGGCGGTGGGGCTCGCCGTACCCGAACCGCGGCATCGGTGCCGCCGGCAGTCCCTCCTCGCGATGGAGCGCGCCCACACGTCCGCGGGCACCGGCGAGCAGAAGACGCACGCACGGGTCCGCCCCCGGCCCCAGGCTGACGGACGGGCCCACACCCCCGGGCGTCGATCCGCACGTACCCGCACGGCGGGGGCAGTCCTGGGGGCCTGGGGGCGGTGTTCGGCGGGGTGTCTTTCGCGGAGGCGATGTGGGCGTGAAGCAGTCGGTGTCCGAGGGGCGCGAGGCGAACACAACCGCACGGATGGGGCCGTGGCGGTTCGTGGTCTGGTTCGGCACGGTCAGCCTGCTCGCGGACTTCGTGTACGAGGGCGCCCGCTCGATCACCGGACCCTTGCTGGCCTCGCTGGGAGCGTCCGCGCTCGTCGTCGGAGTGGTCACCGGCGCCGGTGAGGCGGCGGCCCTGGGCCTGCGACTGGTGTCCGGCCCGCTGGCGGACCGCACCCGGCGATTCTGGGGCCTGGCGATCGCCGGCTACGCGCTGACGGTCGTCTCGGTACCGCTGCTGGGTGTGGCCGGGACGCTGTGGGCGGCCTGCGCGCTCGTGGTCGCCGAGCGGATCGGCAAGGCGGTCCGCTCACCGGCCAAGGACACCCTGCTGTCGCACGCCACCGCCGCGACGGGGCGCGGTCGCGGCTTCGCCGTCCATGAGGCGATGGACCAGATCGGCGCCCTCGTCGGCCCGCTGCTGGTGGCGGGTGTGCTCGCGCTGACCGGGAACGACTACGGTCCCGCGCTCGGCGTCCTCGCCGTACCCGGCATCGCCGTACTGCTGCTGCTGTTCCGGCTGCGGGCCCGCGTGCCTGACCCGGAGGCCTACGAACGCGCAGTGACCGCCGCAGCGCCCGCCACACGGCAGGTCCGGGAGGGGCGTCTGCCGAGGGCGTTCTGGACCTACGCCGGGTTCACGGCGGCCACCACGACCGGGTTCGCCACCTTCGGTGTGCTCTCCTACCACTTGGTGCAGCAGCATCTGCTGACCGCCGCGTGGGTGCCGGTGGTGTACGCGGCGGCGATGGCCGTGGACGCGCTCGCGGCGCTGGCCACCGGGTGGTTCTACGACCGGTACGGCCCGCGTGTGCTGGTCGCCCTGCCCGTTCTGACAGCGGGCGTGGTGGCGCTGTCGTTCAGCGACACGGTCGCGGTCGCGGTGGCCGGAACGCTGGTGTGGGGCGCGGCCACCGGCATTCAGGAGTCCACCTTGCGCGCCACGGTCGCGGACCTGGTGCCCGGCGGACGACGGGCGACCGCGTACGGCCTGTTCGCCGGTGTGGTCGGTGCGGCGAGTCTGGCCGGTGGCGCGCTGACCGGCGGCCTGTACGGCTATTCGGTCCCCGTGCTCATCACGGTGGTCGTCGCCATTCAAGTGGTGGCTCTCGCCCTGCTGTTGGCCACCCGGACCGGCCACCGCTGACGCAGGGAGCCGCCCCCACCAACTCCTCCGGGCAGGTGCCGGGTCGGCGTCGCCACAACGGCCTGCTCCGCGCCGGAGCGCAGACGGGGCTCCGCGTGAGCGTGAGACGGTCAGCATCGGGCGCGGCCGCGCCCTGGCGTTGCCGACCTTCGGTCCGCGGGGGAGTGACCCGGCCCGGCGCCGCCGGGGCCTCCGGCCGGGAGGCGGCTGCTTCTCGGCGGACCGAGCCGTTGGTTTCCGTCCAAGGGTTCTCGCGCTCCGGCCGTCGCAGAAGGCGTGGCCCAGGCTGGTGGGCACCATGGCCCTCGCCCGGTGCGCTCTCCCCACCGCGCCGGTCACGCTGGTCACGGTGAGTCCGACGCGGCGTTGTTCAGCCGTGCCCCGCCGCAGGCCGCACTACGCACCCCTCCACTCCGCGAAGACCCTCCGATGGCCCAGGTGCGGTGGTGGTCCGCGGTACGTGAGGCACATGGTCGACAGGGCGGCCTCTTCCCGAGAACGGAGTGATCCCTTGCAGCGCACTGCACAGATCTCACCCCAGGCCCTGGAGTCGATCTCGACTCCCGAGCGGGTCGAGACCCACCTCGGCACTCTGGAATTCCCGCTGGGTGTGCCGACCGAGGAGACCGCGAACCGCGTCTACGACCATGTAAGGCACGTGCGCGCGGTCAGCGCGTTCCTCGACGCGTATTCCGGCGTCAGCCTGTGGGCGGCCCGCCGGGGATTCCTGGAGGCCGGAATCCAGGACCACGACGTCCTTCTCTTCTCGGAGTTCATGGATCCCGGGACGCTCGTGCTGACCGGGAACGCGGACACCGTCTACTTCCTGACCTTCCTCGACCTGACCGAGGGGCCGTTGGTGGTGGAGGTGCCGCCCCTGGCCCTCTGTTTCCTCAACGACATGTGGTTCCGCTGGGTCGCGGACCCCGGCATGGCCGGTCCGGATCGCGGAGCAGGCGGCAAGTACCTCTTCGTGCCACCCGATTACGAGGGCCCCGTTCCCGAGGGCGGGTTCTTCACGCTCCGGACCCGTACCACGCGGCTCGTCCTGGGCGGTCGGGCCTTCCTGGAGGGCGACGACCCGAAGCCGGCGGTCGAGCGGGTCAAGGAGGGCCTGCGCCTCTACCGCTACGTCCCCGGGTTCTACGGGACCAGCATCGGGGAGATCGTCACCGGCGGCACGGCCCCGCCGCTGCCGTGGACCGCTCGGACCTGGACCGCCGCCCTGCACAGGCCCGACCCGCCGCGTTTCGTCGAGGGCTCGGGGCTTGCCGTGAACACGGTTCCGCCCGGGGACGCGACGTACTTCGACTTCGCGAGCGAGCTCGTGCACGACCAGCCGGCCGAGGCGCTCGACCCCGAGATCGCCGGTGCTCTGGCCGCGGTCGGCATCGTCAAGGGCAGGCCCTTCGAGCCGGACGCGCGGACGCGGGAGATCCTCACCGAGGCAGCCGCGGTCGGCAACGCCACGGCCCGCACCCTCGCCTTCCGTCCGCGTCCGGCCGAGGGAGCGCACTACTACGGTGCCTCCTCCCGGTGGCTCAACGGCCTGCTCGTGTCCGGCCACGAGTTCCTGGCCCCGCCCGCGGACATCACCGACACAGGCGTCGAGCCCCGCCCGAACGACGGTGCCCGGAAACTCAACCTGCGGTCCTGGTGGTGGTACCTGGGCGTGGGCATCAGCCCGGCGTTCACGGCGCCGCTGCCCGGCGTCGGCTCGCAGTACGTGTTCTCCCTGGCGGATCAGGAGGGCCGGGCCCTCGACGGCGGCAGCTCCTACCGACTGGTGCTTCCGCCGGACATCCCCGCCGCGAGGTTCTGGTCGGTCACCGTCTACGACAACCAGACGCGGTCGATGCTCGACACCCCGCAACGGTTCCCGCGGGCCGGCAGCCAGGCCTATCCCACCCCGGCAGCGGTCCCCGACGCGGACGGCACGACCACGGTGCACTTCGGGCCCGACCGGCCCGACGGTGTGCCGGAGGGCAACTGGATCCAGACCACACCGGGCCGGGGATGGTTCGTGGTCCTGCGGCTCTACAGCCCGCTGCAGCCGTTCTTCGACAAGACCTGGCGACCGGGCGAGATCGAACCGGCGTGAGGTCTTACGGCGTCGCCGTGGCGCTGAGGTGCTGATACCACCTCCAGGGTGCGTTCCAACGGGCCCGCGTTGCTCCTGGGCTGGGCCCCGGGCCTGGCCCAGATGGGCCCGATCGTGCTGCTGGTATCCGGCGGCGCCGGCCCGAGCGACCGGACGCAGCCGGCCGGCTGGGGCAGCGCGCTCGACCTGGCGCTCGGCGTGCTGCCGCTGTGGGTGGGGGTGCAGGAGTGGGGCGGTCTGCCGCGGAGCGACGAGGGAGCTGACGTCGCCGAAGTTGTTGAACGGGTGTCGCCGGGGCCGGGCACCTGTGCGCAGTGGCCCGCAGGCGCATTGGGCGAAGCCGCGGCTCGGCCCGATGGGGCGGGGTCGACGCTGTCGCCGTCGACGCCGAGTTCTCCCGGGGCAGTTGCCGCCTGAGCCACGACGGTCAGGTTGCCGACCTCGACAGATCGGACAGGTCGAGCACGAAGCGGTAGCGCACATCGTTGCGCCGCAATCGGTCGAGGGCTTCATTCACCTGCGCCGAAGGGAGGACTTCGACGTCGGCCGGGACGCCGTGCTCAGCGCAGAAGTCCAGCATGGCGGCGGTCGCGGGACGGCCGCCACTGCCGGCCGAGGCCAGCTTCTTGCGGCCCACGAGCAGGTCCATCGTGCGGACGGTAACGGGTCCCAGGTGACCCAGATGGCTGAGGGTTCCGTCCACGGCGACGAGCCCGAGGTACGGACCGATGTCGTGCGGTGCGGAGATGGTGTCGATCACGACGTCGAACCGGTCCCGGGCGGCGGCCATCTGCTCCGCGTCCGCGGACACGACGAGGTCCTCGGCGCCCAACCGGCTTGCGTCGGCGGTTCTTTCGTCGTCCGGCTGATGACCGTCGTCTCCGCGCCGAGCGCGACGGCGAACTTGACCGCGAGGTGCCCGAGGCCGCCGAGGCCGGCGACCGCGACTCGCATGCCCTTCCCCACTCCGAGACTGCGCAACGGCTCCCACACGGTGATCCCGGCACAGAGGAGGGGCGCCGCGGCCGCCGGATCGAGCCCGGCGGGCAGGCAGTGAGCGAACTGGTCGCGGAAGACGTACTCGCGGGCGTACCCGCCTGAGGTCGTCGAGCCGTCATGACGGTCGGTACCGCCGTAGGTCAGGGTGGGGAACTCGCGGCAGAAGTTCTCCTGACCGGCTTCACACATGACGCAGACACCGCACGAGTCGACGATGTTGCCGACGGCGACCGGGTCGCCGACGGTGAACCGCGTGACCTCGGAACCCACCCCGGTCACGACCCCCGTGAACTCGTGCCCCGGCACGAGCAGCCCATCGGCGTGAGCGTCGAGGGAATGGACATCGGTGTGGCAGACACCGCAGTAGTCGACCCGGACACCCGTTCGACGTGATGGCCGTGGTCATCGCCATGTCAATGGCGTGGTCACCTGTCAGCGACGTCTACGCGGCGACCGCGGACGAGCCCCGGCAACGGCACGACGAACGCCGCGCCCTGACTGCGAGACACCGTCCGGCGGGCGGTGATGACGGGCTGAGTCCGGCCGCGAGCGGTCAGCGGAGGAGGCGGAAGGCTCCGCGCACCCGCTCGACGAGGGACTCCGGCTTCTCCGGTGCGGCGAAGTGGCCACCTCGCGGCAGTTCCTCGAACCGGCCAGGCCGCACGCTGCCCCGACCCGCCGGTCCGAGTCGAACCGTAAAACCGGTTCCCACCGGAAGGGAAGGAGCCGGAGCCGCGGTCAGGAAACCGGTGGCTGTTCAGACCTGCTGCTCGAACTTCAAGGCTCCGTACCGGCGCCCTGCGATGTCCTCGTGGGTGCCGACGATCAGGGTCTGAGTGTAGACGTCGAGGTCGATCGACTGACCGTGTATCTGCGCGAGGAGGACGAGATCGCCCTCGTCCGGAGCTGACTGCCAAGGGCTGGAGAAACCGCCCAGTTGGACGGCGACTCCGTGTGCGGCGCCGCCCGCTGCCGCCTCCCGCGCGGCGTCCTCGAAATCGTCCAGGATGTCGTCCCGGTCCGCGCCACTGTCCAGGAACGCGCTGGTCGCCGGGGAGTCGCGCCAATCGGGTGAGACGGTCAGTCCCGGCACCGGATACAGGACATGCGGCTGGTAGACCCTGACCTGCTCCGGCTCCCCGTCGAGCTCATACGCCGCCGGGCGTTCCGTGGTCCGCACGCCGACGGGAACGTGGAGCACCACCGACGACTCCGGCTCGTACTCGATCTGGGTGAAGAACAACAGCCTCCCGTCGGAGGGCAGCTCGATGTCCAGGGTTTCACGGGGGAGCGCCGCGCAGTCGACGGTCAGCACCAGAGGTTTGCGCCCGTCGGGCCAGTCGACGCCGTCCGGCAGGGAGGGGAGGCCTCCCGTGCGTGCGGCAGGACGGGCCTCTTCCTGCTGGGCGAGCGTCAGGCCCTGGAAAGGGACCAGGTGGAGGCACGGTCGGGAGCCGGCGAGCAGCTCCTGTGCGACCGGCCCGGGAACGCCATGCCTCGCGGCGGTCCGGAGAACGAGCTCTTCCACGACAGAAGTAGTCATGCCGCGATCATGCCGGAACCCACTGACACCGACTGACCCCGAACTCCCGCCTCGCAAAGTGCAGTTGTCACGCACAAGGGCGGTGGCTTCGGCCGAACTGCTGCGGCGGTCGCGCTGCTCGAACGGCTCGGCCCGGTGGCGGGCGACCGCCGAAACGGGAACGCCGTAGGCCGTTCGCCCAGGCCGGCACCCGAACCGGCCGCGCATGCCCGCCACCGTGCGACCGGCTCGGACGCCCTGCTGAGCCGAGCCGTCGCGGAGGCCGTCGTCACGGATTTCTGCTTGGCCTGTAATAACTCGACCGGCACGCACATTTCTCGGTGACAGAGCCGATACGAGGAGACGGCGCGTGACCCAAGCCGAACGCTTCCGGGACGTCTACGAGGAGTGCTATCCGCGCGTACTCGCCTACGCCACGAGCCAGGTGGGACGACAGGTCGGTGAGGACATCACCAGCGAGACCTTCACCGTTGCCTGGCGGCGGATACGGGACGTTCCGCAGCCCGCGCTGCCCTGGCTCCTGGGAGTGGCCCGCAACCTGGTGCGGGAGCTGCGCCGCCGGGACAGCCGCCAGTACGCCCTCGCCGCACAGGAGGCACAGCGCATCAACAGCGGCGCCCTGACCGAGGCGCAGGACGTGGCCATGGGGGTGAGCGATCGCGAGGCAGCGCTCCAGGCCCTGGCGAGCCTGTCCCCCTCCGACCGGGAACTGCTGACCCTGATCGCCTGGCACGGACTTGCGCCCAAGCAGGCCGCACGTGTTCTGGGCTGCCCCGCCGCGACCTTGACCGTCCGGCTGCACCGGGCCCGTCGCCGTCTGGAACGGGCCCTGGAGGCCGTGTCCGTACCACCCGCACCGGCAGCGCGCCGCACCGACGGCCGCACTGACCGCGAAGGAGCACTCACGTGAGGAAGACCCACCCACGGTCCGCGCAGCGTCACGACGTCATGAGGACGCTGGCGGACGCCCGGCCCGCCGAGCTGGACCCGTCCCTGCTGGCGGGCTCCCGGCGGCAGCACGAGGACCTGTCGCGCATCATGGCCGCGGCGCAGGAGAGGTCCGCCGGACGCCCCCTGACGCGGCTGCTTCCCCGGCTCCTGCCGCTCGGAGCCGTCGCGGCCGCCGCGGCATCCGCGGTCGTCGCGGGCACTCTCGTCCAGCAGGACTCGCGCGGAACCACGAGTGCGCAGGCGGGCACACACCCGCCGTCCGCCACCGCGACGGCGCCGGCCGGCCGTATGGAACTGCTGGGGGTGGCGCGGGCGGCGGAGGCTGCGGCTGCCGAAGGAACGTACTGGCGGGTGACGACGCGGTCGCAGAACGTGGACGTCGTCGGCGAGCCGGGGCGGCGCTTCGCCGTGCGGAGCACCGCGACCTCGGAGTGGTCGGTGGGTGTGCGCCCGGGAACCCGGAGCCTGATGGTCAGCGGTCTGGACGCCGAGACCCGGCCCCGCACCGCGGCGGACGAGGAACGCTGGCGGGCAGCCGGTTCACCGCGACAAGTGGAGAGCCCGGCAGACACTGACGGCCGGATGAAGGTCGCGCTCAGGATCGGACCCGGGCGGCCCATGGTCATGCGCACGGACAGCGACGACAAGATCTACGCCATCGGCCCGGACAACGTCTCCTACCAGGATCTGCGGAAACTGCCCACCGACAGCGCACGGTTGCGCCGACACTTGGAGCGGCTGTACGAGCGGGAGGGCGACGCGGAGACCAGCGGCGCCCGTACGGCCTGGATGCTGCGCCAGGCGGGCAATCTCATCACCATGCCGGTGAAGCCCGGCACCCGGGCCGCCGCGTACCGCCTGCTCGCTGACCTGCCGGGCATCCGCGTCCAGAACTCCGCCACCGACCCGCTGGGACGCAGGGGCATCGCCATCACGCTCCCCGACGACGCGCAGACCCCGCTGGGGAGTGTCGAGCAGCGGCTGGTCGTGAACCGGTCCACCGGCGCTCTGCTCGCTGAACTCACCGTCATGGCCGAACCGTCGGCCACCGCGCGGCAGGCGGGGCTGGGCGCCGGCACGGTCGTGTCCTACTCGGCGACCACCCGGATGGAATGGGCGCAGCGGCAGATCACCGTTCCGGAGAACGCCCGGCACTGAACTTCCCTCCCCGCGGGCCCGGCACCGCCGGACCACCCGCCCCTCGCCGGAGGGCCATCCCCCTGGTCGCCTCGGCGGCCCGGGACGCGTGGGAGACCGGCGGGTCCGTCACGGGTACACACCTGCGAAAGGCACGACTTGATGACAACCCCTGTACGACGGTCCACCTCACGCGGCGCCCGCGTGGCCACCGCAGTCGCGGCCTGTGCCCTCGCCCTCGCCACACCGTGGGCCGCCCAGGCGCTGCCCGCGACGAAGGCCCCTGCGCCGACGCCCTGGAAGGTCGCGTTACCGCTCTCCCAGGCGCAGTCGGGTGACTTCTTCGACATCGACGCGAGGACCGGTACCGATGCCTGGGCGGTCGGCAGAACGGTGGACGACTCCCTCTCCACCAGCCCGCTGGTCAAGCACTGGGACGGCAGGCGGTGGAGCGATGTCCGGCCCGCGGCGACCGAAGGCAGACCCACGCAGTTCGACGCGGTGACCGCCTCGGGCCCCGACGACGCCTGGGCCGCCGGGACGTACACCGACGTGCAGATCGGCTCCGCGTCCGCGGTCCGGATGCCGGACCGCCTCGCGGCCCGGTTGCCCGGCTCCCCGGCGAGCCGGTTCCGCGGTGGCGCCGCCGCGCCTCCCGCGACCGCCGGCCCGATCGTGCTCCAGCACTGGGACGGCACCCGGTGGAATCGGGTACCGCGTCCGGCACCCGCCGAGGGCTGGCTCCGCTTCGTCGGCGATCTCACCTCGTTCGGCCGGGACTCCGTGTGGCTGACCACCGCGGACTGGAACCCGGTGACGAACGCGAACGCCGCGCAGCTCGAGCACTGGGACGGCCGCACCTGGCAGCGGACTGCTCTTCCTCCGGCACCGAACGGCGCCCCGGTACAGCCCTGGAGCATCACGGGAACCGGCCCCGACGACGTGTGGGTCACCGCCGAGGCCGACGCCGGCGGCACCGCGACGCCCCTGCTCTACCACTTCGACGGCAGGCGTTGGACGGTGGACACCATCCCCGTGCCCAGGAAGTACGACGTCGGCTGGGTGGCCAACCACATCGTGACGACGAAACGCGGAACGGTCCAGGTGTTCGGCAAGACCAACGACGGCGGGGTGCCCCGCGGACTGCTCGCCGCACAGTGGGACGGCCGCACCTGGCAGCCGATCTCCTTGCCCGACGTCGACGAGGTGAACGCCGCGGGCGTGGACGGCTCGGGAAAGGTGTGGATCGCGGGCTGGCCCGTGGGCAGCAGCCACACGGTGCTCTCCCGATGGGACGGCGCCTCCTGGACCGACGAGCAGCTGCCCGAGGACATCACGACCAGGGCGGGCAGTTCGATCCTCGGTATCGACGGTGTTCCCGGCACTCGCGGCGTACTGGCCGCGGGAGACACCGCCTGCGAGAACACGTCGTCGGGCGCGTGCGGTCTGGTGGTTTCGCGCGGGATCGGCTGACAGGCGGATCAGCCGGAAGGCGTGCCGGAACCCGGTCCTCGCTCCTCGCGCGATGACCGCCTGTGGCCCAATGGTGCTTCGACACTTCGCGCGCTGCAGGAGACAGATAGCGTGCTCACCTGGTGACAGGCAGTGTGCTTTGCGCGATCGAAACACCCGGGGGCCGGGCCGGTTGCTAAGCCTGGTTCGCTGCCTGCTTGACGGTCCTGATCACGGGTGCCGTTTCGATGTTCGTGATGGCGGGGAGTGCGGCGACCCGGGTGGTCAGGTAGCGGTACAGCTCCTGTTGGTTCGTGCAGACCACAGTCGCGTACAGGTTGGTAGGGCCGGTCGTGGCGGCGGCGAACGCGATCTCTGGATGCCCGGCCAGGGCCTGACCGACCTCCTCCAGGTGTGCGGGGGCGACGGAGAGCCAGAGCAGGGTTCGGGCGTGCACGCCGAACATGCGCCAGTCGACGTCGATGTCGAGATAGAGCAGTCCGTGTTCGCGCAGCTCCGTCATCCGGCGCCGGACCGTCGTCGGCGACCAGCCAGTCGCTGCGGCCAACTGCTCAAACCCGGCCCGGCCGTCGGTAGCGAGCAGGGCGAGGAGCTTGCGGTCACCGTCGTCGAACCGCACAGGTCCCCGTCGTCGCGGTACTGGGGGCGGGCGCAGCCGCTCGATCGCCTCGGTGTCCAACGACCCGAGCTTTCCGACCAGGTTGTCCGGACCGCCGTAGAAGGCATGCAGCAAGCAGTGCGCGGTCACGCCCTCCACGCGCGGGGTGCGGGGGAGTTTGGCCAGCAGCAGTGCCTCGCTGTCCGCCTCGCTCTCGGTACGGACCACGCAGGTGATCTCGGTGCCGCCGGAACTGAGGCTCACCCAGGACGTGTCGGGGCGTCTGGCCAGCGCCTCGGCGACCGGGAGCGACGCGGCGGGCGCACATCGCACCCGCAGGAACCACAGGGTGGCGCCGAGCGCGGTCGAGTCGACTCCGGCCAGCACTCGTACCGCCCCGGCCGACCGCAACCGGGCGTAGCGGCGGGCGATGGTGCGATCCGACACGCCGAGAACCTCGGCGATGGTGCTGAACGGGGCACGGCCGTCGATCTGCAGGGCGTGCACAAGCCGACGATCGAGCTCGTCGTAGTCGGATTCCACCGAGCTGAGGTTAGACAGTGCCAGATACCAACGCAATCGAGCCGGTCTCTGGCCCAGATGGCTCGGGCGACAGAGCGTTGCTTCTGTCCTGATCAACACAGACAGAGGAGAGTCCATGGACACCGATGTGCTCATCGTCGGCGCCGGCCCGACCGGAATGACGCTGGCCAACGAGCTGCTGCTGGCGGGGGTGTCGACCGTGCTGGTCGACAAGCTGTCGCAGCGCAGCGACCTGTCCAAGGCAGGCGGCGTGCAGTCGCGCACACTGGAGGCGTTCGACCAACGAGGGCTGCTGGAGCCCTTGCTGGCCACCGGAGATCACCCCGTCACCACCGGCCACTTCGCCGGTATCCCGCTCCCGCTCCACTCCAACAGGCACCGGCTGCCATGGCGGTCCGTGCCCCAGGTGGTGATCGAGGGATTCTTCGAGCAGCACCTCGACGCGCACGGCCTCCACGTCCGGCGGGACCACGAACTGGTCGGCCTCACCCAGGACGACAAGGAGGTCACCGCAACCTTCACCAGCGGCGAGACCCTCCGCTCCCGTTACCTCGTCGCCGCCGACGGAGCCCACAGCACCGTACGATCGCTGCTGCGGGCCGGGTTTCCCGGCCAGCCCGGCACCTTGACGATCATCGCGGCCGACGTGCGGCTGAGCGGCGTCGACCAGCCGCTGTCGCACACCTGGAGCGAGGACGGGCACTGGGCGGCACTGTTCCCGCTCGGCACCGATCCGCAGGGCAGGCAACTGCGACGACTGGTCCTCGGCGGGCCGGGCCAGTCACTGCCCAGGGAGGTCCCGGTCACCGAGGAGGAGATGCGCCACGGCCTGAGCACCGTGTTCGGATCGCGGGTGCAACTGCTCGAACTGCGTTACGCCCGCCGTATCACCAACGCGTCACGGCAGGTCGAGCAGTACAGGCACGGGCGGGTGTTCCTGGCGGGCGATGCCGCCCATGTCCACCTTCCGCTCGGCGCGCAGGGCATGAACACCGGGATACAGGACGCGCTCAACCTCGGTTGGAAACTCGGTGCCGCCGTGCATGGCTGGGCACCGGAGAACCTGCTCGACACGTATCACGCGGAACGGCATCCGGTCGGGGCCGCCGTGTTGCGCAACGTCCGGGCCCAGAGCCTGCTGATGGACTGGGCCGGCACCTGCGATCCTGACGTGCTGGCTGCCCGGGAGACATTCACGGCCATGGCCCAACTGCCGGAAGTACAGCACTATCTCGCCGAACTGATGTCCGGGATGTCCGTCCGCTACCCGATGCCGGGCAGCGAATCCCATGCGCTTGTCGGCCGACCCGCACCTGACCTGGACCTCGGCCCGGCCCGGGTGCACGAACTACTGCGGTCCGGGCACGGCATCCTGCTGGACCCGGCCGACACCTTCGCCAAGGTCGCCGCCCCCTGGTCCGACCGGGTGGACCGGGTGGGCCAGGGCGCCGACACAGAGCCGATGCTCATCCGGCCCGACGGCTACGTGTGCTGGGCCGGCGCGGATGACCTGGAACCGGCGCTCGACCGCTGGTTCGGCGAGCCCTTCTGAGCCGACGCACGGGAAACCGGCCGTCGTGGAGAGACTGGTGGACATCAGTGGGCGCCCATGGCGACAACTCTCGTGCTTCGCACGCGGCTTTCGGCGCGTTGCCACGCACATGAAGAAGGGTCCCCGGGGAGCGTCCCTTCCCGCGAACCTTGCGGTCAGCCCCGTACCGAGGCGCTGTGAGACGCCCCGCCAAAGCCGGGCACCGATCGCTGCGCGAACCATCGCTCGGTGACGAGGAGAGCGGGCTGTTCGGGTTCATCTGGCGGTCGCGGACGCGGCGCGCGATCCTGCTGTCCACCGTCACCGGTGTGTTCCTCACCGCGCCCAAGGCGCTCGCCGCACCACTGGTGTTCGAGCTGGGGCTCGGCGGCGGCTGGGCCGGGCTGTTCATGGCTTCGGAGGGTCTGTTCCCCGTGGTGGCGCCGGCGGTCTTCGCCAGGTACGTGACCGCGGATCGGTACGCGCGGATCTTCCCGGTGGCCTGCCTGGCGCCGTGCGTGCCGTTGCTGCTGGTCTTCAAGGTGGGCGACCCCCTTCTGATCATCCTGGCCTTCGGCTTCAGCGGAGCCATGTGGGCCGCGCTGACCGTGGTCGCGGCGTCCTCCTTCGTCGACCTGCTCCCCGGCGACCAGCGCGGCCGCGGCATGGGAATCGCCGGATCGATGAACGCGACGGCGCAGGGCGTGGGAGCGTTCCTGGCCGGGGTGGCCGCGGACCGGGTCGGCGCCGGCTGGTCCATCAGCCTCGGCCTGGCCGGCATCCTCTTCGGACTGCTTCCCGCGTTCCTGCGGGGTTGCGCGGTGGACGGTCAGGTGAACGAGGTCCAGGTCTTCACCACGCGGAGTCGCACCGACTTGTAGAGCGGGCGTCTGTCCCCGGTCGGCCTCGTCGACGAACACACGCCACGCCCTTTGACGCCCGCCTGTACGTCGCCGACCGGGGCTCTCGGTTTCTCCACGGTCCTGCCGCGGCAGGTGCGGAGAACGAACGCTGGACTGAAGCTGCCCGTGTCGGCGCGGTTGCCGGGAGGGGTCAGGACGGCGATGCCGACCCTGTCCGGGGTGGTGTGTCCGGCCAGGCAGCCATGGCCGCGTCGACCACTCGATCCAATGTCTCCCGCGTCGCCCCGTCGCATGCTTGCTGGTTCATCCCCTGGATGACCGCCGCGTAGAAGGCCGCCAGCCCGTCGGCGTCCGTATCGGCGGGGAGCAGTCCCGTATCGATGTCGATGCGGAGGCGGGCGGCGATCGAAGCCTTGGTCTCCTCACGCATCGCGCGCAGCTTGTTCTTCACGTCCTGCGAGCCGGGGGCGCAGTTGGTCGCCCCGGTGATGATGAAGCAGCCGGGCGGGTGGCTCGGGTCGGTGTAGTCGGCGGCGAGGTGTCGCAGAAACGCGGCGACGGCCGAGCGGGCGTCCAAGTCCTGCCGCAGCCTCGCTCCATAGGTGCGCGTGTACAGCTGGACGGCCTCGTCGAACAGTTGCCGCTTGTCGCCGAAGGCGGCGTACAGGCTCGGTGGGTTGATCCCCATCGCCCCGGTGAGTGAGGCGACGGACGTGGTCTCGTAACCGTGCGTCCAGAACTCGTGCAGGGCGGCGGCCAGGGCCTGGTCGCGGTCGAAGGCGCGTCGGCTCCGCTTGGGGGCGGCCTTGGCCGCCGGGTGTCCGCTGCTCATGAACGCAGTCTAACGCGGGTTGTAGCGAACGCTAAAGCTCTCTGTTATCGTCCCGGGTGCGGCAGCTTTAGTGACCGCTAAAGCTTGCTTGCCGGTCGGACCGCGCCGACCGCCGTCGTCACGAAAGGAACCCCGATGACCATGCCGATATCCGCCGCCTTCGCCCGTACGGTTCGCGGCACCGGGCCCGGCCTCCTCCTCGCCCACGGTGCGGGCGGCGGCATCGAGGCCAACTACGGGCCGATCATGGAGGGGCTTGCCGCACGGCACACCGTCGTCGGGGTCGACTACCCCGGCGCGGGCGCCACCCCGAAGGCCCAGAGTCCCCTGGAGGTCGACGAGTTGGCCGATCAGCTCGTCGCGGCGGCCGACGCCGAGGGGCTCGGGACTTTCGCGGTCAGCGGGTACTCACTCGGTGGGCCCGTCGCGATCCGCGTGGCCGCGCGTTACCCCGAACGGGTGAGCTCGCTCGTCCTGAGCGCGACCTTCGCGCACACCGACACCCGCACCGGCCTCGTGGCCTCCGTCTGGCACCAGCTCTTCGAATCCGGTCAGCACTCCGTCCTCGCCGAGTACCTGAGCCTGATGACGCTGAGCGCCGCGGCCTTGAACGCCCTTGCCCCCGCTCAGGTTCAGGCCGCCGCCGAACAGCTCGCTCTCGCCGTTCCCGCCGGCACCGGTGACCAGGTCGACCTGGTCCGAAGGGTCGACGTGCGCGGCGACCTCGTCGGCATCGCGGTACCGACACTCGTCGTCGTCACCACCGCCGACCCACTCGTTTCCCCGGCTCTGCAGAGGGAACTCGTCGCCGCCATCCCCGCCGCCGAGGTCGCCGAACTCCCGACCGGCCACCTGCCGTTCGTCGAGCGCCCTGAGGAGTGGCTCAAGCTCATCAGTGATTTCCTCGCGCGCAACTGAGAGCTCGACCAGGCGCAGGGTGTTTCCTCCCGGCAAGGGGAGAGGATCCCGGCCGCTGCAAGCGAGATGCGGTCGGCGAGACGGAAAGCGCAGATGCGCGTACGACGTAGGGACAGCGCTCAGGAACTCATGGCCCTCATGACGGACCTCCACTCACCGACCGTTGATCCACCGTCACGTCCCCGTCGACGCGCGGCGAAGTGGTCAGCCATACCCCCTCTGAGCAAAGCAAACGGGGGAAGATTTCTCCCCCCTCACATCGCTCGGCCGCCGTGCAAGGCCCCTTCCCTCGGGCGTCGATCCAGACCCTGACCGTGGAGCCGGCCTTCTTCTCGGTGGTCACCAGCGTCATTCCGTTGTGCGTGGCGCCATCGGAGGCCATCCAGCGGACCCTGGCAGAGGCCACCCTGCCCATCACCGTCGCGGCACGCGGGACATCATGTCCGTACGGGTGCTGAGACTTCATCCCTGTGTGGTGTGCGGGCGGCTCGCCCAGGTCTTGTCAGCCCGTCGCAGCGGTGAGAATCCCGCCGGGCACGGCAGTCAGGGCTTCGGGCAGGCGGTCGTAGATCTCGAACACGCCAACCAGCCCCGCACCGCTCAGTACACGAAGGAACTGGTGGCTGTCAGTGACGAGACGCAGCCGACCGTGCCGTTCCATGACCCTGTTCCGCGCGTGGCACAGCACCCTCAGTCCGGCGCAGTCGATGAAGGACACGGCGCGAAGGTCCATTACGAGGTCGGGGAGGGCGGCGGCCGTGAGATCGTCCAGGCGCGCCCCGAGGGACGGTGCCGTGAGGATGTCGATCTCACCGCTCAGTTCCACGACGGTCGTCCCGCCGACGACACGTTCGGTGTGGCGGGGTGCGGATGTGATGAGGGTTGCGACCATGGTCATGAGGAAACCCGGGCCGATGGGCGTGCCGGAAGGGCCGTCCGGCCCCCCTTCGCCGCCGCGTTTCCTCGGGCCTCTCTCCGGCCGGGGTGGGACCCGTAGCCCTCTCCCCGCGGGCTGCCGGCGGCTCAGCATGGAGTGTGATCCCGCCACCGGGCGAAAGACGGGCTGACTCATGTACTCGAACGATGGTTTCCGCGAACTCGGTCGTCATGAGTGCCTGCGCCTGCTGGCGACGGCTCCCATCGGCCGTGTCGTCTACACGCGCCAGGCGCTGCCCGCGGTCGTGCCGGTCAACTTCGGCCTGGACGCCGACGGAGCGGTGCTGCTGCGCACCCCGGCCACCTCCGAGCTGGCCCGCGCAGTCGACGGCGCGGTCGTCGCCTTCGAGGCAGACTCGGCCGACATGGACGCGCACTCCGGCTGGAGCGTCGTCGTCACCGGCCGGGCCGAGATGGTGACGGAACCGGCCGAGGCGGCACGCCTGGAGCGGATCGGTCCGCGCTCCTGGGCTCCCTCGCCCGAGGAGGTCTTCGTGCGCATCGAGCCTGCACTGGTCACCGGGCGCGAACTCGCCGGGGGCCGCACGATGTACGGCCTGCGCCTCTCCGCCTGACCGCTGGACGTCCAGACCGCGACCTGGCCCGAAAGGCCCAACGATGCAGGGCCGGACGGCACGGCGACGGGTTCCCGCAGGCCCTGTCCCAGTCCGGGGTGCGCGAGGAGCATCGTCAGTGGAGCCGCACACGGAAGGTGTCCGTGTGCGGTGTCGCGAACGATGCGGAGGCAGTGATGACCGTGGCAACCCGTCCCGACGTGGACGCTCCCGCCGATGCCTGGCGTGGCTTCGCCGGCAGGGGCTGGCGCGAGGGGATCGACGTACGCGACTTCATCCAGGCCAACTACACGCCTTACGAGGGCGGCCCGGAGTTCCTGGCCGGCCCGACCGAACGCACGCTCGCCGTCTGGCACAAGGTCAGCGCCCTGTTCCCCGAGGAGCGGCGCAAGGGCATCCTCGACGTGGACACCGCCACTCCGTCGACCATCACCTCGCACGCCCCCGGCTACATCGACCGGGACCGCGAGCTGATCGTCGGTCTGCAGACCGACGCCCCGCTGAGGCGCGCGATCATGCCGAACGGCGGTCTCAGGATGGTCGAGAACGGACTGAGGGCGTACGGCTATGAGCCCGACCCGTTCGTGACCAAGGTCTTCGGCACTTACCGCAAGACCCACAACGACGGCGTCTTCGACGCCTACACCCCGGAGATGCGCGCCGCCCGCAAGGCAGGCGTCATCACCGGACTGCCGGACGCCTACGGACGCGGCCGGATCATCGGTGACTACCGGCGCGTGGCCCTCTACGGCACGGACCGTCTGATCGAGGCCAAGAAGGCCGAGCGGGCCATGCTCGACGCCTGTGCGTCCTCCACCGAGGTCATCCGTGACCGGGAGGAACTCGCCGAGCAGGTGAGGGCGTTGGACGAGCTGACGCGGATGGCGGCATTGTACGGCTGTGACGTCTCCCGCCCCGCCGGCACTGCCCGGGAGGCCGTGCAGTGGCTCTACCTCGGCTATCTGGCTGCGGTGAAGGAGCAGAACGGCGCTGCCATGTCGCTCGGCCGCACCTCCACCTTCCTCGACGTCTACCTCCAGCGGGACCTGGCGGACGGAACCATCGACGAGACCCGGGCACAGGAGCTGATCGACGACTTCGTGATCAAGCTGCGGATCGTGCGCTTCCTGCGCACACCCGAGTACGACGCCCTGTTCTCCGGCGACCCGACCTGGGTGACGGAGTCCATCGGCGGTATGGGCGCCGACGGCCGGACCCTGGTCACCCGGACGTCCTTCCGATTCCTGCAGACCCTCTACAACCTCGGTCCCGCCCCCGAACCCAACCTGACCGTGCTCTGGTCGCCCCGGCTGCCCGACGGCTTCAAGGAGTTCTGCGCCCAGGTCTCCATCGACACCAGCGCCGTCCAGTACGAGTCCGACGACCTGATGTGCCCCCGGACCGGGGACGACACCGCCATCGCCTGCTGCGTCTCCGCCATGGCGGTCGGCAGGCAGATGCAGTTCTTCGGCGCACGGGTCAACCTCGCAAAGGCGTTGCTCTACGCGGTCAACGGTGGCCGTGACGAGATGACCGGTGAACAGGTCGCCCCCGCCACGCCCCCGTTGACCGGTGAGTACCTCGACTACGAGGAACTCAGCGCGGCCTTCGACCACGTCCTGGACTGGCTGGCCCGGACGTACGTCAACGCGCTCAACGTCATCCACTACATGCACGACAAGTACGCCTACGAACGCCTGGAGATGGCGCTGCACGACTACCCGGTGCACCGGTTCATGGCCTGCGGGATCGCCGGTCTCTCGGTGGCCGCGGACAGCCTGTCCGCCGTCAAGTACGCTCGGGTGAAGGTGTTCCGGGACGCCACCGGACTCGCTGTCGACTTCCGCACCGAGGGCGACTTCCCGGCGTACGGCAACAACGACGACCGCGCCGACGGCATCGCCGTCGACCTGGTGGAGTCCTTCATGGCGAAGGTGCGCCAATACCCCACCTACCGTGGCGCCGAGCACACCCAGTCGGTCCTCACCATCACCTCGAACGTGGTCTACGGCAAGCACACCGGCAACACCCCCGACGGGCGTCGTGCCGGACAGCCCTTCGCGCCCGGCGCCAACCCGATGAACGGCCGGGACCGGCACGGAGTCGTCGCATCGGCCCTGTCGGTAGCGAAGCTGCCGTACGAGGAGGCCCGCGACGGCATCTCCCTGACCACGACCATCACGCCCGAGGGACTGGGCCACAATCCCACGGAGCGGGCCGGCAACCTGGTCGGCATCCTCGACGGGTACATGACCTTCGGCGGCTTCCACATGAACGTCAACGTGCTGAACAGGGCGACGCTCGAGGACGCCATGGAACACCCCGAGAAGTACCCGGAGCTGACCATCCGGGTCTCCGGCTATGCGGTCAACTTCGTCCGCCTCACGCGTGAACAGCAACTCGACGTGATCAGCCGCACCTTCCACGGGGCGCTGTGAACGTCACGACGGCGGCCGTGGCGACCGGCCGGGTGCACTCCTGGGACCTGTCCACCGGCGTGGACGGTCCCGGGACCCGGTTCGTCCTGTTCCTCAGCGGCTGCCCGCTGCGCTGCCTGTACTGCGCCAACCCCGACACCTGGCACATGCGCGACGGGCGGGAGGCCTCGGTCGACGAGGTCATGGCGGAGATCGGCAAGTACCGGGGTTTCCTGACCGCGGCCGGGGGAGGGGTGACCATCACTGGCGGGGAGCCGCTGCTCCAGTCGGCGTTCACCGGCTCCGTCCTGCACCGCTGTAAGGAGGCCGGACTGCACACGGCGCTGGACACCTCCGGCTTCCTGGGCGCGCGCGCCTCCGACGAACTCCTCACCGACACCGACCTGGTGCTGCTGGACGTCAAGGCGTTCGACGCCACCACCTACCGCAAGCTCACCGGCGCCCGGCTGGCGCCCACCCTCAGCTTCGCCACCCGCCTGGACCGGCTGGGCGTCCCCGTGCACGTCCGCTACGTCCTCGTCCCCGGCTGGACCGACGACCCGTCCGCCGTCGACGGCCTCGGCGCCTACCTGGCCGGGCTGAGCAACGTCGACCGGGTGGACGTCCTGCCCTTCCACAAACTCGGCGCCCACAAGTACGACGCCCTCGGCATCGACTTCCCGCTGCGCGCCACACCCGTTCCGTCTCCGGACCTGACGGAGCGCGTGCGCGAGCAGTTCCGGGAGCACGGGCTGCGGGCGTTGTGAACCGGCCGATCTCCGCCGCACGTTCACCCCAGAGTGGGCCACCCGGCCTCCACAGAGGGACCTGAGACCTCTCCCTTCCCAAGTGCCCGGCCTCGACACTGGATTCGTGACTTCGAAGGAGGCCGAGATGCCCCGCACCATCACCGCAGGTCTGGACGGATCCCCGGAAAGCCTGACCGCCGCCGACTGGGCAGCCAGGGAGGCCCTGCGCCGCGATGCACCGCTGCGCCTGGTCCACGCCCTCGGACGGCAGTCGTACGTGTCTCTGGGCGAGATACCCCAGCCGTCCGTGAGCCCGGACGAGCGGATTCGCTGGGCGGACCGCATGCTTCGGGAGGCCGAGGCGACGATCGCGGGGCGCCACCCGGGCCTGCAGATCTCCACCGACCGGCTCACCGACGAGCCCGTGCCCGCCCTGCTCGGCGCGGCCGGGACGGCCGACCTGTTGGTACTGGGCTCTCGCGGCCTGGGCAGCGTGGCCGGATTCCTTGTCGGGTCCGTCGCCGCCGCGGTCGTGGCCGGCAGCCGACGGCCTGTCGTCCTCGTTCGGGGCGGCCTGCGCCCCGAGGACGAGCACCAGCCTGGTGCGACCGGATCCGGGGCCGCACCGTTCCGCGACGTCGTCCTGGGCCTCAACTCTTCGGCTCCGAACGATGCCGTGATCGCATTCGCCTTCGAAGCGGCCTCGCAGCGTGCCGCGAGGCTGCGCGTCGTCCACGGCCGGAGCCCGGAACTGCCCTACTACGACAATGGCGGCGACCTCAACGCCGAACTGCACGACGAACTCACCGGGGAGATGCACCGTTGCCTGACCGAGGCGCTGGAGCCCTGGCGGGACAAGTTCCCCGGTGTCGAGGTGACGGAACAGGCCGTGGTCGGCAAGGCCGGCTCGCACCTCGTGGAGGCCTCGCGCGACGCGTCCTTGGTCGTGGTCGGCCGCCGCCGACGCCGGACGGCGATCGGCGTGGTCATCGCCCCGGTCACCCACGCGGTGCTGCACCACGCCACCGCACCGGTCGCGGTGGTCCCGCACGACTGACGGGCGACCCGGCGAAACGGGGCCGGCAACCGCTGAACGCGGCGTGGGAACCTGAGGGTTCTCACGCCGCACCGCTGTGCAGCCGGATCGCGTTCAGGCGTCGTCGGCGATGAGCCGGACGCCGGTTATCAGGTCCGGGCGGATGCGCACCGCGTAATCCATGGTCCGGTGCACCCACGGGTTGAGCAGTGCCTGGTAGCGGGCCAGCTCATCCGGGTCGGTCACCAGGCGCGCGTAACCGGTGACCACCACGCTCCAGCCGAGGTGCGTGCCGGGGTCGATGGCGTCGGTCTCGTAGGCCACCACGACGCCTTGGCCGTCGGCCTGCCCGGCGCGCGCGGTGAGGGCCGCGCCCTCGTGGGTGCGGATGACGATATCGCCGTTGTCCAGGACGTGGTTGACCGGGCGGACGGTCGGCAGCGCGTGGCGGGTGAAGACGATCCTGCCGAGGGACACGCTGCCGAGCAGCCGCAGGGCTTCGTCACTGTCCAGCTCGATGCTCCGGCGCGGCCCGGCAGGCAGGTCCTGAGCGGTGTCGGTGGTCATGGCGGGCTTCCGTACGGTGACGTGGTGGTTGCCCGGCCGTGGCACCCGGCTGGGAGCCACGGCCAGGCTCATCAGGTCATTGGAACGGCACCGGAGCTCTTCACGCCAGGGCCGTTCGGCCCTTGTCCGGGTTCGGTCGGCCCTGCGTGCCCCAGGAGTAGGCCGTGCGCATGATCTCCTGCATGTCGTCGAGCATCGGCATGCGCGGGTTCGCCGGTGCGCACTGGT
>NZ_JBSFIK010000061.1:41994-42630 GCF_053597535.1 Streptomyces sp. NPDC001348 | reverse complement strand
CGCCCGGTTACATTCCGAACCCGGAAGCTAAGCCTCACAGCGCCGATGGTACTGCAGGGGGGACCCTGTGGGAGAGTAGGACACCGCCGAACAATCTTTGGAAGGACCCCTGGTCCCAGCGTTCACGCTGGGACCAGGGGTCCTTTCGTTTTTCAGAATTACTTGTTGTACCGAAGACAGGAGTCACCGATGTCCACCAACTCTCCCGACGACCGGCCGGAGCGCAACCCGCGCGGACGGGACAGTGGTGACCGCGGTGACCGCCGCCCGTATCAGGGCGGCCCGCGCCGCGACAACGACCGTGGTGACCGGGGCGGCTACGTTCGCCGAGACGACCGGGACCGCGGCGCCCGCCGTGACGATCGTGATGCCCGCGGCCCCCGCCGCGACGACGACCGCGGCGGCTACGGTCGCCGTGACGACCGCGGCGGATTCCAGGGCAGGGACGACCGCGACCGCGGGTTCCGACGGGACGACCGCAGTGAGCGTCCCGAGCGCGGTGGCTTCCGGCGGGACGACAACCGAGGCGACCGAGGCGGATTCCGAGGCCGCGACGACCGTAGGGACGATCGCCGCGAAGGCCAGCGCTCCGACTTCCGTCGTGATGACCGGCGTGGCGGTGACCGCCCGGACTTC